>JAYUWL010000214.1:0-11172 GCA_043753585.1 Burkholderiales bacterium
CGGGTCATTTTTCGCGAGTTTTTCGGCCTCCAGCAGGGCCTCACGCTGGCGACCGATTTTTTCGAGGTAATTCACAACCCGCATCGCTTCGCCTCGACCGTGCGCGGTTTCGGCGGCTGCGCGAAGCAGTGCGAGCACCGCCTCGTGATCGCCACTGGCCTCCAGTTGGCGTATGTGCAGGCGCTCAAGCCTCTTCATCTGAAAGTAAGCGTCGGTCAGCGACGGGCTCGTGGCACGCAACATACGGATGCGAGCGGATTGCTGTTTGACAGCGCCGCTCTCTGCGACAACGGCTGCAACCGCTTGTTGCCACGCGGCGGCAAGGAGTTTTCTATAGCGCATCAGCGCAGGAACGCCCATGGCGGCTTCGACGGCGTCCGAAGCGAATGATCCAAACGGGTCTTCCAGCATCGCCTTAAGGTAGGTTTCCGCGAACGCTGGGGGCTGCTCACCGGCGGCAACAATTGCGGCAACCCATTCGCCACCGATCGCCTCACACACGCCGCCAATATCGCCATCAGAATCGTCGGCGTGTTCGAGCACCGCCCAGCAGCGTCGGAGTGCGTGGAGGGTCAGGCCGACGGCCATTTGGGCGTCCTGTTTTCGGGCGCGCTGCAACACGGGAATCACCGCCATCGCACGGCCGCAATAATTGCGGCTCTCGCGCCAATCTAGAAAATTACGTCCGGTGTCGAGTATCTCGGTCACCAGCGGTTTTAAATCGTCGGGACTGGATTGTGCCGCCGTGATCTTTCGCCACTGCTGCAATTCACGCAACACAGCGCGGTCTCGCTCCGCCATCTCGATTAACTTGCCCGCGAGCGCCGCAGCGTCTTGCGCCAGCAAGAAGTCGCGAAGTGCCTGTTCATTGCTTTTAACCGTTTGCGCCCGCTTTGCTGCCGCGGCTACCTTTTTCTGCGCCGCAGGTTCCACGACAATCGGCGTGCCCTCGAGCGTCGCGCGCCAGACCAGTGCAAGCGCGACCTGATGCTTGCAAAACCAGCCAGCACGGGCGTTTTCGCAATTGCACTCACCACTTAATGCGTCGTCGTCATCAAGCGCCAGCGCGGTCTGATAAGCCTGGGTGCCGTTTACGACGGCGGACACTGCAGGCGGCTCAGCGGTGCTTTTACTGTCACTCAGCACCACCGCACCTGAGGCCGCGTACGTTTTGCCGCGGGTGAAGGTGTTAGCGTTGACCATCGCCTGCAGCGCGGCATCGGCGGTCGCCGATAACCAGAGCGATCGTGATTCATCGGAAAGTGATTGGGATTGTTTCATCAATGTGTGCGGTGAGCGTTGGCGTTTGTATGAGCTGTGGGACAGAGTATGCCAAGCTAGGCGACTTTTCGATAAATTGCCCAGTGCGCCCCGGCACCGTCGACAGCCCCTTTCAATGCCTCGTGGACTTTGTATTGTGGGGTATGTGCCCAGATGCTGACGCATGGTCAAATACGGGGCGTCCGCGGCTTCGATCGGGCGCACAACAGCTCCCCAACGAAATGTCCTCCGTGAAAAAAATCATCGCTTTCTCTGTCGCTGCGCTGCTGTGCGCGGCTATCGCGCCCGCAAGCGCCGCCCCGGTTACCATCAACGGTGCCACCTTCGACGCGCCCGGCGTGTGCCAAAGCGCCGACCGTGCGTTGGTCTGCAAGGTAGATGGCCAGCAGCTTGAGCTTTGGGTCACCCGCAAACCGCTGGCACCGGAGGTCACGCCGACCGACTCACTCGCCAGGCGAATGGCTTACTTCAGTAGCGTTCACGAAACAGCGGTCGGCAATATTCAGAAGGCTACCGGCAACACAACTTCTACGCCGTTTTCGTCGTACGGCAGCTTTTCCGCCGACGGCTCGGCAATGCCGGGCAAAGGTGTCGTCACCTCGCCTTCGGTGCGCTTCGCGTCCGTGCTTCACGGGGAGGAGATCTGGGAATTTCTGGAAATTGTTGCCACGAGAACGCCCGCCATCGATGCCGTCTCCGCGCTGCTGCAACACTCACTGGTGATGCCTGCGGTTGCGGTCGTAGGCAATCCCGTCTTCACCCGGTTGCAGTTGTCCATGCAGTACCCGGACTTCCTCGCGCCCGTGGTGATTGAGGACACTGCAACTAGTCTGGTGGTGAATTTCAAACACAAAACGCGTCCTGCCGGGCCCAATCTCATCGTCAGCCTGCGTACGGTCAGCGACAAACAGGCGACCGCAGCCGCCGTCGTCCAGGCGCGCAAAGAAGCCGCTGCCGCGGGGCTGGTGGGCCCGAGCGCGACGGTTGACGTGAACAAACTGGGCGATTTGAGCGGCGTCGGATTCGCGCTGATCGGCGTGCCGAAAAGCGCTGGCGGTGCGGCAAGCTCTGAAACTATTGAAACGACCTTTGCAAGCGTCGTCAACAACCGCATTCTTGAGGTCAGATTGACTGTCGATCAAAAATTTTCGGCCGAAGCCGAGGCAGTTTGGGCGCTGCTGGAAAAGACGATCAAGCTTTCGCGCTAGGAGACTCATCAAGTCAGTGTGCACGACGTTGCCCCTACGCTCCTATCCCGAGCTCAGATAGAACGCGCCGCGGCCGGGGTTGCTGGTGCTGCCACCCGCGAAGGCTTTGTCGCCTTTGAAAGTGACACGGGTGCGTCGCACATCTGGACGAAACGTGGTGGCCGTGTTGTTGGCAGCGCGCATGAACATTGCTCTTTGATGCTCGCCCATGCTGTCCCTCGACGTTTGTCGTTGAGCACTGAGCGTACGTCCGGTGAGCGCGTTTTTCTCCTAACTACTTAAGGGGGATATTTCGTCTCTTTTTTGGAGTGACCGGTGGTCCAGCGCGCCAACACTACGATTAATCTGCAAATGTCCGCGCGACCGCCACCGCAGGGTCTGCTAGTCTTGGACAGTGACGCTGCGGCAACTGCGACGAAAGTCACGAGCAGCGATGCCGAAAATCGCAACCTTGCTGCGAACGCCGGTGAAATCGGCGGCGATCCACCAGATCAACTACAAGTTTTTTCTATGCGACTTCTAAACATCTTCAGATGCATGTCGACCGTCAACAAAGGCATTGCGCTGGTCTCGCTGGTGACGATCACGGGCTTAAGTGGCTGTGGCGGCGGATCGGAGCCCCCCGCAGTTGTTGAGGTGCCGCGCCAGTGGAGCGCTGCGCAATTGAGCCGGGTGTCCTTCTCGAATTCAGCCGCGGTGAGCAGCCATGCTGACTCATGCGGCGGTATCAGTGCGATTGGTTCAGGCGGAAATGGCTGGATCGCCCAGCGCTTCTCGCCGACCAAAGGCTGGCAACCCGCCACCACCATCGCGTTGGGGTCCAGCGGTGGCGTGGCCGCCGTGCAGCGGCTTGACGTAGCGGGTGTGCCTACCGTTTTTTATCGCGATGCGCGAAACTGGTATCGCGATTATTTTGACTGCGCTCGCAATGAGTGGCGCACGGTAACCGCATTCCCGGTGGAGTATGTCGCCGCAGTCACACCGGGCGATCCGGCCACCCCGATCTTCGTGAGCTTTAGTGAAACGTACGAGCACACTGCGCTCGCTGCGTGGGTGGTATCAAATCGCGATGCGATCGCCCTGGCTGAACTGCGCGGCGAGGTGTGGAACTTTAGTGCGCCGGTGGCCGCGTTCGCCTTTGAGCGCGTTGATGCGACGGTGCCGACGCGCGCTGGCTTCCTTAACGGTGTGTCCGTGGTGCGCACCAAAGCGGCCGATGTAGCGCTGGTGTCGAGAGGATTATTTGGCGATCATGTTGCTATCCGTACAGCGTCAACTGTCGATTTTCAACCTATCTCCTACTCTCGTGGGTGCGTTGCCCCCGCCCTCTACTGCTTCACCTATGCGCGCTACAGTGCGCCTCAGCTCGAACTTGACGGATCAGCGAGTGTCTTGCTGAGTGCCAGCAGCGGTACGGGAACTACTGACTGGTTCAAGGCGGGTATCAACGGATTGCAATCTTTATGGGGGAACACTGCACCCTACGCGCAGGCTGATCCGTTGCATCGAGTGGTTCGCGCTGACGGGGTTGCACAGTGGCTGACTTTCAATGCGCCAACGTCCGCGAATTCGCAAACTTTAATCGGCGACATTTTTGAAGGCGATGCGCCTTCCTTGTGGACGAATCCTTCGAGCCTGGAACGCACCGGGTGCTCTGCCCTGAAATGCAGAGCCTTTTCCAGCCCGGACACCAGCCACCTCGTTACGGTAATGAACCCCGGCACAACGCCCAGCAGCGTGCCGCAACTGGCGATTACGGATCGAGTCAGCGCACAGTCGTGGGCGGGCAGTTATTCCGCCAGCTTGGGCCAGTTATGGGTGGATGGCCCTAACGCGAACGGTCCGGGACCGGCAGGCTCGGGTAACGGTACTGTGGCACTGGTCAAGTTTCACGCCACCGAGAAGCTGCAAGCAGTCGTCGCAGTCCTCGAGTCCAGGCGCTCCGCGAACAGCCCCCTCGACCGCACGCCCTTTGTCCTCTGGAAGTAGACGGGATGCGCTGATTGCAGCGTTGCCTGGTGCGCTTTGAAAGCCCACACTTGTTAAGCGCTTCCCTAGATTTTGCGAACCGACGACCCGTCGCGAGTGTTCATCGTCACCGCTGGATCTCCGGCGTAGCGCACAGTACTGCCGTCCTGCATATCGGCGTTCAACGACTGCACGACGCCCAGTTTCAATGAGCTGCCGTCGGCCGCGCGCACCTGCGCGCTGATTCCCTGCAAACGCACTGCGTTGACCTCTGCACCGTCAGTCAACGAGAAATTCTGCTGCTGCGCCACGCCCGCCACATCAAGGCGAGCGCCGTCCGCGACCGAGACGTCGATGCGTTTCGCGTTGACCATGCGCAGCGTCATGTTTGCGCCATCGGCCACGGAAATCACAACGCGATCACTGGTGGCGTCAATGACTGTCAGTTGCGCGCCATCAACCACCTTGTAGCGCTGCCAAGCCGATGCGGTTGCCCTGGGAACCGCCGCGCTGGCACCATCACTCACTGACAGTTCAAACTCGTTCGCGCTCGCCTGGGCGATGATGAACGAGCTGCCGTCCCTCGCATCCGCGCGGAATGTGCTGCCGCCGGCAACATCGAGATCACCGCGTGCGCCGTCGCGCAGCGCTAGCGCGTTGAGCGACATGTAATCGATCATTACCTCGACACCGCTTTCACTATGCGCGGTTGAATTAGGTTTCATTCGTAGCAGCAGTCGGGGGCCGTCCACTTTGGCCTCGACCAGTGCCTGCAAATTGTCATCGGTCTTGACCGAAACCTTTTGTACGGAGCCACGCCGCAACACCACGCGAATGCCATCCTGTGCCGACACCTGATCAAACGCAGCCGTCGCAACGGGCAACGTAACCACATTGCCCGAGCCGCGAATCATCTTGCTGCCCCATGACCAGTTGATGTGTGTTTCAGCAGACGCGGGCGCTGCGCCGAGTGTGAAAGCAAAGCTGACCGCAGCAAGCGAAATCAGCGTGGCGAATGAACGCAGCGCGAAGGCTGTGGATAGCGTCTGGATGGATGATGGCATGATGCTCTCCCGGGGTGGTTTGGGTAGGGAGTGAAAGCTAAACACATGCAGTTTTCATCAACAGGGGCACGGGATGGATTGCGGTTATTTGCGATGAATGGGATTCAACGTCGGCTGGCATTCGCCGGTGCCTGGCGAGGTACCTGAGCCAAGCTGGCCTAAGGGCGGCCCAAAAATAAATAAGCACTGCGCCGCGTACCGCTCGCATGCCCGTAGCCCAGATAGAACGGGCCGATCGAGGTATCTAGTCCGATAAAAACGCTACTCGCATAGATGCGTTTGGCGTCCGCATTGGGAGTATTCGGCGCATCGGTGGTACCTGCCTCCAGCGAGCCGCCGAGATATATGCCGCGACCGAAGGCGGGCATGTTGCCGATCTTCCGGAAGGCCATCAGCCTGAATAGCGCGATCTGATCAGCACGCAATTCGTTGGCACGCAGGCCGGAGAGTTGCAGGAAACCGCCCAGTTCAAAATACGGATATGCGGAGGGCGCTTTGCTGTACGAACCACCGAATTTGAGCGCGGCATCAAACGTATTGGCGCCGAAAGTTTTGGCATATTCCGATGACCATTGATAGCGAGAAAAATTGCTGCCTGCCCCGAACCCGGTCAAGGCGCGATGCACGTCGGCTTCGATGCGATAACCGCTGCGCGCGAATGTGGCCGAATCACGCTGGTCAATCACCATGCTGGCCTGCACTCCGGACTCGTTCGAGCGCACGCCGGTGAAACTCAGGTCGCCAATGGTCGGTGAAATGCTGACGCGCTCGTACAACGGGCCGATACGAAATTCACCGTAACGACCGAATGCGGTGCCGAGATCAAGCGACGCCCGCGTGTTGATACCGCTGAACTGCGCGATCGGGCGACTACCCAGTCCGTTGCCGACATTCGCAAGCCGGCGACGCTGTTCCGCGCCGAAGGAGAGGAACAATGTTTCGGACGGCAGCAGCGGTTGATAGAACTCGGTCGATAAACGTTGTGATCGCCCAATCTGGAACTCGTTTCGCCACTCGGCACCGAGGCTGTTGACCCAGCGCTTCGTGTGGTTCGCGATGAAATTAAATTCGCCCTGACCTTTGAAATCGGTGCCGAGATTCAGGCCAAAACGAAAGTAATTCGGCCCCCACGATTTCTCCTGAATGTTGAGCAGCAGCACGTTGCGATCACGCTCGGTCACGATTCGATAATCCAGTCGCTCGAAGTCGCCACGGCCGTCGAGCCATGTCAGATCACGCTCCAGTTGCGGACGGCTATAGGGTGCGCCCGCCGCGAATGAGAGCTGCGCGCGAATGGTGTCGGCGCTCGCATAGGTGCCGCCTTCAACGCGAATTTCGTCGATGCGCGAAGGCGCGGCTGCGCGTCGCTGCACGACGAGTTGTTGCACATAATCAGCAGGGGATAACGAGTACCCCGACAACAGCGGCAACACGCCTCGCGTCGCCTCAGCCCCACGATTCATGGCGTCGGCGCCGAGGTTGAAATCGGTGGCGCTGATCTTCGCGAGATCCGGCACGATTAATACGTCGGTGGCCTTGAGCGACGCCAGCGACGTGCGCACATTTTGCTCGGTGAGGATGTTGAGCATTTGCAACCCCACGCCCAGGATTGAGCCCAGTTCTTCGCGCGGCAACAGTGGCGAGCCAATGTTGACTGCGATGACGATGTCCGCGCCCATCTTGCGCATCACGGCGATCGGCAAATTGTCCACCAACCCGCCGTCGACCAGCATGCGTCCACCGATTTCAACCGGCGCAAACGCGGCGGGCACACTCATGCTGGCGCGCATCACAGCGGCCAGTTCGCCGCGATCAAACACGACCGCTTCACCGGTCACCAGATCGGTGGCAACCGCTCGAAACGGGATCGGCAACTTATCGAACATCACGCTGTTCGGTAAGCTATCGGTCAGGTTCTTGAGCACGTTCTCAAGCCCGGTCGACGCGACCGCGCCGCGCGGTGCTCGCAGCTGGCCGTCGCGCATTCCGAATTCAATCGGCATCGAAAGCCTGAGATCATCGGCTTTGCGCCGCAACGACAGCTCTTCGCGAGGCGGGCGATCCGACAGCACGGCGTCCCAGTTCATCGCAAGAATGCGCCGTTCCAGCTCGGAGGGTGTCATCCCGCTTGCGTACAGGCCACCGATGATCGAACCCATGCTGGTGCCCGCGACAAAGTCAATCGGAATGCGCGCGGCTTCGAGCTCTTTCAGCACGCCAACGTGAGCAATTCCGCGAGCACCACCACCTGAGAGCACGAGCCCGATCTTCGGGCGAGTGTGGCCCGTAGGCCGAGCAACCGGATTGACTAGATCAGCCGCGGTCGGAGTGGTTCCGGTCAGCACGCGTTCTGCGACGGGCTCCTTTGCGGCAACGGGTATTTGCGCTGAAGCGACCGATGTCAACGTGGCGCTAATGACCAGGAAAAGGAGCGCCAACGGGAGTACAGCTTTATTCCGCAATGACCACTGCATAAGGGCTGAATGACTCAAACGATGCATTATTGGCTTTATCAGTATTTCGCGTTGGATCTACATGCATCAACGGACACAGCGAAAAGTTACTTCCGCGCTTCCGACAAGACGTCCTGCGTCCGTGAGTGGAATTGCATACGATAAAGCATGAATGTGACGACCAGGGTCGCTGCGATAAAAAAGAGCGGCTGTACGCACCACATCAAGCCTGCCGCGGCGAAGTAATCGGCACGCATTCCCTGTCCGAAACGCCAGCCAATTACGCCGCCACAGCCGCAGCAATCGCCTCAGCACCAATGCGCGCCATGGTCGCGTCCTCCGCCTCAACCATTACCCGCACGACGGGCTCCGTGCCCGAAGGCCGCAGCAAAATCCGCCCGCGTCCGGCAAGCTGCGATTCCCAGTCGGCAAGCACGGCCTTTACGCCGGGCTTATCGGCCCACGCCGACGCTTTATCGATGCGCACATTGATAAGCTCCTGCGGCAGAAGATCTACATCCTTTGCCGCATCCGCCAGCGACACGCCACGCTCGACCAGCGCACGCAACACTTCAAGCGCCGCAATCGTCGCGTCGCCCGTGGTGTGTCGATCAAGGCACAAGATGTGGCCCGAATTTTCGCCACCGATCAGCCACTGTTTCTCGCGCAGGATTTCCAGCACGTAGCGATCACCGACTTTGGCCCGCGCGAAATCGATTCCGTTCCGCGCAAAGGCCATCTCCAGGCCGTAATTGGTCATCTGGGTGCCTACCACGCCACCACCCAGTTCACCACGCGCTTTGCGGTGCGACGCGATGATAAATACGAGCTGATCGCCGTCGTACAGGTGTCCATGCGCGTCCGCCATCAACAGGCGATCGGCATCGCCGTCGAGCGCGATACCGATGTCCGCCTCATGCTTGACCACCATCTCGGATAAATAATCCGGATGCGTCGCGCCGACGTCTTTGTTGATGTTCAACCCGTCGGGCGACACGCCGAGGCTCACCACCTCCGCGCCCAATTCATGAAACACGGCGGGCGCGACCTGATATGCCGCACCATGCGCGCAGTCCACCACAATCTTCAAACCGCGCAGCGACAGCTCCGACGGAAACGCCCGCTTGCAAAATTCCACATAACGACCTGGCGCATCGTTCAAGCGCCTGGCTTTGCCTAGTTCGCCCGAAGGCACGCAGCGCAGGCCGCGATCAATCTCGGCCTCAATCTCCTGCTCCGCCGCGTCGGAGAGTTTGTCACCACGATGGTTAAAAAACTTGATGCCGTTATCCTGAAACGGATTGTGCGAAGCCGAGATCACAAGCCCTGCCTGCAAACGAAGCGCACGTGTCAGGTAGGCAATTGCCGGCGTCGGCAGCGGCCCGGTCAGCACGGTGTCGACACCCGCTGCCGACAAACCCGCCTCCAGCGCCGCCTCCAGCATGTATCCGGAAATGCGCGTGTCCTTACCGATCAATACCGAAGGCCGTTTGCCCACTTTCGACTGCGCACGCAGCACCCGCCCCGTCGCATGCCCCAACTGCATGATGAAATCCGGCGTAATCGGCGCAACGCCCACCTCGCCGCGCACGCCATCGGTGCCGAAATATTTTCTAGTATTCATCGACGTATTGTAGGAGTGGCTCTGGCGCGACCCATGTGGGCGTTTGCCACCGTGGGTCGCGCCAGAGCCACTCCTACAGGGTCATCGCCCGCCAAACCTTAAGCGCATCGACCGTCGCCGCCACATCATGAACCCGCACAATGCTCGCCCCCCGCTGCACGCACACGAGCGCTGCGGCAACGCTTGCTGACACGCGCTCCGCCGCCTCGCTGCGCCCCGTCAGCTTGCCGAGTGTCGCCTTGCGCGACCACCCCGCCAGCACCGGATAACCCAGCGCCACCAGCTGATCCAGCTTCCGCGTGAGCTCCAGATTGTGCTCCAGCGTCTTGCCAAAACCAAACCCCGGATCAAGCGCAATCCGCTCGCGGGAAATCCCTGCCGCCTCACACGCCAAAGCCCGCGAGCGCAAAAACTCACCCACCTCCATCACCACATCGGCATACACCGGCGCGGCCTGCATGGTCCCCGGCTGCCCCTGCATGTGCATGAGCACGATGCCCACATCGGCGTCCGCACAAACGGCGACCGCCCCCAGTGCAGCCAGCGCCATCACATCATTCACCACCGAGGCCCCCGCCGCAATCGCCTCCCGCATCACCTCGGGCTTTCGGCTGTCCACCGATACGCAATGCCCGCTACCCACTAACGCCCGAATCACCGGCAACACCCGCGCCAGCTCAGTCTCAACGCTAACCTCGGGCGCGCCGGGCCGCGTCGATTCCCCGCCGACGTCCAGAATGTCCGCCCCCTCGGAAGCCAGCAGTTCCGCGTGACGAATTGCCAATTCTTTGGTCATATGTTGACCGCCGTCAGAGAAAGAATCCGGCGTTACGTTGACAATCCCCATCACCAAAGGCGGGTCGTCGGACCCCACCGGCCACGAAAACCGCCCGGTACGCCAAATCGCCCGTGCAACGCCGGAAGGCGCGTGCACTGTAGACGCTCCAGGACCTGAAGGCGTTTGCGCCGTAAAATTAAGCATCGACTGTGAAAGCACCGTGTTTTGATCCGCTCTTCTGACTACCCCGCCCTCTTCGCCCAACGCATTGATGCGTTAAAGCGCGAAGGCCGTTATCGAATTTTCGCAGAGCTCGTCCGCCCGGCAGGCCGCTACCCGACCGTGCAATGGGCGGGCCCAAATGGCCTCACCGAAGTCGTCACCTGGTGCTCAAATGATTATCTCGGCATGGCGCACCACCCCGACGTCCGCGCAGCAATGCATAAGGCCATTGACGATGGCGCCACCGGCGCTGGCGGCACCCGCAATATTGGCGGCACCAACGCGCTGCATGTGGAGTTGGAGCGCCTTCTGGCCGCGCTGCACGATAAGCCCGCTGCGCTCACCTTTACCTCCGGCTACAGCGCCAATCTGGCCGCGCTCACCGTGCTCGGCCAATTGCTGCCGGGAACTGTCGTCTTCTCCGACAGCGATAACCACAACTCGATGATCGAAGGCATTCGTCGCGCCGGCTGTGACCGGATTATTTTTGAGCACAACAACGTCGCCGATCTTGAAGCGAAGCTCGCCAGCGTGAGCCCGGAGCGCCCCAAACTCGTGGTGTTTGAGAGCGTGT
>JAYUWL010000215.1:0-3698 GCA_043753585.1 Burkholderiales bacterium
GTTGCGCGCGGCGGTGATTTCGATGTTGTGATCAATCTGGGCGAGGCGAAACTCTTCCCGCAACATCAGCCACCGCAAGGTTACTTCGCTCCAGGCACCGACGCCATTTCGCGCGTGAAAATGATCGCTGAAGTCGCGACGCTCGTGGGTGAATTCGAGAAGCCCAAATACTTTAACTATCGAGCTAATATTTGTGCGCACGGTCGCAACAAAAAGACCGGTTGCACGCAGTGCATCGATGTGTGCTCGACGAAAGCCATCGCGCCCAAGGGCGATCAAATTGAGGTCACACCGCAGCTCTGCATGGGTTGCGGTGCGTGTACGACGGTTTGTCCATCAGGCGCGCTGTCTTATGTCGTGCCGCGTGTTGCTGACCTGGGCGCGCAGTTGAAAATATTGCTGCGCACTTACCACGCGGCGGGCGGCAAAGATGCAGCGATCTTGCTGCATGACGGCACCGGTGGGATAAATGCGCTTGCCGCGCTTGCGAGGAAGGGTGATGGCCTGCCCGCGCGCTACCTGCCATTAACGTTGCATCATCCTGCCGCGGCCGGGCTCGACGTATGGCTTGGCGCGTTCGCGTTCGGTGCGACCGACGTGGTGGTTTTGATTACGGCAGACATCGCACCCGAATACGGCCAAGCGCTGCGGGCACAGGCGGATATTGCCAACGCGATACTGGCGGCGCTCGCATATCAGAATGCACGCGTTCGAGTCATCACGGAAGCCGCGTTGGCGTCAACGCTTTGGGACGCGTCGCGCGGTCTTGCCGTTCGCATACCGGCAACGTTTAATTTGAGCAACGACAAGCGCGGCACACTGGATGCCGTATTCACGCATCTCCTGCTGCACGCTCCGGCGCCAAAGACCGTGATCGCATTATCGAAGGGAGCGCCGTTTGGCGAAATCCTGGTTAATGCAGACAAGTGCACGATGTGCCTTGCATGCGTTGGAGCCTGTCCGGAGGGCGCGTTAGCGGACAACCCCGAGCAGCCACAACTACGCTTTATCGAAACGAAATGTGTGCAATGCGGACTCTGCGAAACGACGTGCCCTGAGCAGGCGATCACGCTGGTTCCGCGCTTGAATCTCACACCCGAAGCGAAGAAACCACGCGTACTCAACGAGGCAGAAATTCTCGGCTGCCTGCGCTGCGGCAAACCACTCGGTGCCAAAAAGATGATTGAAAACATGTTCAACAAACTGGCGACGCACAGCATGTTTCCGGACGAGCAATCGCGCAACCGCATCAAGATGTGTGCTGACTGCCGCGTGGTGGATTTGTACTCAGAGGAAAATCCACTGGACATCCGGAATCTGGCGAAATGAGCGGCAAGATGGCACCACTCAAACTGGGCGCGTACGTGTCACCGGAAGACCACGGTCGAGCCAATTTCTACGCGCTTACTTCGCGTCTGTTCGCTGATGCGCCGGATCAAGCGCTGCTGCAAGCCATCGCCGGTTCGCCTCCGCTGGCGAGCGATGACAACGGCGAGCCGCTGTCGCTTGCCTGGTCAAAACTGATCGCTGCGTCATCCGGGATGGATGCTGATGCCGCGCGCGAAGAGTTCGATGCATTGTTCATCGGCGTGGGCAAAGCGCCCGTCAATTTGCACGCGTCGCATCACCTGACGGGGTTCATGATGGAGACGCCGCTGGCCGAAGTGCGCGGCACGCTTGCCACACTAGGGTTTGCCCGCTTCGAATCGCAAACGGTCGTCGAAGATCATCTTGCGGCACTGTGCGAAGTCATGCGTCTATTGATTGTCGGGGCTGATGGCATTGCGCCCGCGTCTTTGTCGACCCAAAGGCAATTTTTTGAAGCGCATATCGCGGCGTGGTTTGAGCTTTGTTGCAGCGCAATAGTGAAATCTCCGCTTGCTAATTTCTACGGCGTCGTTGCACAATGGTTGACTTGCTTCCTGCTGGTTGAACGCGAAGGGTTCGCCATCGATGTGTGAGGCTTGTATAAGTTGTATGAAGGAGTGCGTTTATGAGTAGCAACAAATCCGGCGCGGATATGAAACGTCGTGGCTTTTTGCTGGCCGGCAGTGTCGGCGCCGCAGGCGCAGTTGTGGTGGCAGTGGTGCCTGCGGTCAAGCACGCTGTTCCCTCCGTCGCAAAAAAAGTCGTGCCCGAAGGCGCTGGCTATCAGGACACAGAACACGTGCGCACCTACTACGACCTGGCTCGCGTTTAGCGTAGTCGCCCCAGTTTTCCGGAGGACATCATGCTGGTAAGAAAATCTCACGATGTGGATGGCACGCGCCTGTCCGAACATTCGTCAATGCGTCGGTTTGGCGGGGCCAAGGCCTGGAGCACGCTGGATCGCCGCTCGTTTTTAAAGCGCTCAGGCCTGGGTCTCGGAGCAGGCGCATTCGCCATCCAGTTGCCGCTTGGCTTTGTCGGAAAAGTAGACGCTGCTGCGCCTGCTGCAGGTAGCGGAAAAGCGGAAGTCAAACGCACCGTCTGCACGCACTGCTCGGTGGGTTGCGCCATTGATGCCATTGTTGAAAACGGTGTCTGGACCCGGCAGGAACCTGTGTTTGATTCTCCGATCAATTTGGGCGCTCACTGCGCCAAAGGTGCCGCGATTCGTGAGCACGGCCACGGCGAATACCGTCTGAAATACCCGATGAAGCTGGTGAACGGCAAGTACGTCCGGATCAGTTGGGCGCAGGCGATGAACGAGATCGGCGACAAGCTGCTTGATCTCCGGAAAACAGCAGGTCCTGATAGCGTTTTCTGGGTAGGCTCTTCGAAGCACAGCAACGAACAGGCCTACATGTTCCGGAAGTTTGTGAGCATGTTTGGCTCCAACAACTGTGATCATCAGGCGCGTATTTGTCACTCCACCACGGTCGCGGGAGTTGCAAATACCTGGGGCTATGGTGCGATGACGAATTCGTACAACGATATGCAGAACACCAAGTGTGCGTTGTATATCGGGTCGAACGCCGCCGAGGCTCACCCGGTGTCGATGTTGCACATGCTGCACGCCAAAGAAACCGGTGCCAAGCTGATCGTGATCGATCCGCGCTTCACCCGCACTGCGGCGAAGGCCGATGAGTTTGTGCGTATTCGCTCGGGCTCTGATATCGCGTTCCTGTTC
This sequence comes from Burkholderiales bacterium, assembly GCA_043753585.1. Lineage (GTDB taxonomy): Bacteria > Pseudomonadota > Gammaproteobacteria > Burkholderiales > Casimicrobiaceae > Casimicrobium. The sequence goes on from JAYUWL010000215.1 coordinate 3,113, forward strand.
GGCATGCTTCACCACATTTTCAAAAATGGCTGGGAAGACACGAAGTACATTAACGATCGTGTCTATGGCATGGATAAGATCAAAGAAGAGGTGATGGCGAAATGGACACCAGACAACGTTGAAGCTGCGTGTGGTGTGCCAGAGGCGCGCATGCTGGAAATCACGAAAATGTTTGCACTTAGCAAGCCGTCGACCATCGTCTGGTGCATGGGGCAAACGCAGCACACCATCGGCAACGCCATTGTTCGCGCGAGCTGCATTTTGCAACTGGCGCTTGGCAACATTGGCGTATCGGGCGGCGGTGCCAACATCTTCCGTGGTCACGACAACGTGCAAGGAGCGACCGACGTCGGACCGAACCCGGATTCACTTCCGGGATACTACGGCCTGGCGACCGGTGCATGGAAGCATTGGTCTACCGTCTGGGGTGTGGATTACGAATGGCTGAAAAAGCAATTTGCTTCGCAAGTCATGATGGAAAAACCGGGGATGACGGTGTCCCGCTGGATCGACGGCGTGCTCGATCCAAACGAGACCATTGATCAGGATTCAAACCTGAGGGCCATCGTATTCTGGGGGCATGCGC
>JAYUWL010000216.1:0-3685 GCA_043753585.1 Burkholderiales bacterium
GCTTGGCCGCTGAAATGCGCAAGGCATGCGGCATGAGCGAGCTTGAAACGCTTCGCCATGAAGGTGCGCCGATTCCGATGAAGCCGGTCAAGCGCTGGGACAACGGGCGCGACGTGTTGCTGGCGGGCGATGCGGCCAGCGTCGTTGCGACGGCTTCTGACGAAGGTATTTACTACACTATGCTGGGTGGACAATTCGCGGTTAAAGCCGCCGCATTGTGCCTGACCACCGGTGAGGTGAGTGCGCTCCAAACGGCCCGAAAGAAATTCATGAAAGCACATGGCCGCGTGTTCTGGATTCTTGGCGTCATGCAATCGTTCTGGTACTCCAGCGACAAACGCCGCGAACGTTTCGTCACGATCTATGCTGACCCCGACGTTCAGCGCCTCACCTGGAAGGCCTACATGCACAAGAACCTCGTCAAGGCCGACCCCATGGCTCACGCTCGCATCTTTCTGAAAGACATGACACATCTCACCGGTCTGGTTCGACCATGATTGGCACAGGCAGCACGAAACGAGCACATGGCACACCGATCTGGGTTCAGTCCCTCATTGCTGCCTTTGCTGCTGCTGCTGCTGTCGCTACAACAGGGGCTGGGCTGACGCGTCTTGGGCCTTGGTACTTCGGCCTCAAGAAGCCGTTCTTTCAACCGCCAGACTGGTTGTTCGGCCCCGCATGGACGACGATTTTTATTTGCTGTGCGATCGCAGGTGTCTGGGCATGGCGACGTGCTCGATCCGCGCGTCAACGGCTACTGATAGCCGTACTTTTCGCGCTTAATGGCGTCATGAATGTGACCTGGAGCACGCTTTTTTTCTATCTACAGCGTCCCGATTGGGCATTGATGCAGGTGGGGTTCTTGTGGCTGTCCATACTTGCGCTCATGGTGTTCTTCTGGCGTTGGGCGCGACATTCAAGCTGGCTGCTGGCACCGTACCTCGTGTGGGTATCTTTTGCTTCGGTACTAAATGCGGCCATCGTTTCGCTGAATGCGCCGTTTGTTCGGCAGGCCTGAGCATGCCTCGTAACCAATCGCCAGACGCGGTCCTGACGAGCGCAAGCCAACGGCGGTGTGCTCCACGTCTCGATGGCGGAACGCGTGACGTCTTCCGTCGCAGCTCGATTGGCCGCTGCGATGGACGCGGGCTTCGTTGGGACCGAGCGTGACGGCGTTCAGCGACTCGATGAGACCAGGTGGATGCTGATCGTTTAGGACGAAAGTCTCGACGACGATGAGCGCCCGCCGGCAGCGCTGCTGGATCGAGTCGCATTTATGGTCGACTTGACCGATGTTTCCACGCGTTTGGCGGCGCTAATCCCAACACTAAAAAACGCGCTCCCGAGCGCCTTTTTTTATGTGAAGTCAACGCACTGTTGAATGTGGGTCGAGCTCGGTCAACGCCATCCTTGGCAATGCAAGCGTAGTCGCCTACAATTCGAGGTATGCCACGAGAAAGAATCCACCCCTTAGGAACTGACGCTACCTATCGGGTGCAGGAATCACTGAAGGCGCTGGTGCGCGACGGCGGCGCACGAAAGACCTTTCGGCTCAAGCCAGAGGCCAACAAGGCGCTGCAACAGCTCGTCCGGTTGCTGGATGCAGACACCGAAACGCAAGCCGTCGAAACCGCGATCATGACACTTCGTGACGAGATGGAAGCGACCGCCGTTGCAAAAAAACAACGACAACTTCGCGCTTCAATCCGGCTCGTCAAATAAGTTTGGACACTACATTCGTAGTCGTACACAATTCAGTCATAGATTAACCGCGCGGCCAGTTTTTTCTGGCGGCACATAACTCAGGAGTCCGTTTAGCCATGACAGCGCCTCGAACATTCACCACTCCCGCTCTGCCGTGTGCAGCGCACGCGAGTGCGTGGGCAACGCGCCCGTGCGTGCGTGCGTCCGGTATGGGTTATGGCATGCAACGAACTATCGGTAGCACCGTCAGCGGCAAGTTGAGCAAAGCCGGACGCAACTTTATTAATGGTCCTGGTGACCAGACGACTCGAATGTTTGTCGCAGGAGCGCTTAGCGCATAAAGCAGCAAACAGGTTTCACCCGAAAACCCCGAGAAGTCGTTAGACCTCGGGGTTTTTTGTTTTTCGGCACTCATTTGCCAATTGAAATCTGCAACGTATCGCTTTACCCCGCACCCACATTTATTCACTCGTATTCAGGACTTTTCAATCATGGTTTTAGTTGATTTCACCGTTGTAGAGCGATGGCGAATTTTTGGCGAGTTGTCGTTGCGCACAGTGCAACCGATCACACGCGCAGAGCGCGCAGTCTCCCAACCCATAGTCGTCGCGACACAAGAAATAGCACGCGCTACCCGATACGCAACGGATATCGACCCGCAGGAAAGCCCAGCGCGGCGACAGTCGGAAGCGGCGTTGATGCAGCGTTTGCTTTAGCCCCAAGTCACCACCCAGCGGATGACTCGCCCAGCACACAGATAGCGTGCGGGGGAGCCACCCCTAAAGCAGTTCGAGGCGCAATTGAGAGCGCTCAGAACGCCGGACGCAACCGGCACTTTTTTCCGGTCCGATGCGCCTCATGATGCATCAGACCCAACCCCTTTTCAGGAAGAGACGGCCAGACCGTCTCACGCAACCGATCGTTGTTCGCACATCCAGAGCACACAGGAGCGAACAACGTCAAGCTCGGCTGACGGACGCGCTGCCTCCCTCCTCCCCAAGGTTGTGGTGGCGCTCCCGGTAAGTTCGCGTGCGCTAGAGGTGCGGCTAGTGCGCGAGGTGCAAGTCCTCACCTGAATTTTTTTTGGCAGCGGAAGCTGCCCACAGTTTTCGCGGCACGTGCATGAAGGCAACCCAAAAGCACGCGGCAGCGTCGGACGCGATGCAGCCGAAATCCGAAGAATGGCCTTAGCGGGCGCGGCATTTTTTGATGTCGCGATGGTGCAAGGCACGTGTCTGCGAAATCCCTACGTGGGTATTAGCTTTTTGCTGAAACTGCCGCTACTTAAAGGCTAGCATCGTATTTTGATTAATGTCGAGATTAGCCGATTATTTAGCTTAACCCTTATGTGATGTCACTTTCAGCATAAAGCTACACTGCTACGTCGTCGATCAGATCTGTTATGACATGCCAACCGAAATCAACCTTCGTCGCCTCGAAGAAATCTCCCAGAATGCCTCAAGACCGGATCGCGGATTGATGATCGACGGCTGGAGCGTGGGCCTGTCGCCTGGCCTCGCCAAGCGCTCGCGCTGTGTCAATGCTTTCTATCCCTCTGCACGGCAGTTTGAAGCCAATCTCGCCGACACACAGGCAGCGTTTGCCAAAGCTGAGCTACCGTGCATTTTTCGGATGACACCCTTTGTATGCGACGCAACCCTGGATGCGCGGCTGGAAGCGCTGGGCTATGTCAAGTTCGACCCGGCCCTCGTGATGGTGCTCGATTTGTCCAAACTGGAACTGGCGCACCTGCGCCCCAGCACCGCGACCTTCACGAGTCAGGGCGATCTGGCGCTCGCTGCGACGTGGGTTGCCGAGATGCGCGGCGACGATGCGCGCGAGACGGCAGGACTCGCTGAGCGGTGGCGTTTGAGCGCGGTTGAAGTGCGCGCGTCGTTCGCTTTTGACGACATTGGCGTGCGCGTCGCCCGATCTGTCGCGATTGCCGAGAATGATCACGTGGGAATTTTTGATGTCGGCA
>JAYUWL010000217.1:0-11101 GCA_043753585.1 Burkholderiales bacterium
GAACTACTGCGGGCTGAACGGCAAGTTCGACGGGCGCTTCACCGACATCCAGATCACGAACTCGATTGAGTTGACCCTTGATCCAGTCAACCAGCGGCATCCAAGCCTCAATCTGATGCTCGGTGCGCGACACTGGCAGATCATAAATTGACACGCCGTCGCGAGCGCACTGCGGCTAGACGAAGCTGTCAGGAACAAGCATCACCACAGGCAAGCCGCTGCGCTTAAAAAAATCATTGAGTTCCTGCGCCATTTGGGTGCGGCTATCGGTACGACTGCCCACGAGTCCGACGGCAACCTTGCCGGGTGCGATCAGCACGACGCAACCGGGCGTGGGTATCAACCACCATCCATTGCGGCGCAAAAACACGCAACGCTTCCATGGCAGGTTCTTCGTTCCACGCCATGATCTTCGGCAACATGGCAGGACGCCGCGCGAGCCAGTTGGTGGCCGACTGCTGTTTGTCGAGATCCATGATGACTACCCGCAGCTTGGTCGACGCGCGCATTCCGCAGAGTTGGGTGCTGAGCGTGAATTTACCCGCCCCTCAGTTAGGATTTGCAACAAGTCTTATGAACCTGTGAGGCGTGTAGCGTCCTGATCGTGCGGGTAGTGTTAGGGGTGCGCATGCGCGGCTTTTGCTGCTACCTGCTGCTGCAACCACTGAAAGATCGGTAGCCAGTCGGACCAGGCTTCCTCAGCGCGCGAACGCGGCAGATCAAATATTGACAGGCCATCACGCGCTGCATGCACATACAACTGCGAATCGCGAACGTGAGAGATCACATCGAGTGATAGCGGTGCGAGAAAATCGTCAAGGTCCGAGGCCGCAACGGTGCGACCATCGACCTTTGAGCCGATGATAGCCATCGCACGTTTGCCAGCGCGCACCGGCTTCAGTGCATTTAACTCCGCCAGAAAATCCGCTGTAGCTTCGAAATCAAAGCTGGAGGTCGCGACCGGCACCAGCACCGCATCGGCCGCCTTGACCATTTCGGCAAGCTCGGCCCCGTGGATTCCCGCAGGCGCATCAATGACGAGCCACTGCGGCGCATAGGCACGAATAACTTTGGCATCAGTATCAGGTAGCGCGCCGCGAACTTCGGGGAAACCTCGAGGACGCCGGGCCAGCCAGCGCGCGGCCGAGCGCTGTCGGTCACGATCCAGTATGACCACGCGTTGCCGCTTGCCAGCGAGATAGGCAGCAAGGGTCGTCGCGATTGTCGTTTTGCCTGCGCCGCCTTTTGGATTGGCCACAAGAACCGTAAACATGATGCTCAAGTCCTCCGCTTCCATGGTTCTCACGCAGTATAGGGCAGGAGTAGTGACGCCAAATCAACAGCCACTGGGTAAATTAATCTAAGGTGAATTAAACGACGCCTTGCAAATTAACCAGCAGCTTTATGCTGTAAGAACCGCTGCAAATAGGCTTGGACTGATTTTATTTATATGTCGCCTTACCTCATAAAAACGAACGCTCCCCACGTGGTACGGCTGTTTCGAGATGAAGCTGTTAGGCCTGTTGGCACTCCCAGCATTGTTGCTTCTGTGCGCATCGGTGGCCGGCCGTTGGTGGCGAAAGTCTGAAAACGAAGCGTGTGCGCTGGCGACGCTTGACGCGCCGCCTGACGAAAACTAGTCAATCGACGCCTCGGCCCGGGCCGTCTTCTCGCCACGCTCGTAGACGACGTGCGCGCGACCGACGATCAGGCTGTCAATTTTGCCAACCGCATTCACATCTTTCGCATCGTACGGCAGCTTGGCCAAAACGTAGCGCATGGCGTTGAGTCGGGCGCGCTTTTTGCAATCGCTCTTGATCACCGTCCACGGTGAATCAGCGGTGTCGGTATCGAAGAACATCGACTCTTTCGCGCGCGTGTAGTCGTCCCATTTATCGAGCGATGCTTTATCAATCGGCGAGAGTTTCCACTGCTTGAGTGGGTGACTTTCACGTTCTTTGAAACGGCGGCGCTGCTCTTTGCGACTTACCGAAAACCAGAACTTGAAGAGGTGAACGCCGCTTCGCACGAGGTGGCGTTCGAAGTCTGGCGTTTGCCTCATGAATTCTGCATAGTGTTCGTCGGTGCAAAACCCCATCACCCGTTCCACCCCCGCGCGGTTGTACCAGGAGCGGTCAAACAGCACGATCTCACCGGCAGTCGGCAGATGTTGCACATAACGCTGGAAATACCATTACCCTGCTCGGTCGGCGTCGGCTTTTCAAGCGCCACTACACGCGCACCGCGAGGATTCAAATGCTCCATCATGCGCTTGATGGTGCCGCCCTTGCCCGCCGCATCACGCCCCTCAAACAGAATCACCACGCGCTGGCCTGTGGCTTTAACCCAAGCTTGCAATTTCAATAGCTCGACCTGCAAGCGGTATTTTTGCTGCTCGTAATTGCGCCGCAGCATCAGGTTTTTGTACGGATATCCACCGTCGCGCAAATTCTCGGCAAGCGCTTCGTCGGGGTTCAATTTTGCGAGCTGGCCACCGTCGCGCTCGGCAACCGACAAGCGACGCTGAATCGCTGCCAAGTCATCGTTCGAGGCGCCATCGAGCAGCGCACGTAGCGCCCTCGCTTTATCCGCGCCGCTTTGCGTGCTGTCGAGCACGGATTGCACCGCCCAAAGCTCGGTGCTTTCAGCACCTTTGGCCGCCTCTTGCGCCGTGAATTTTTCAAGCGCACCCTGCTTCATGCTTGGCGCGGTGTCGCCTTGTGCCACACGATGAGGCGAGTGGGAACCTGGTGTTTTTGCCGGGGAATTCTTTGCAACGCTGCGGGCCTTGGTGGTGGCAGGTGCCCTGGACTGGGCAGTCGCGGCTGCGGGGCTGGAACGTTTACTTCGACTGGACGCCATGCGCTCTCCAAAAATGATGCCACAACTGTTTAGTTTGCTACCGCAAGCAGGCTGGTGAATTGATGCGCGTCAAACAGCGCGTTCTCAGCGCGGCGCTTGGTTTGAAAAAAACGTTGCATCCCGGAAACGCGGGAAAGGCATTGAAAGGGGTCGGCCATTGATGCCAGATTTACGGAGCGATCATTCCTTCGCGGTGTGTCCGCGCTGCCACCCGGGGGGTGTGACCGATTGCGTAGTGCCGCTCCGGCGCAGCCCTCTACGGCCGACCCAACGACTTCTTCAGGAACGCTTCAACCCGCGTGTAAAACTCAACCCGGTTTTCAAGCTTGGCGTAACCGTGGCCCTCATCGCTCTTGATCATCCACTCATAAGGTTTACCGAACTTTTCCAGCGCGTCGCGCATGCGTTCGCCGTGAATCAGCGGGACGCGACGATCCTCGCCGCCATACGCCATGAATACCGGCACTTTGATCTTGTCGGCGTTTTGCGCCGGTGACGTCGCCCGCAACTGCGCCTTGTCGCGATCAGCGTCGCCGACCATGACCGGGAGCAGGTAGCGGTTGAAATCACTGTCGCTCGAGTCTGACCAGGTGACCGAGTGAAACAGCTGCAAGTCGGTGACGCCAACATAATTGACGCCGCACTGGAACAGATCCGGGGTTTTTACCAGCGCCTGCATTGCCGCATAGCCACCAAAGCTGGCACCGTAAATGCACATCCGCTTCGGGTCAGCGATGCCCTGCTTCACAGCCCATAATGCGGCGTCGGTCACGTCATCCTGCATCGCGAGCCCCCACTGCTTGAAACTGGCCAGCAGGTGCTTGAGCCCCATGCCCGTGGTACCGCGAAAGTTCGGCTGGATGACGGCATAGCCACGCGAGGCGAAAAACTGTGCTTCCGCGTCCCAGGCCCAGCTGTAACCGGGGACCCAAGGCCCGCCGTGCGCGATGACCATCAGAGGCAGATTTTTGGGGAGCACACCTCGTGGCAGCGTCAACAGCGCGGAAAGCGGTAGCTCGTCACGCGCCGCAAACTTCACGATGCGCGATTCTGCCATTTGCGCAGGCACGATCCAGGGGCGTGAATCGATCAGAAACTCCAGCCTGCGGGTACGAAAGTCGAATAGATACACCGTGCCCGGATTTCGATCAGAATACGAAAACACTAGCATGCGTTTGTTTTGCTCTGGTGGCATAAAAAGATTCACCGCGTTCGGCAGCGCGATGTCGATTTGCTTCTGCGTATTGGCCCAGGAATCGTCGAGCCAGGAGATCGTGCGACGTTCGCCAACATAGGCCGCGCCGACCAGCTTTTTTGCCACCGGATCGAACACCGCATGAACGATATCAGCGTCGTCCCGGCTGGCCAGCACTTGCACGGTCTGCCCGCGCTCATCAAGCTTCAATAATGCGGCGGTGAGCCTTGAGCCGATTGCTGCCAGGGTCGCCGGTTTGTCGCGGAGCCCCAGACCGATCACCGCGCCGTCGTAGCCAATCGCGATGGCACCGTTGGCGGGCTCGCGAAAATCGCCCTTAAACCATTTCACCCATGGAGATTTTTCGTCGCGGCGATAGAAAGTTTTGGTGGTCGTAGCTTTGACGGATATCGCCGCGCGCGGCTGGCCGTCGCGGTCAAGCGTCCACGACTGAACGTCGCCCGGATTGTCGAAGCTGAGCAGGCCCTTTCGTGCGGTTCGCGTATTTAATCGATAGATATCACTGCTGTCAAAACTGCGCTCGTTACTCGCAACGATTACATCATCCAACCCATCGCTTAACGTCTGCACCACGCGGGTGTAGCGAGGGCGGGTGATGATCGAGCCGCCATCGCCCAACGGCAGTGCCAGCCTCCGCGCAGCGCTACCGTCGCGATCCACAGCGAACAGGCCACCTGTCCGCCAGGGGCTGACGCTACCTGCGGGGTCATACACGTTGCCGGACACGAAAACCAAACGCTGCGAATTGACCCAATTGAACTCCACAATATCCGCGTCAGGCAGCGTCGCGACAATCCTCGAGGTGCGCTTTTCAAGATCAATAACGGCGAGGCCGAGTCGATTGCCGCCGCGTGCAAGAAACGCGAGGTAGTTGCCATCGGGCGAAAGCTCGGGCCGAAAGACATCGGGCAGGCGAAAGAAATCCTGAACCGCGATTGACGCCGCCGGCGGCAAATTACTGGTAGCGGTTGACGATTGCGCTCGCGAGGCAATCGGCAGCAACATCAGAACTGCGGCGCATACGAAAGCCAGCACGGCGCACGCATTGCTCTGCGACCGCAACAACGTCTGTGCCATCCGTTTTCCTTGAGCGTATCTCATGGCGACAGTGTCACCTGATGATCATGCATTCTGAAGGCAATTGCGACGGACAGCGACCAACGCAGATGAATTACGATCTGCGGGAGCACTGCTCTACATCTGTTTGAACAGATGAAAAAAGTGTCGGCTGACGCCGATTTTTTCAGTCGACCCACGAAACACGATCGAATGCTTCTCAATCCCATCGCGGGTAATCTTCGCCACTCGACGCACGTTGACGATGGCACCGCGATGCACCTGCCAAAAGACCTCCGGATCGAGTCCGTCCTGCAATTCTTTAAGTGGCGTACGAATCAGTACGTCCTCGGTATCGGTCACCACGCGCGTGTACTTGGTGTCCGACTGAAAAAAGATCACGTCATCAACGGGAAACATGCGCACATCCTGGCCCACAAGCGCCTTGATCCACTTGATTCGATCGGTGGTCCTGGGCTCGCGACTGGAGAGTAAATGCACCACTGGAGTCACGTCATCGGGAGGTTCACTGATGTTGTCGAGAAGGCGTTGCAACGTGATCGCCAGCCTGTCTTCCTCAATCGGTTTCAGCAAGTAATCCACCGCCCCGCGCTCAAAGGCTTCTATGGCGAACTGATCGTACGCCGTACAGAAAACAATCCTGGCACCGTCGCCAATTTCAGTGGCTACCTCAAGGCCTGACTTGACTGGCATCCGAATGTCAAGGAAGCACACATCCGGCCTGGTGGCTCTGTACTGCGTTAGTGCATCCTCGCCATTGACCGCCTCAGCGACCACGTCGAACGAGTCTGCATGCATGGCCAGCAGCTCTCGCATGCGCTCGCGCATTAACGGTTCATCATCAGCAAACAGGCAGCGAATTTTTTCCATGCGTAGCCGGATTCAGGTGTTTGAGGGTAGCGTCAGCAAAGCGATACAGCCTTGCGGCACGTTCTTCACGAGTTTGACGTAAGCGTCAGCGCCGTAAATTGCCTGCAAACGTTGCGCGATATTCGACAAACCCAAGCCACCGCCGATTTCGCTGCTTTCTGTGGAAGTCAGGCCGACGCCTGTATCGCTCACAGAAATCACAACGCTTTCACCGCGACGAGCCGCGCTGATATCCACTCGACCGCCAGCGGCGGAGGGCTCAATTCCATGCTTGATTGCGTTCTCGACGAGCGTCATCACCAACGCAGGCGGCAACGCGAAATCTTCAACATCAGCGTCGGCATGTACCGCAAAGACCAGCCTGTCTCCCATTCGTGTTTGCATAATTGAAAGGTAGGCGGCTACCTGCGCAAGCTCGCGTTTGAGCGCACCACGATCCTCACGCATTGACGGAATCGACATACGCAAAAAGCGAACCAGATGACCGATCAACTTTGCCGCATCGGGCGCGCCCTTTTGCGACAACTGCTGAGCTGATGCCAGCGTATTGAACAAAAAATGTGGTTCTATCTGCGCCTGCAAGAGTCGCAGTCGCGTCTCCGTTAACTGGCGCTGCACGTCACTCTCGTTTTTTTCAACAGACAAACGCTTATTGGCGATCGCGACGCGCTGCACCCGCAGGTAAACGATAGCAGCGGCGACTGCAGCGTACAACAGCCCTGCCGAAAGCCCGGCAATTAGCGTGGCCTGAAAACGCAGGTAAAACGTTTGCCGCAGATCGTTGCCGTAGTAGCGATCCAGCGTCGCGCCGATCAAAATCGCGATGAACACCGCCGCAATCGGTGCCAGTACGGCGATGTGGATGAGCTTTCGCGCGAGGCTCGCGTTTGGCGACAACACGGGAATGATGGCCAGACCGAGCAAGAAGAAAAGTACGTTCAGCGCTGGCCATGCCTCAAAAAAGGCGATGTCCGGGATCGCCCACGCTACGAGCGATGCGAGCGCGAAAGCCACAGGAACCGAGAGAAACAGCCAGCGCCAGTAACGCGGCAATTCGGCATCGCTCAAACTAATTTCCTGCGGGATGTTGCGGGGTGAGTCAGCGACGCAAACGTCAGAAAACCTGACGTCCCGCCCACCAGGCAATCGCGGCAATGAACGCCGACGCGGGGATAGTCAGCACCCAGGCCCAGACGATATTGCCAGCCAGCCCCCAGCGCACTGCGGATAATTTACGAGCGGCACCGACGCCGACAATTGCGCCGGTAATCGTGTGCGTGGTTGACACGGGGATACCAAAACTGGACGCAATAAATAGTGTTATGGCTCCGCCTGTTTCTGCACAAAAACCGCCAACGGGCTTTAGTTTGGTGATTCTCTGCCCCATCGTTTTAACGATGCGCAAGCCACCAAAAAGTGTTCCCGCCGAAATGGCCGCATAACAGGAAATGATCACCCAGGAAGGAAGGGACTTCGGATCCGTGCTTGCCATACCGGCGGTGATGAGGAGTAGCCAGATAATCCCCATCGTCTTCTGCGCATCGTTGCTGCCGTGGCCGAGACTGTAAAGGGCGCATGAGACAAGCTGACCGCGCCGGAACCACTTGTCGACTCGCCCTTGCGTGCTGCGGCGAAACATCCAGGAAAGCATGAGCAGTATCAAGGCACCGAGCGCGAAGGCAAGCGCGGGGGCGACCAGAATGAACAGCACCGTCTTGCCTATACCCGCGCTGTTGAGCGCGCCCACACCGGCCTTGGCGACTGTCGCGCCGATCAGGCCGCCGATCAGCGCATGCGACGACGACGACGGAATGCCGTAAAACCAGGTAATGATGGTCCACGCGATCGCGCCGACCAGCGCACCAAAAATGACGTGAAAGTCGACCACGGCCGGATCAACTATGCCTTTGCCGATGGTGGCCGCGACATGCACGCCGAATATTCCGAGCGCAAGAAAATTAAAGCACGCGGCCCAGACAACGGCCTGCCCCGGCTTCAACACGCCGGTTGAAACGATGGTGGCAATGGCGTTCGCGGCGTCGTGAAAGCCGTTCATAAAGTTGAACGCGAGCGCGAACGCGACCAGAAGAACGAGGACCCAGAGGGTGGTGACAGTGGTGTTCATGAAGAAGTTTTCGAGCGCCGCTTTATGCGTTTTCGATGACAATACCCTGCATCACGTTGGCCACATCTTCGCAGCGATCGGTCACCGTTTCCAGCAACTCGTAAATCGCCTTCAGCTTGATCAGTTGAATCGCATCGCGCTCGGTGCGGAAGAGCTTCGAGATCGCGCTGCGCATGACCCGATCAGCGTCTGATTCAAGGCGATCAATTTCTTCGCAGATTTTGAGTATTGTTGCCGCGTTTTCCATGTTGGAGAGCAGAGCCACGGCTGACTTGACGCGTTCACAGCATTGCAGACACAACTCGGCAAGCTGCTTCGCCTCCGGCGGCACAGCCTTGATGTCGTAAAGCGATACCGACTCAGCCGCGTCCTGCATCAGATCAAGCACATCATCCATGTTCGAGATCAGCCGATGAATTTCTTCGCGATCCAGCGGCGTGACGAACGTTTTGTGCAGAAGCTGAATCGTCTCCCGCGTGTAGTTATCACCACGTTTTTCGATGGCATCAATTGTGTTGGCGTGATCGCGCAAATCGGTCGCACCCTCGCCTAGCGCGTTCATCAAAGCGACCAGTTCCCTGCCGCCTTCCACGATTTCATAAGCGTGCAAATTAAACAGCTCGAAAAAGCGGCCTTCCGTAGGCATAAAGCGACTAAACATGCGATTTCCCCGTCCTGTTTGTTCGGGCGATTCTAGCGGTCAGCCCTGAATCACAATTGGTTCTCCGTGTTGATCACTCAGCTCTGCAAGTTTTCGGATGGTGAGCGGCGCTGAGCCCTCAGCTTTGTTGTTGACAATCACATACGCGTCCCGGTCACCGCGCACAGCTTCGTTCACCGGTTGAGCGATCTGCGTGCGCCCGGCAGGGTCGGCATCTACCAGCGCGTTAAATGGCACGTAGCGCTCTTTTGCCTCCTCATATTTAAAACCGGAATGCAAGCTCCAGCGGATGACGAGCGGCGCACTTCCCGATTCGCGCCAAAAGTGGGACTGTTCAATCGCCGACGGCATTCGAGCGTGAATGGCGATGCAATGTGTCGCGCGCCCCGCACAGAGCGCTGCCAGATAGTCGTGCGTGAGCAACTCTGGATCGCGCACTTCGACAGCATAGAACGGAGCGCCCGATGGCGCAGGCAACGCGAGCAGAAACTCAGCCAACGCATCGGCAAACCGCGCAGGCGAGCGCGTAAATCGCGGCCCCAACGGCGGAAACTGAAACACCAGCGGCCCACACATTTCAGCAAGTCCGCGCGTCGCAGGCAATACAAATTGCGCCGTCGCGAGGCTCGCATCAAGGAAGGCTTCGTTGTCCGACCAGCGCCCGTCATCGCCACGCAACCGTGGCCCGGTGAACAACATCGGCGCTTTAACCAGAAAGCGAAACGCGGGCGACACTGCTCGCGCTTGCAGCGCATAAGTACGAAAGTCCGCCTCGCCGATCGGCGCATAAAACGTACGATCAATGCCGACGGCGCGCAGCAGCGGATGCGCCGCATATGCGGCCAGCCCATGCCTCGCCAGTGCAGTGTCCGGGTACGTCGACGCGTAAACGAGGTTTGCCCAACCGGGAAAACTCCACGACGAGGTGCCGAAATGCACACGAGCAGACAAACGGCTGGCAAGCTTGGCGATGTCACTGTCGAGCTCGGCGGGCTCAATGCGCGTGGCCTGGGTACTTTTTTTTCGCCCGGCGCGGCGTCGCCGGCTGTCGGTGCAGGTGTCAGTTCGCCAAAAAGATCAATCTGGCTATTACGGCTCATGGCCCGTATTGTCACGGACTGCCTCGTGGGATTTGTGCATCCTGCTATTCGTAGCCCGGCGGCGGGTAGCGCTTGGTCGGCTCCGCTCTGGGCACCAGCTCAAGCTTTGCTTCAATGACCTGCACATTGTTGGCATCCATCTTGATTCGCCGCGGAACGGAGGGTGTCACCTGCCCCGGAATGAGCACGCTAGGGTGCGTGACGTACACGTCGTAGTCACCGGCCGGCACGCCCTCGATCACAGCCGACCCGGTACGCGCGGTCTTGCCAAACCACGGACTGTCCACTACGTAAATATGTGCGCTCATCCAGTCATGGATAAGACATTGCAGCGTCACCAGACCCGCCTTGTCCAGCAGCGTCGGCTCCGGCTCTTTTCTCGTATAGACCTTAAACTCAAACGCGCTCGGACCGGACAGCACTTTGAGATGATGCTCCGCGCGATCCTTATTCGGGAAGCGCACGCGCGTGCCCTTCTGCACCACCGACACAAAAGGCTCAAACTTGAACATCTGCTGCTCAACGATGGCGGTAGCGGTCGTCGGCACAACGGGCACAGCCGCACCGACGGGAATCGCGTAAATCACGGCATTCGGTACCGGGTTGCCGCTGCGGTCCCTGATTTGCGCGACCAGCGTTCCTGCCGATACGGTCGCAGGGCCGGCGATTGAAACAACGAGCGCAGTCGCAGCTATCGCGCCAATCGAGGTGTTGGAAACTAAAAATCGAATTGACATGCGAGGCTTCTCCAGAGCTGATGTGTACCAGAGCGCAATCTACGTTAACTTTGCGCCTATGTCATCAGTCATTTCGCGTATTTCCTCCATTCCCGTCATTGCAGCATGGATCCAGTCGCTCAAAGTACTCTGGGTGCTGCCCGTGAGCCTTTGCGCGCTGCCGCTCCTACCTTTGGCGCTGTGGCGAGCACAGTGGCGCGTGTGCGACCATGTCCTCGAGATCAGCAGCCCCGCGCTCGCGTGGTTTCTGCACGGGCCGTGGTTTCGCGCGATGAGTGGCGGTGAAGGCTTTGCGGCAGCGACGATCGGCCACGTAATCGTCGCTCGAGACGTGCACTGCCTGGACCGCTGTCGCGTACACGAGCATGCTCACGTTCGCCAGGGCGAGCGGTGGGGCGTGCTGTTTCCGTTTGCCTATGTTGCTGCAGGCCTTTATGCCGCGATCAAATCCAA
>JAYUWL010000218.1:0-11059 GCA_043753585.1 Burkholderiales bacterium
AGAGACGATCGTGTATTGCCAGAGCGGCGTGCGTGCAAGCGAATCAGCTGGCGTGCTCCAGCAGTTGGGATTCAAGAATGTGAAGGTTTACGACTCATCGTGGCTCGGCTACGCGAGCACTCTGGATGCGCCAGCAGAAAACGTCACGTTCGTGAATGTTGGTGCGCTACAGGGCCGCATTCAGGCGCTCCAGAATCGGCTTGACACGCTGGAGCGAGACGCGGTTCGCAAATAGACCACCCAAATCGCGAACAAATCAGTGCGGCGCCAGATCCGCACCGGTGTCGTCGCTAGCATCGTGGGGTGGTGCGTACATCGTCGAGGTGGAATGCGCATTCGGCCGAACAGGGTTTCTGGCTAACTCTTACACAGCAACGCTACTTGCGTGTGTCTGAATGGTGTAGTCCATTTTTGAGCGCCGGGCTGCGCCCCGCCCGTAATGTAGCTCGCGCGCTTTGACGCGAGATAGATCACTGCGTCGGCGATTTCGCTCAGTTATGCGATGCGGCGGAGCGCCCGCGGCCCGCACAAAAACGCATTAGACAAAGCGATCACCACGCCGCGCGATGGCGATCCAGCTCATCATCAACCGCGAATGGGGTCTCGCCAAAAACGAAAACCCAAACCAGGGTGCGTTCATCATCGACGAACTCTCCGACTTGATCGAAGAGGCCGTACTCAAGGAATTAGAAGCCATCAGCGAGCGCGGCGGCCTGCTCGGCGCGATGTAAACCGGGTATCAGCGGGGCAAGATTCAGGAAGAATCGATGTTCTACGAACACAAAAAGCACGACGGCTCGTACCCCATCATCGGCGTAAACACTTTCCGCAATCCGCACGGCGACGCGGTCGCCGACACGCTAGAACTCGCGCGCTCAACCGATGAAGAAAGGCAGGGGCGGATCAAGCGGTTTGCCGAGTTTCACGCAGCGCACACGGTAAATGCGCCCGCTGCGCTCGCGAAACTCAAAGCCGTTGCGATTAATGGCGGTAACGTGTTCGCTGAATTGATGGAAACCGTGAAGGTCGCTTCACTCGGGCAGATTACGGATGCGCTGTTTGAAGTGGGCGGGCAGTATCGGCGGACTATGTAGGGCTCACATGACGTTAGCCAAGGACACACCGGTAACGCGTTCTATTTCGGCGATATGTCCGCCGGTCAAATGACGCACGATGTTATTGATCTCGGCTGGCAGTAGGCGTTCGTTATAACTTTTCTCGTAGCTATTGCCCGAGTGGATCGAAGGACTGTTGTAACCGACCATGTAGCTTGAGGGCTGCAGCTGGAAAGCAACTGTCCATGTGTAGTGGACGCCATCACCTCCTTGATACCGAAGATGAGCGAACTCAAAATAGACTGCAAATTGTTCGCAATCTGACGTTAAAGCAGGGACGAGTCTGTCCAGCTCTGGAAGTTGATCAGCGCTCTCAACGCTCGAACCCTGAACGTGAACCTCGATATTCAGTCGTAGGTATAGGTCACGAAATATGCGAGCCTTGTCGTGGAGCGCGTGTACGATTGTTCGAAAGTCGCCATTGAAAAGCGATTGAACGTTTGATTCACTCCGCTTAACCTCTGTGCGGCCTCCGCGTTGGTCTAAAAGACGAGCAAGCATCTTGATCTGACGCTCCTGTTCGTCCGGCTCTTCAATGCTTTCACCACGAGCGCCTGCCAGCATGATTCGCATCGAAGCGCAAACGCCTCTGGCGACGTACTCGATGAACGCTTCAAGTTGACCGCCATCCGCTTGCCGAAGCGCTGAGAAGTAATTCGCTTTGTCGTCCGTCATGATGATTGCTGGAGGGAAGCCGTACTTGATGACTATCAAGTTCATCAGCAGCCGCGCCATGCGCCCGTTGCCGTCATCAAAAGGATGAATCAGCACAAAGTCGTAGTGTGCTTTCGCCGCTGCAACAATGACTTCGGCGTCGGCCTTCCCAGAAAGGGCGTTAGCTTCGCTCATTAGCTGCTGCATTTTGCTGGCAACCTCAATGGGCTCCGCAAATCGGAATACTTCACCAGTAACCGTCAGTACGTGATTGGGCGCGGTTTTGTACTGCCCGACTTCGACCCACTTCTTGGTCGGGTTGCCGTCCGGCGTTTGCGCGTTGACCTGGTAGCGCTCAGAAAGAATCATCGCGTGCAGGCCACGAAGAAAACTCTCCGTCAGCGGTGTTTCGCCGCGCGTCAAATCCATGAGCGCATTGATTGCTTCGTTATGCCCGGTGATCTCGATATGGTCTTTGAGCGGCTTACCCTGCGCGGTAATGTTGTGCAGCAGCAGCGATTTGGTTTCGCCAAACGTGAGTGAATTACCTTCAATATTGTTCGAATGATAGTTCCAGTCAAAACGAAACTTCTGCCAAATCCGCTTTTCCCGCTCAGGATTCAGCGGGCGCAAAGCGTCTAGCTGCGCTTTCAGATCAATTGCCAGTTCGAGGTTACTCATTGGTCGGTTCAATCGAAGTGGGATTTCGGCTCGCGTTCGTTCGTCGGTACTGTTGTATCGAACGTCGCAAGTGGTCTGCGTTAGCAGGCTCAGCGAGCAAATGGGTTGTGTCGGTGAAGCCGTCAGCCGCGTCGAGCATTGATGCGTTGCTTTTGGGGTCAATGCCCACAACCATTCCGCCTTTGCCGCTAAGAACGGGAAGCTTCAGTTTTGACGTTTTTTTGGTAAGTGGCTTATTCATTAATTCTCGTAGTAGTTAGCCCGTGATGTTCAAACACATGCGCACACTTTGCACGTTGTTCGTTGGCAATTTACACCACCATCGGCGTAACCGCTCCATCCATAGCCACCACCGCCCCTGTGATGTAGCTGGCGCGGTTTGACGCGAGGTAGACGACCGCGTCGGCGATTTCGCTGGGCTCTGCGATGCGGCCGAGGGGGCGGGTGGCTTTGGCTCGGGTTAGTGCTTCTTCCATGCTGATGCCTTGTTGTCGTGCTTCGGCTTGCATGCCTTCGTGCAGGCGTTCGGTGAGCGTAAGGCCGGGGTTGACGGCGTTCACGCGCACACCTTTGCCGGCGTAGGCAGCGGCGAAACCCGCGCTGGCGAGCATGAGCGCGGCGTTGGCGGAGCCGCCCGCGAGGTGGGTGACGGCGGCGACCTTGCCACCGGAGCCGATGACGTTCACCACCGCGCCGCGACCGCGTTCGCCCATCTTTTTGATGAGCGGATTGATGACGTGAATGTAGGTGAAGAATTTGGCCTGCATTGCGTCGTGCCATGACGCGGCGGTGAGTTCGGCGGCAGGCGTGCGCTTGGCGGCACCGGCGCTGTTTACGAGCACATCGACGGGGCCGAAGTCGCGCTCCACGGCGTCAACCATGCGCTCGGCCTCTGTCGCGTTGCGCAAATCAGCAGCGACGAAGTTGACGGTTGCGCCCGGTGCAACGCTTTGCAGTTCGCGTTGTGCGGATTGCAATGTTTCGAGCGTGCGCGCGACCAGCGTCACCCGCGCGCCCTCAGCAATGAAGCCATGCGCGCAGGCCAATCCAATGCCTTTGCTGCCGCCGGTGATGAGGGCGTGAAGGTTGGTGAGTTCCAGGTTCATGGGCGAGCAACTTCTTCGATTAGTTCAGACGGCGAGATCAGCGCAGCGTATCGCACCAGACCGGAGAGACACGTGGCTCAGTTTCGATTCGAAAAGGGTTATGCCCGTGCGTTCACCATCACCACGACCAGATTGCGATGGGTAGCGTTCTCAAAGCGATGCGGTAGTTCGCTGCTGAAATGAAAACTATCGCCAGAAGTCAGCGTCCATTGCGTCTCACCGACGACCAATTTGAGTCGGCCTTGCAGCACGTAACCCGCCTCTTCGCCCTGGTGCGTGTAGCGTTCTGCGCCGGACGAGGCGCGTGGCTCAAACTCCAGAAGTGTGAAACTGAACGCGCTGCTCGCCGCGCCGCCGCTGGCCAGTGCGTGTTTGCGAATGCCGGACTTCCACATCGAAATCGACGAGCGCTCCCCCGCGCGCGTGATGACTGGCACTGCGGGCTGGGCGGCGGTGGCGCCGCGCACAATTTCCGCGAGATTGATTTGCATCGCGTCGGCGAGGCTCGTGAGCGCGCGCAACGTTGGTGACGACAAACCGCGCTCCATCTGACTCAAAAAGCCAATAGAGAGTCCCGTACGCGCAGCCATTTCGTTGAGCCCCAAACCCTTGCTTCGCCGCAGCGCACGAATGCGCGCGCCAACCGCAGCATCGACGATTTCGGCGCTCGCAACTTCGGCGGACGCGGCGGTTTCAGTTTTGCGTTTCATCTTACGAAATTCCGGTCAGTCAGCAGTCGGAGGATATGTCTCAGGGTGTAGACTATATTTCACGTACATGAAATTTAACCCAAAACGGGTTGGCGCCACGAGCCCCGCTAGCGGCTCCAGGAGACTGTTAATGAAATTCAGAAGCATAGCTGCGGCACTTGCGATTCTTTCGACCGTAATCACGAGCTCCAGCGCTCTGGCGCAGGACAAGGCGCTGAAGGTGGGCTCAACGCCGACCGGCGTTCCGTTTACGTTTCTCGACACCAAAACCAATTCGATTCAGGGGATCATGGTCGACCTCATTCGCGAAGTGGCCGCTGACGCGGGCTTCAAAGTGGAAGTCGAAGGCATGCCGTTCGCCACGCTGATTCCATCGCTCACCGGCAACAAGATCGACATCATCGCCGCTGCGATGTACATAACGCCGCCGCGTCAGGAAGTGGTCGATTTTTCGCGTCCGATTTACACCTATGGCGAAGGCCTGGTTGTGCCGAAGAAAGACACGCGTGAATACGCCAAGCTCGAAGACATGAAGGGCTTCACGGTGGGCGCGCAGAAGGGCACGGCGTACGTTGAGCCGCTGCAAAAGTCTGGCCTCTTCGCCGAAGTCAAAATCTACGACAACATTCCGGCGATCTTGTCCGACGTCAACGCGGGCCGCATTCAGGCAGGCTTCGCCGACAAGCCCATCGTTGCCTACAACTTGCAGCAAGGCATGTTCGCTGAAACGCGTTTGGTGAAGGGCTACACGTCCACGCTTTCAGGCTCGGTGGGAATCGGCGTCCGCAAGGGCGACGCGGCGCTCCTGACGCGAATCAACACGTCGCTGGAAAAGCTTCAGAAGAACGGCACCGTGGACAAAATTTTGGCGAAGTGGGGCCAGTAGCAGGCGCATGACGTTGATGAAACCGCGAGCATGAGCACCTATGTTCTGGACTGACGCAGCGAGCTTCATGCCCATCCTTTTGGAGGGGCTGCGACTGACGGTGATCGTCACGCTCGGTTCGCTGCTGCTCTCGACAGTGTTGGGGCTCGTGTGGGCGCTGATGCGGGTGTCGGGCATCGGGCCATTGGTGTGGGTTGCCAAGTGCATCGTGAACGTGATTCGCGGCATTCCGATCATCGTTCAGCTTTTTTATATCTACTTTGTGTTGCCCGAATTCGGCATCACGCTGAGCGCGCTGCAAGCCTCAGTGATTGGCCTTGGCGTGGCGTACTCGGCGTATCAGTCAGAGAACTTCCGCGCGGGTATCGAGGCGATCGACCACGGGCAAATCGAGGCTGCGCAGTCACTTGGTATGGGCTGGGCGATGATGATGCGCCGCGTGATCATTCCGCAGGCGGTAAAAGTCGTGCTGCCACCCTACGGCAACACAATGATCATGATGCTCAAGGACTCGTCGCAAGCTTCGACGATTACTGTCGCAGAGCTCGCGATGAAGGGGCAGATGCTGGCCTCGTCCACATTCAAGAACTCGACCGTGTTCACGCTTGTCGCGCTCTTGTATCTGGTCATGAGTGTGCCGCTCATTCTGTTCGTTGGCTGGCTCGAACGCCGCTCCAAAAAATCATGACAATGCCCATCATCGAGTTGATCGGTGTGCACAAGCACTTTGGCAGCAATCACGTCCTGCGCGGCATCAACGCAACCATCGCCAAGGGCGAAGTGGTGTGCATCATTGGCCCGTCCGGCTCCGGCAAATCGACGATTCTGCGCTGCATTAACGGGCTGGAGCCTTACGACGGCGGCGAGGTGCGTGTCGACGGCATTCGCGTGGACCGCAGCGCGCCGTCAATCACCTCCATTCGCACACATGTGTCGATGGTGTTTCAGCGCTTCAATTTGTTCCCGCACCGTAGCGCGCTTGAGAATGTGATCGAAGGGCCGGTGTTTGTCAAACGCGAGCCACGCGAATCTGCGCTGGCACGCGGGCGCGAACTGCTCGCGCGTGTCGGTCTCGCGGACAAGGCGGACGCTCGCCCGGCGCAGCTCTCGGGCGGACAAATGCAGCGCGTCGCCATTGCGCGTGCGCTCGCCATGCAGCCCAACGCGATTCTGTTTGATGAGCCCACTTCGGCGCTTGACCCGGAGCTTGTCGGTGAAGTGTTGTCGGTGATGCGCACGCTGGCGGAAGAGGGCATGACGATGGCGGTGGTGACGCACGAAATGGGCTTCGCCCGCGAAGTCGCTGATCGGGTGCTGTTCATCGACGGCGGCGTCATCGTCGAAGAAGGCCCGGCCAAAGAGCTACTGACCGAACCTAAGCATCCACGCACCCAGGATTTTTTGCGCCGCGTTTTGCGACCCATTTAGAGAGAGATTCCAGCATGGCCACGGCATTTCCACTTGAACCTTCGCTGTGGGCGGCAACGGCTGCGCCTGCGCTTGCTGCGCCGCCGCTCGATGGCGATGTCAGCGTCGACGTGTGTATCGTTGGCGGTGGGTTCGCCGGGCTGTCCACGGCCCTGCATCTTGCCGAGCAAGGCACCCGAGTCGCGCTGCTTGAGGCATTTGAGCCGGGCTGGGGCGGCTCTGGTCGTAACGGCGGGCAGGTCATTCCGGGGCTCAAACACGACCCTGATGAGCTGCAGGCCATGTTTCCGGGCGCGGTGGGTGAGCGTCTGGCGCAGTTCGCTGGCAGCACTGCCGATTCCGTGTTTGACCTGATCAAAAAGCACAACATGGATGTGCCGCTGGTACGCAATGGCTGGATACAGGGCGCGCATACTGCAGCCGGCGTTGATCTCGTGACTCGGCGCGCGGAGCAGTGGGCAAAACGCGGGGTAGCAGGCGCGCGGGCGCTCAGTGCGTCCGAAGTTGCCACACTGCTTGGCACCGACAAATACCTCGGCGGCTGGCTCGACCCACGCGGTGGTGGGATTCAGCCGCTGTCGTATGCGCGCGGTCTGGCCCGTGCGGCCGCGGGCGCGGGCGCCAGCGTGTACGCCCACAGCCCGGCGACCGCGATGCGGCGGGACGGTTTGCGCTGGAAGGTGACCACGGCTCAAGGCGCTTCGGTCGCCGCAGATCGCGTCGTGCTTTGTACGAACGGATACTCAGGCGAGCTGTGGCCCGGTCTCGCGAGTTCGGTCATTACACCGAACTCGTTTCAGGTCGCAACCGAGCCGCTACCGGAAAATATCGCCAGGACGATCACGCCGCAAGGGCATGTGTCGTCCGACACGCGGCAGCTGCTGCTGTACTTTCGGCTTGATCACCAGCGCCGCCTGATCATGGGCGGTCGCGGGCCATTCCGGGAGCCCACGTCGCCAGAGGATTGGGGCCATCTGGAGCGGGTGATCGGACACATGTTTCCGGTGGCGGCGAAGGCAGCCATCGCATTTCGCTGGTGCGGGCGGGTTGCGATTACGCGCGACTTCCTGCCACACCTGCACGAACCCGAGCCGGGCCTGCTCATCAACATCGGCTGCATGGGCCGCGGCATCGGCTTGCAGACGGCGATGGGGCGGGCCATGGCGCACTACATCCAGTCCGGCGACAACGAGTCGCTGCCGCTACCAGTGACGGGTTTGAAGGGCTTTCCGCTGCACAAATTCCGCCGCCTCTACCTGTCGGCGATCATTGCGTGGTACCGCATGAACGACGGCGGACTCGCCTGAAGGCAGCTAACCGCCAACGCCGGTTGCGCATATCAAGCTAACAACTTTTTCGTTTAAGCACTGCTGCAAGGGAGCTAGACGAGAAATAGTGCACATGTTGATATTTGCGATAAAAGGCATCTAGCCCAGATGTAGCGGCTATTTCAGCTTAAAGTTGTGCGTGAATACTTTTGGGAATACTGGCGTCCAACCGTTCGTTCGTCATCGCCTCAAATTGCGGCTGCTTCGCAAGATGAAGCAACGCCGTCGCAACGACCTGTCACCATGCTGCCGCTGTTGCAGTTTTTGTTTTCGGCGGCGTTTCTCAAACTACTCAACAAGATTGAAATCAGGGACGAGGCGGGCCTTTTCTTCGCTCGGCACTGGGGGATGATGGCCTTTGTCGTGGGTGGCCTGCTGGTCTACGCCGCCGGTCATCCCGAAGCGCGCTTGCCCATCGTCTGTGCCGCGCTGATCGAGAAGGCGGCGCTGGTGATGCTGATCGCACTCAACTGGAACAAACGCTTTGGCAAGGGCTTCGCGGTGACCTTGCTGTTTGACGGCGCGTGCTGCGTGATTTACGGGTTGTACCTGGCGGGCGTAGCGTAGATTTGCCTCGCCCCAGCGCAACGTAGCATTGGGCGTCTGCGTAGAATTCGCGTCCCGCCCCACTTTCCGTGCTCTGCCCCATTCGTCGCGCGTTGGCGCTGATGAGCGGCGGAGCATTTGCGTTTTATGCCCAAAACCACTGCGTCATCGCCTCACTCGCTCGCGCTCGGCCTCGACTTTGGCACCACCAACACGGTCGTTGCCATTTCCACCGATGCGACCTCCGCGCAGGTGCTGCCGTTCACGCTGGATGCCCGCACGCATTCGACATTTCGCTCGGCAATGTGCTTCTGGGATGAAGACTCGGACGCATCGCGCGGCTTGCGTTTTGAGGCGGGGCCGTGGGCAATCGAGCGCTTTATTGATGACCCGCTCGACTGCCGTTTTTTGCAATCGTTCAAGACATTTGCGGCGAGCAAATCATTTACCGAAACGCATATTCACGGGAAGAAGTTCACCTTTGAGGACTTGCTCACGGCGTTTATCGAAAAGCTGCGCGCGCATGCCGGACCGGCGCTGGCGGACTTGCCTTTGCAACTGGTGGCGGGTCGTCCCGTCGCCTTTGCCGGCGTGAACCCGAACGAGGCGCTGGCGCTGGAGCGCTACCAGCGCGCGTTCAAGCGTGTGGGCTTTGCAGAAATTACCTACGTGTATGAGCCGGTCGCGGCGGCGTATTTTTTTGCGCAACGCTTGACCAAAGCGGCAACTGTTCTGGTGGCCGATTTTGGCGGTGGTACGAGTGACTTTTCGATCATTCGCTTCGAGCCGGGTCTGGGCGGAGACGGAACCCTCAAGTCAATTCCGCTTGCGCATTCCGGCGTTGCCGTCGCGGGCGACGTGTTCGATTACCGCATTCTGGAGCACGCGATCCTGCCGCAGCTCGGTCACCGCGCGCGGTTCAAGAGCATCGACAAAATTCTCGAAGTGCCAACCCATTTTCATCATCGCTTCGCGCAGTGGAATCAGCTCGCGCTCATGAAATCGCCTGCTGTGATGCGCGATTTGCGCGAGTATTTGCGCTACGCGATTGAGCGCGATGGACTGGCCAAATTCATCACCATCATCGAGAACGATTTGGGCTATCCGCTGTACAAAGCGGTGGCCGACGCGAAAACCGCGCTCTCATCTTCATCCACTGCCACCCTCGCCTTCCGTGCTGAAGGCATGGGCTATAACCTGGCGCTGGACGCGACGATCGAGCGCGCTGCATTCAAGCAATGGATCGCTGACGACCTGCAAAAAATCGAAGACGCGGTGGACGAAGCGTTGGGCGAAGCGAAGCTGGATTCAGCGGAGATTGACCGCGTATTCCTCACCGGCGGCACGTCATTTGTGCCCGCCGTGCGTGAAATTTTCGAGCAGCGCTTTGACCCGGCAAAGATTGAAACCGGCGATCAGCTGGAGTCGATTGCGTACGGGCTGGCACTTATCGCGCGCAGTGGAAATCCGGCGGTGTGGCAGTCGAAATAGCCAAAAGCCCTGCCGTGAGTCGCCGACACTAGCTGCGCATCCACGCATTACCCCAGAGATTCAAGGCGCGCGGCCCGTGCGGCCATTCGCGATAAGCCTGATCGGGCATCATGTGCTCGAGCTCGGTGGAGAACTCCACTTTATAACCGTCTGGGTCTTCGATCATGAAAAACAGATTGTTGCCGACGCCGTGACGTCCCGGCCCCCACCAGAGCGGAATTTCCAGGTCGCCGCAATGATCCGCCCAGTCGCGAATCGCGTTCCAGTTTGGCAGCTCATAAGCATGATGATCCGCGCCGGTGCATGCCGCCCGAAACACGGCAAAGCTGTGATGTTCCGGGTCGGAGCGAATGAACGCGGACGACAGGTCGCCATCGGTATCCACGACACGATCAGACTCCATAAAGCCAAGGACATCACGATAGAACTCAAGCATTTCAATCGTGCGCATCGACGCGCAGACAAAGTGCTGCAGGCGGGCGGGTCGCCGTTCAACCTCGGGCGCATTAGAGGCGTTCGCATGTGGGGCGACGCAAAACAGCAACGTGCGATTGTCCGGGTCGCGCAGACCGAAGGTGTGCTCACCCAGCAGCGCCTGCAATTCTGGTGACACCGCATGCATCGGCAGATCAATCAATTTCAGATGCGCACGATATGTATTCCACTGCGCTCGTGCCGGAAAGGCAAAAGCAATCATCGGCACGCTTTTCCTGTGTCCGGTCCGGAATAGCATCCAGCGCTCGGCGCCACGCACCTCCCACGCTTCGGGCGAGAGCTGTCGCACCGGATCTCCCAGCAGCTGCGAGTACCAATTGGCGCAGGCCTCAGCGTCCTCCGTGGCACGTTCGACCGTCAGCAGGCGAGCGTTCCACAGCAGGGTCGGAGCGAACAAGGCAGGGGTTTGCGAGGGTATCGTCATACGGGCGCTCCTATAAATCCGTTTTTCGGGCGAATTGCTTCGTTGCGGGGTGCTCGCAATCCTCAGGTACCAGGGCGTACATTGCGGAAGCTGCGCGCCCCACGCCTCGCACTTCATCCCGAAAAACGAATTTCTAGCAATGCCCTTGACGTTGACGTCAATTATGGCGCGACCGTGCTGCCGCAATCATCATCA
>JAYUWL010000219.1:0-11019 GCA_043753585.1 Burkholderiales bacterium
GAGATGACAACCTCTGCAGAGCGAGCGATGACAATCTTGTCGCCGCCCGCGTTTTTCACATAGCGCATTGCGCCAGCGAAGTTTGCGGTACCGGCCGACTTCGTTTCAACCGTGCTCGCCGCAGCAGTACGCGATGCCGCGCCACCGATGTGGAACGTACGCATGGTGAGCTGTGTACCTGGTTCGCCGATGGACTGCGCAGCAATAACGCCAACCGCTTCTCCAGCGCTGACCAACTGACCACGGCCCAGATCGCGCCCATAGCACTTGGCACACAAACCGTGGCGTGTGGCACAGGTCAATGGCGAGCGTGTCTTGACCTCATCAATGCCGAGGCTTTCGATCAAATCAACTTCATCTTCCGTGAGTGTGAAGTTTGATTCAACAACGACTTTGCCAGTCTCGGGGTGCATCACATCACCAATTGTGGTGCGGCCGAGGATACGGTCGCGCAACGACTCGATAACTTCACCGCCGGAGACAACGGCCTTCATGACCATGCCTTCAGTCGTTCCGCAATCGTGTTCAGTAACGACGAGGTCTTGCGTCACGTCGACCAAACGGCGCGTGAGGTACCCGGAGTTCGCCGTCTTCAACGCCGTATCCGCCAGGCCCTTGCGAGCGCCGTGGGTCGAGATGAAGTATTGGAGAACGTTGAGGCCTTCACGGAAATTGGCCGTGATCGGTGTCTCGATGATCGAACCATCTGGCTTTGCCATCAGACCGCGCATACCAGCGAGCTGACGAATCTGCGCAGCCGAGCCTCGCGCGCCCGAATCGGCCATCATGTAGATGGAGTTGAACGAGTCCTGACGAACCTGTTTGCCGTCACGGTCAGTCACCATTTCCGAACCAAGGCGCGTCATCATGGCGCGTGCGATATCGTCGCCGGCTGCACCCCAGATGTCAACCACCTTGTTGTAGCGTTCGCCAGAGGTCACGAGGCCAGAAGCGTACTGCTGCTGAATCTCTTTGACCTGAGCCTCAGCGTTAACAATGATGCCCTGCTTCTCAGGCGGAATGAGCATGTCATCAGCCGCAAACGAGAAGCCTGCGCGCGTTGCCAGACGGAAACCCGCCTGCATCAATTTGTCAGCGAACACCACTGTGGCGCGAAGGCCGCAGCGACGGAAACTGGCGTTGATGAGCTTGGAGATTTCTTTCTTCTTCAATGGCTTGTTAATGACCGAGAAGGGCAGGCCTTCCGGCAGGATGTCGGAGAGCAGCGCGCGGCCAACCGTCGTATCTTCGCGCTTGATCTGGTCGATCTTTTCGCCGTTCGGGCCAAAGGTGATCTGACGAATACGCACCATCACCTTGGCGTGCAACTCGACCATACGCGTTTCGTAAGCGCGAGACACTTCAAGCACGTCCGCAAACATCATGCCTTCGCCGCGAGCATTGATTTTTTCGCGAGTTGCGTAGTACAGGCCCAGCACGATGTCTTGTGACGGCACGATACAGGGATCGCCATTAGATGGCAGCAGCACGTTATTTGATGCCAACATCAGGGTGCGCGCTTCTGCCTGTGCTTCTAACGACAACGGCACGTGGACAGCCATCTGGTCGCCGTCGAAGTCGGCGTTGAACGCCGTGCACACGAGTGGATGCAGCTGAATCGCTTTGCCTTCGATCAACACCGGCTCGAAAGCCTGAATGCCAAGCCGATGCAGCGTCGGTGCACGGTTCAGCAACACCGGATGCTCGCGAATCACTTCTTCCAGCAGGTCCCAAACCAGCGGATCTTCGCTTTCAACGCGGCGCTTGGCCTCCTTAATGGTTTTTGCTTCACCCATTTGTTCTAGGCGATTGAAGATAAACGGCTTGAACAACTCAAGCGCCATTTTCTTCGGAAGACCGCACTGATGCAACTTGAGCTGCGGGCCCACCACAATGACGGAGCGCCCCGAGTAGTCGACGCGCTTACCCAACAAGTTTTGACGGAAACGACCCGACTTGCCTTTGATCATGTCGGCGAGCGATTTAAGCGGACGCTTGTTCGCACCGGTCATCGCTTTGCCGCGGCGACCATTGTCGAGCAACGAGTCAACCGACTCTTGCAGCATGCGCTTTTCGTTGCGCACGATGATGTCCGGAGCTTTCAGTTCAAGCAGGCGCTTGAGCCGATTGTTACGGTTGATCACGCGGCGATACAAATCGTTCAGATCGGAAGTCGCGAAACGGCCACCGTCCAACGGAACTAGCGGACGAAGCTCTGGCGGAAGAACCGGCAATACTTCAAGGACCATCCAGTCAGGCTTGATGCCCGACTTCTGGAACGCTTCGAGCACTTTGAGGCGCTTCGAGATTTTTTTGATCTTGGCGTCAGATGACGTTGCGCCAAGTTCTGCGCGCAACCGTTCGGAGTCTTCGGCAACATGGATCGAACCCAGCAGTTCGCGAACCGCTTCCGCGCCCATCAGCGCACGGAAGTCATCGCCAAATTCTTCTGTTTTCGCGATGTAGTCGTCTTCGGTGAGCAGCTGACCACGTTGCAGCGGCGTCAAGCCTGGATCAACGACAACGAATGCTTCGAAATAGAGGACGCGCTCGATATCGCGGAGCGTCATGTCAAGCACCATACCTAGGCGCGAGGGCAGCGACTTCAGGAACCAGATGTGCGCAACCGGCGAGGCCAACTCAATGTGGCCCATGCGCTCGCGACGTACTTTGGTCAGAGTGACTTCAACGCCACACTTCTCGCAAATAACGCCACGATGCTTGAGGCGCTTGTACTTGCCACACAGGCATTCGTAATCTTTGATCGGCCCGAAAATCTTCGCGCAGAACAAGCCGTCACGCTCAGGTTTGAACGTGCGGTAATTAATCGTTTCAGGCTTTTTGACTTCGCCAAACGACCACGAACGAATCCGCTCGGGTGAGGCCAGGCCAATTTTGATGGCATCGAACTCTTCGTTCGGGGTCGTCTGTTTGAACAGGTCTAACAAGGCGTTCATGTATATCCCTTTACTTTAGAGTTACTACTTGCGAACCAGGTCGATATCGATACCGAGCGACCTGATTTCCTTGACCAGCACGTTGAACGATTCCGGCATGCCGGCTTCGATCTTGTGCTCGCCCTTCACGATGTTTTCATACACCTTGGTACGGCCGTTGACGTCGTCGGACTTGACGGTCAGCATCTCTTGCAATGTGTACGCAGCACCGTATGCCTCAAGTGCCCAAACCTCCATCTCGCCGAACCGCTGGCCACCGAACTGGGCTTTGCCGCCGAGGGGTTGCTGCGTCACGAGACTGTACGGACCCGTAGAACGTGCGTGCATCTTGTCATCGACCAAGTGGTGCAGCTTCAACACATGCATGTAGCCAACGGTGACCGGGCGATCAAAAGCCTCGCCAGTACGTCCGTCATAAAGCGTGATCTGCCCTGACAGCGGCAGATCAGCAAGTTTCAGCATGTCTTTGATTTCGCCCTCGTTTGCGCCGTCGAATACTGGCGTGGCGAACGGGAGGCCATGACGCAAATTGGTCGCCAACTCGGTCACTTCGCCATCGGTAAAGTCCGTGATGTCCTGTTTGGCTCCAACGTTGTGATAGATATTTTCGACGAAACCGCGAATTTCTTTCACGTTGGCTTGCTGCTTGAGCATGGCATCAATCTTGTTGCCGATACCCTTCGCCGCCCAGCCCAAATGGACCTCAAGAATCTGACCCACGTTCATCCGCGATGGCACACCCAGCGGGTTCAGAACGACGTCAACCGTTGTACCGTCTGCCATATGCGGCATGTCTTCCACAGGAACGATCTTCGAGACCACGCCCTTGTTGCCGTGACGACCGGCCATCTTGTCGCCAGGCTGCAGGCGACGCTTCACGGCGACGTAAACCTTGACCATTTTGAGCACGCCAGCGGGCAGTTCGTCGCCCTGCGTCAGCTTACGTTTCTTCTGCTCAAATGCTGAGTCGAAATTGACGCGAGTCGCAGTCAGACTTTCCTTGACGGCCTCAAGCTGGCGCGCAACGTCGTCATCCGCCAAACGCAGGTCGAACCAGTCATAACGGCCGACTGAGGTCAAATACTCTTTGTCGAGCTTGGTGCCTTTGGCAAGTTTCTTCGGACCGCCACTGGCAACCTTGCCAGTCAGCAAGCGCTCCAGGCGCTCAAACGCATCGTTCTCGACAATGCGCAATTGATCCGCGAGATCTTTCTTGAAGCCGCGCAAATCCTCGTCAATGATGAGCTGAGCGCGTTTGTCGCGCTCGATACCTTCACGCGTGAAGACTTTGACATCGATCACGGTTCCAGCAATGCCGGACTGAACTCGCAGTGACGTGTCTTTGACGTCGCTCGCCTTCTCACCGAAAATCGCACGAAGTAGCTTTTCTTCAGGGGTCAGCGTTGTTTCGCCCTTTGGCGTGACCTTGCCGACGAGCACGTCGCCCGCTTCGACTTCAGCGCCGATGTAGACGATGCCCGATTCATCCAGGCGCGTCAGTTGGGTTTCGCCTAGGCTCGAAATATCACGCGTGATCTCTTCGGAACCGAGCTTCGTGTCGCGTGCAACAACAGTCAACTCTTCGATGTGAATTGAGGTGTAGCGATCTTGCGCCACCACACGCTCTGAGATCAGGATCGAGTCTTCATAGTTGTAGCCGTTCCACGGCATGAACGCGACAAACATGTTCTGACCGAGAGCGAGTTCGCCCTTGTCGGTGGAGGCGCCGTCAGCGATCACGTCGCCTTTAACAATGTTGTCTCCAACCTTCACCAGCGGACGCTGATTGATGTTGGTATTCTGATTGGAGCGCGTGTACTTGACGAGGTTGTAGATGTCCACGCCCGCGTCGCTCGAAGCAGCCTCAGAATCATTGACTCGAATCACCACACGCGACGCGTCAACGTAGTCAACCTTGCCACCGCGCTTCGCGGTAACTACGGTGCCGGAGTCGATTGCAGCAGTGCGCTCTACGCCCGTACCCACAAATGGCTTTTCAGGCCGCAAGCAAGGCACCGCCTGACGCTGCATGTTTGAGCCCATCAATGCGCGGTTCGCGTCATCGTGTTCAAGAAACGGAATCAACGATGCGGCAACGGAGACGATCTGGGATGGCGCAACGTCCATATAGGTCACTTCCGACGCTGGCATGAGGGTCGATTCTCCCTTGATGCGACACGACACAAACTCACCGGTCAGGCGCCCTTTGTCATCAAGCTCCGAGTTCGCCTGCGCAATTACGTAGTTACTCTCCTCGATCGCCGAGAGGTAGGTGATTTCACTGGTAACCGAACCGTCGACAACTTTGCGGTAAGGGGTTTCAATGAAGCCGTAATCGTTGACACGAGCAAACAGCGCAAGCGAGTTGATCAGGCCGATGTTCGGGCCCTCTGGCGTTTCGATTGGGCAGACTCGACCGTAGTGTGTCGGGTGGACGTCGCGAACTTCAAAGCCGGCGCGTTCACGCGTCAAACCGCCCGGGCCGAGAGCCGACACGCGACGCTTGTGCGTAATCTCTGACAATGGATTGGTTTGATCCATGAACTGTGAGAGTTGGCTGGAGCCGAAAAATTCCTTGATCGCTGCGGAAATCGGCTTTGCGTTGATCAAGTCGTGGGGCATCAGGTTTTCGCTCTCCGCCTGTCCCAGCCGCTCCTTCACCGCACGCTCAACACGCGCCAGTCCGCTACGGAACTGGTTTTCGGCAAGTTCGCCGACGCTACGTACACGGCGGTTACCGAGGTGATCGATATCGTCCACCTGACCGCGACCATTGCGCAAATCAAGAATGATTCGCACCGTGTCAAAGATGTCGTCATGCGTCAACACCATCGGGCCTTCGATCTCGTCGCGACCAACGCGACGATTGAACTTCATGCGGCCAACGCGGGACAGATCGTATGTGTCTGGATTGAAGAACAGACGCGTGAATAACGCCTCAACTGCTTCGGCGGTGGGCGGCTCGCCTGGACGCATCATGCGATAGATTGCCACACGCGCCGTCGTACGGTCTGGTACGTCGTCGGTGCGCAGCGTCATCGAAATCCAGGGGCCTTCGTCCAGCTCGTTAATGTAGAGCGTGCGGATCTGACTGATGCCAGCTTCGACCAGTTTCTTCAACGACTCTTCAGTCAACTCTTCGTTGGCTTTGAGCACAACTTCGCCCGTTTCCTTGTCGATGACGTTCGTCGCAACGATGCGGCCATAAACCTCATCGGTAGGTAGCGAGAGGCGCTCGACCTTGGCGTTCTGCAGGTCACGGATGTGCTTTGCGGTAACGCGCTTGTCTTTGGCAACCACAACAGTACCGTCTGCCGTGGTGATGTCGAAACGGGCGATCTCGCCTTTCACGCGCTCCGGCACGAATGCGAGCTCGTTGCCCTTCGGCGTGAAGTACAGGTCGTCAAACTTGAAATAGCGAGCAAGGATTTCTTCGTCCGTCAGGCCAAGTGCTTTCAGCAGAATCGTCACTGGCATCTTGCGACGACGGTCAATACGGAAATAGAGGAAGTCCTTCGGATCGAATTCGAAGTCGAGCCATGAGCCGCGATAAGGAATCACACGCGCCGAGAACAACAGTTTGCCGGAGCTATGCGTTTTGCCCTTGTCGTGCTCGAAGAACACGCCTGGCGAACGATGCAACTGGGATACGATCACCCGCTCGGTGCCGTTGATCACAAACGAGCCGTTCTCTGTCATGAGCGGCATCTCGCCCATGTAAACCTCAGACTCCTTAATCTCTTTGACCGTATCTTTGGCGGCTTCGCGATCATAAATAATGAGGCGAACTTTCGCGCGCACGGGAGATGCAAAGGTCAAGCCGCGCTGTTGGCATTCGACGACGTCAAATGGTGGTGTAGCCAGCGTGTAGTGGACATATTCCAGCTTGGCAAAGCCATTGTGGCTGGAAATGGGGAAGATCGATGTGAACGCGGACTCAAGACCAATATTCTTCCGGTTCGGCTGGCTAACCCCTTCCTGCAGATACTCGTTGTAAGAAGCGAGCTGTGTGTGCAGAAGATAAGGCACCGGCAATACATCGGTGCGTGATCCAAAGCTTTTGCGGATTCGTTTTTTTTCGGCGAAGGCGTACGTCATATGTTCCTCAACTGTGGAAGCGAGAGGCGCGACCGGCGCGAAGCCAGGACAATGGATTCGCGCGGTTGCGGGAGCTGGAGAGGGCTCTCGTTTGACTGCTTGGCCCTGCGGCAAATTCGGTCAAACGGGAACAATCTCTACAAACGGCTAGGGGCCGACGAGGCTTCGCAACCTCTCCGGCCCCCTGCATCGAACCGAAATTACTTGATTTCGGCCTTGGCGCCTGCATCTTCGATCTTCTTCTTGGCGGCTTCAGCATCAGCTTTTGGCATCGCTTCTTTAACCGTCTTCGGCGCGCCGTCAACCAGATCTTTGGCTTCTTTGAGGCCCAGACCAGTGATTTCGCGGACCGCCTTAATGACGCTCACTTTGTTCGCGCCGATTTCGGTCAGAACGAGGTCAAACTCGGTCTTTTCTTCAACTACCGCAGCAGCCGCGCCGCCGCCGCCGGCAGCAGGCGCCGACATTGCAGCAGCCGATACGCCGAATTTCTCTTCGATCGCTTTTACGAGATCGTTCAGATCCATCACCGACATCGTGTCGAGTGCGGCGAGGAAGTCATCTTTATTGAAGGCCATGTTTGGCTCCTAATTGTTTAGTTAATTTGAATGTGTATTGGGTTCAGGCAGCGGCTGGTTCAGCACCAACGGCCTCGGCAGCGGCAGGACCCGCACGCTTCTCGGATACGGCAGCCAGCACTCGCGCAATACGCGATACCGGCGACATCAACAGACCAGCAATTTGCGTCAGCAATACTTCCTTGCTCGGGATCGCGGCGAGCGATGCAACGCCGGCTTGATCAAGCAATTTGCCATTAAACGCGCCCGCCTTTACCACGAGCTTGTCGTTGGTTTTGGCGAAGTCGCTAATGACTTTAGCGGCGGCTACGGCATCAGTGGAAAAACCGTAAATCAGTGGGCCGGACATTTGTCCAGCAGCCACTTCAAACGGCGTCCCGACCACGGCGCGACGTGCAAGCGAGTTTTTCAACACATGCAAATAAACGCCCTGCGCACGAGCAGATGCGCGCAGTTTGGTCATATCCTTAACCGTCGTGCCGCGATATTCGGCCACTACGAGGGTCTGAGCTTCAATGACCTGGGCTCTGACTTCGTCGATGACCGCGGCCTTTTCAGTGCGATTTAGACTCAAGTTAATCTCCTATCAAACCCATCAAAATCGTTTTGATCTTGACGGGAGGGTTTCAGCGACCTTGCCGCATCGAATCCCTGCGCAGTACCTGTTTTGACACTACACACAAATTTTTCTACAGCGGGATCACCATCTGCGTTGGCCGTGTTCAGCGTAAAGTGAACGCTCGATTAAGTGCCCTGAAATCAAGGCTCGCCAACGGTCTTGGATGGCCCAACAAACTCATAAACGAATTTGCTGGCCCACCAATCTTTTGTAGCGGCGGTCGAATACCGCTGCTAATAAACTATATTTATTGCGCGGCCTGCGACACACCAAACGCACCGGTGTCCACACGGACGCCGGAACCCATCGTGCTGGACACGCTGACTTTTCGCAAATACACACCTTTGGACGAAGCTGGCTTCGCCTTTTGCAATGCCTCTACCAGTGCTCGCAAGTTGAGCTCTAGCGCAGAAACTTCAAATGACGCACGACCCAGAGTTGCATGCACAATACCGGCCTTGTCGGTACGGTATTGAACCTGACCCGCTTTGGCGTTTTTGACAGCATTCGCAACGTCAGCGCTCACAGTGCCTACTTTCGGGTTTGGCATCAGGCCGCGCGGGCCCAACACTTGACCGAGCGTACCGACAACGCGCATGGCGTCTGGCGATGCAATAACCACGTCGAATTCCATGAAGCCGCCTTTGATGCGCTCCGCGAGATCTTCGAACCCGACCACGTCGGCACCCGCCGTTTTGGCCTCTTCGGCCTTGGCACCCTGTGCGAACACAGCAACGCGAACGGTCTTGCCGGTGCCAGACGGCATTACGACAGAGCCGCGAACGGTTTGGTCTGACTTCTTGGCATCAATCCCAAGATTGATCGCGACGTCAATCGACTCGTTGAATTTGGCAGTCGCGGTAGCTTTGGCCAACGTCAAAGCATCAACGACAGGGTAGAACTTGTTGCCGTCAACTTTGCCTTCGAGCGCCTTGGCGCGTTTAGTCATTTTTGCCATGATTACTTCACTCCTTCGACGGTGATGCCCATTGAGCGGGCGCTGCCTGCGATGGTGCGCACGGCAGCGTCCATGTCGCTAGCAGTGAGGTTAGGCATTTTGACTTTGGCGATGGCTTCAGCCTGAGCACGGGTCAGCGAGCCGACCTTTGTAGTGTGCGGCGTAGGGGAGCCCTTGGTGACTTTCGATTCTTTCTTGATCAGGTAGGTCGCCGGTGGCGTACCCATGACGAAGGTGAAACTCTTGTCAGCGAATGCGGTGATAGTCACCGGAATCGGCATGCCGGGCTCCAACCCCTGAGTCTGCGCGTTAAAAGCTTTGCAGAACTCCATGATGTTGAGACCACGCTGGCCGAGGGCCGGACCGATTGGGGGCGACGGATTCGCCTTTCCTGCTGGGACTTGCAGCTTGATAAAGCCGACTATTTTCTTTGCCATGATGGCTCCTGGTTTTGGGTACAAACGGGCGCCGATTGGTTACGACGCTCTCCCCGTTAAAAAGTACACGTCGACCCGCGTCGACGTACACCGCTTATGCTTTTTCTACCTGACCGAACTCAAGTTCAACGGGTGTGGCGCGGCCAAAAATCATGACCGACACATGCAGCTTCGATTTCTCGTAATTGACGTCTTCCACGTTGCCCATGAAGTCAGCGAACGGACCGTCTTTGACGCGCACCGCTTCGCCCACCTCAAACAACACCTTGTGCTTGGGTTTCTCACCACCGGTTTGCACCTGATTGATGATGGTGTCGACTTCTTTCTGCGAAATCGGCGCCGGGCGCGTTGCCGTGCCGCCGATGAATCCGGTGACTTTTGGCGTGCTTTTCACCAGATGCCAGGACTCGTCGGTCATGTCCATCTCAACCAGCACGTAGCCCGGGAAAAACTTTCGCTCTGACATCGATTTCTGGCCGTTTTTGATCTCGACCACTTCTTCGACAGGCACCATGACCTGACCGAACTGAGACGAAAAATCGCAGCGCGCAATACGCTCGACCAGAGCACGTTGTACCGTTTTCTCAAAGCCGGAAAACGCATGCACGACGTACCAGCGCTTCGGCTTGGCGACGACTTCAGCTACGGGTGCTTCGCTGTCCGTGAGTTGCGTGATGTCCATGTTGTCCTTTGAGTGAAACGACGGTTACTGCGCTGCTGTCCGTGATGCTTAGTTGCGCGATGTGAGCCACGCAATGAAGGCCCCGATAGCCGTGTCGACCCCGAACAGAAAGATGGCCATGATGACTACAAATGCAAACACGATCATCGTCATTTGAATGGTCTCCTTGCGGGTCGGCCAGGCAACTTTTTTGCCTTCATCAATAGACTCGCGTGCAAACTGCACAAATTCTTTGCCAGGCACCGAGGCGTAAGCCACGCCAGCGCCTGCAGCCAGACCAGCAATCACCATCAGCATACGCAGCGCCAACGCTGACTCAGCGAAGCGGTAAAAACCGTACACGCCTGCCGCCACACACATGCCCGCCGCGAGAAAGATAGCCCAGTTTTTTGTCGTATCGTTCATGCTTGGTCGCTTAACTTGCAACTAATCGCTTAGTTGGCTTTCGGGGACAGCACCACTCTTTGCAAATCAAAAGTGGCAGGGGCGGAGGGAATCGAACCCCCATCGACGGTTTTGGAAACCGTAGCTTTACCACTAAGCTACGCCCCTAAAAATTTGACACAGCGTATTGCCACGCTGCGTCGTGGTCATTACTTCAGGATTTTCGAGACGACACCGGCGCCGACGGTACGACCGCCTTCACGAATGGCGAAGCGCAGCTTCTCTTCCATCGCAACAGGCGCAATC
>JAYUWL010000220.1:0-10974 GCA_043753585.1 Burkholderiales bacterium
CACCGCGCGCAAATACGGCGTGGAAGACGCGATGATCGCAACGCTCCAGGAGACCTTCCCGGGCGTCGACTGGCAAAAGCAGGGAGCGTACTTTTTCAGCCGAGCGGTGGAGCACGGCAAGCGGCGTGCCGAGGAAATGCGCGAGGCCGCGAATACGGTGCAGGAGGCGGGTTTTCAGCCGTTGATGGGCGTGGCGACCGCCGGGAAGCACGAGTGGGTGGCGACGCTTGCGAAGCAGGGCCTGTTTGACGGCGTCGCCAGTGACGCCCCTTGGCAAGCCTACGCAGACCGATTATTGACGCGGCCAGGCTAGAGACGGGCCTCCCGGCACGCAGGCGGTAAAGTCTGGTTTTTTCATTCGCTCGCGAATACTGCGGCAGTGCGGCGCACACATACTGTTCAAAAGCATGCTGGCGTAGGCGGGGCGGGCTCGCTGCCAGAGGAGCGTGTGAAAAATGTACGCAGACGTAAATTTCCACTCCAAAATTAAGTCCGCATTAGCGGCCTGCTTGGCTGCAGCATCGCCTTGCAACCCATCATTGCGCAAGCCGCTACCCATCCTATGAATGGCGTCAAAACTGATTCGGCTGCCTTGCAGATGGTCGACCTGGCCGCCAATGTCGACTTTGACTTTGACGCCTCCCCGGCTGCCGTCGCCAATGGGCTGACGCTTGATCGCGCCTACATCGTGTCGGTGTTGAAATCCACGGCCCAGACCCTGTTTTCGATGAGCGAAGGACGCCATCGGATAGGAACGGTGTACGTCTACCGAAACAATCGTTTCGGCAACAACGTTGACATCAAAATCATCGGTCTGATCGGCGGACGGTCAAACGCTCACGGCTCCCGGTTGGGCAAGACCGGGCGCACTTCAAACAACTTCACCGCTTTCCCGAATAGCCCGACTGGTACCGCTGAGGGCCGGGGCAAGACCATTGCTCACGAAATGGGTCACTATATTTAACGCCTGTTTGAGGGTACCGCGAGGAAGGCCACGCGTTCAACCCCAACAACATCACGGCACCTGCCGACGACGATACGCCGCTCAATTCACTGATGCACAATCAGGCTCAATTCGGCGGATTTTCAACGCCAAGCGACTATACGACGACCACCAGGACCGCCCACGGCCGTGCCTACAGCGCCTCGGCTTGTGGGAGGTGCTGGCGCGAGACCCCGACAAAGATCCCGAGGCGATCAAAAATCGCGGAAGCACCGCCTATCCTGCCTTTGCCGCATTTGGTCCGAAAGACCAGGCGGCGTCAACCAAGCCAGTCGATGGTTTTGACGCGGCGTTCAAGATTGCTTCGATCGACGATAGGACCGCCAAGAGTCGTCATGCGCCGTTGCGTTGTCAGCCGATCTAAAGTCATCGCGTCGCGCGGCAATATCCTTACCGCATCTGGCCCGCCGGACGGATTTTAAAATTGCGCAGGTTCGGGTTCACTAATGCGAATCTGAAATTACAGCTTTTCCATGAAAGGCTTATTGATTGTGGGCTGACAGCAATAAATCCATATATTCGAGTAATTGCGGAATCGATCGATAGTCCCTGTCAAATGGTCGTTTGACTCACAAGCTATTGACTGCGCCGATGCATGCCGACGGGGGCGGCGCTGCAGCTGGCGCCGCTGCGGTCGCTTTCGCAGACCGCTGCACGACAAGCCCGTTCGGCATGCGATTTACGCGAAGTGCTTCACCCGGTCGTAGCTTGAGTTCGGTTAAATCGACGGATTGACTAGCGGCGTGAAGCGACCGATTCCGCAGCCATCGTGCGCAGCAATTCAATCGTTGCCCGATGAGTCAGGGTAGTAGGGCGCAGCGAGCTCGTCGCGATCGACAGGCGGGTCGTCAAAGCAGGTTCGCAGATGGCGCGAACGGCAAATGCGGATGGCCTGACTGAGCTATTGACCGCGTTTCGCGACAAGATGGCATGGCCCGCGCCATCGGCAACGAGATCGAGGATGGCGGGCACTCCGTCGATTTCCAGAGCAATGGAGGGGCGCGCATCAACGCTCGCAAGCATCGCTTCGACCTGCATGCGGATGGCGTTGGGGCGGCTCGGGATCACCAGCGGGAGACCGGCGATTTGTTTCAGCGGGAGCGGAGAAGGCGGCGGGTCTTCCGCAAAGCCCGGCGGTCGCTTCGATACCAGCACCAGTTCTTCCTCAGCGATGGCTTGCAGTTCAAGCTCTGGCGCGGGCTGCGCGTTGTAGAGCACCACCACATCAAGGCGACCGCTGATCAGGCCCGCTTGCAGCGTGGTCGAAAGGCCCTCGGAGATCGAAATCGCCGCATCCGGCATGCGGCTGCGAAAGGCCCGGGTGAGCGGAACCGTCAGCACCCGGGCGAGACTGGTCGGTAGCCCGATCGCAACGCGGCCAGCCAGCGCGCCGCGAACGCGACCCAGCTCCTCGCGCGCGAGCGCTACCTGATGCAGGATGCCGCGACCATGTTCGAGCAGCACGCGCCCGGCGTCCGTCAGCGTGACACCGCGACCATTACGCAGCAGAAACGTTTGTCGCAGCTCAACTTCGAGCTGACGCACGTGACGCGACAAAAGTGGCTGCGCAATGCCGATCACAGCCGCAGCGCGGGTGAAACTCCCCAGTTCTGCGACGCGAACGAAAGACTCGATTTGTTTCAGATCCACGCGGTACTTAGATCAGGCAGTATCTGCACTTTTTTGATAGTAATGAGCATGTTATCTAAAATGCGAATACCAGCTAGTGCGGCGGGAAGAGCTCAGGGTCGCTCCCGTTGCCTAGAATTTCGCCATGCTCACCGCTTCCGACATCGCCACCGAAGTTGCCGCCAACACCCGCGCCCAGTCTATCCATCTCACCGGCATTTCCTCTATGGCGACCCGGCAGGTTCTGGGCGACCTGACGAGTGCTTTTGCGGCGGCATCGGGTCACACTGTCACGATTGAATCGGTGGCGGGTGTGGACGCGCTCAAACGGGTGCAGGCGAGCGAGGCCTTTGACGTGGTGATTCTTGCTTCGGACGCCATTGACAAGCTGATTGCAGCAGGTGCCGTTGTGCCGGGAAGCCGCGTCGATCTGGTTCGCTCAGGCGTGGCGGTCGCCGTACGCGCAGGTGAAAAATTGCCCGACATCGCATCGGAGGTGGCGGTCAAACGTGCGGTGCTTGCTGCGAAAAGCATCAGCTATTCCACGGGGCCAAGCGGCGTGGCGCTTGCCAAGCTCTTTGAACGCTGGGGCATTGCGGAGGACATCAAGCATCGTATGGTGCAAGCGCCTCCGGGGGTGCCGGTCGGCACGCTGGTTGCCAGCGGCGAGGTTGCTCTTGGTTTTCAGCAGTTAAGCGAGTTGCTGCATGT
Source organism: Burkholderiales bacterium (assembly GCA_043753585.1). Taxonomy (GTDB): domain Bacteria; phylum Pseudomonadota; class Gammaproteobacteria; order Burkholderiales; family Casimicrobiaceae; genus Casimicrobium. The sequence continues at coordinate 3,344 of JAYUWL010000220.1, forward strand.
TGTGGGAATCACTGTTGTCGGCCCGCTTCCGACAGAGATTCAAATTACAACAATCTTTTCTGCAAGCCTTCCCGTGCGCCGCAACACGGAGAGCGCCCGCGTCGCCGCCGTCAAGGCCCTGCTCGACTTCATGGCGTCACCCGAGGCTGACGCAGCGAAACGCCGCCAGGGAATGGAGCCGTGCTCGTGCACCAGTTAAACACTTCAGGAATGCTGCAATGATTATCGATTGCCACGGTCACTACACGACCGCACCCAAAGCGCTGGAAGAGTGGCGTAACCGTCAAATCGCGGGCATCAAAGACCCGGCGATGATGCCGAAAGTCAGCGAGCTGCAAATCAGTGACGACGAGTTGCGTGAATCGATCAACGCGAATCAGCTGAAGCTCATGAACGAGCGTGGCAGCGATCTCACGATCTTCTCGCCGCGTGCGAGTTTTATGGCGCATCACATCGGCGATTTCAACGTTTCGGCCACTTGGGCGGCGATCTGCAACGAGCTTTGCTATCGCGTGAGCCAGCTTTTCCCGGAGAACTTTATTGGCGCGGCGATGTTGCCGCAGTCGCCGGGTGTTGACCCGAAGAGCTGCATACCCGAGCTTGAAAAGTGCGTGAAGGAATTCGGTAACGTCGGCATCAATTTAAATCCCGATCCGTCGGGCGGATACTGGACTTCGCCGCCACTCACGGACCGGCACTGGTACCCGATATACGAAAAAATGGTGGAGTACGATCTGCCTGCGATGGTGCATGTCAGCACCAGCTGCAATGCATGCTTTCACACGACCGGTGCGCATTACCTGAACGCCGACACGACCGCCTTCATGCAACTGCTCGAAGGCAATCTGTTCAGGGATTTCCCGACACTTAAATTCCTGATTCCGCATGGCGGCGGCGCTGCGCCCTACCACTGGGGCCGCTTCCGTGGGTTGGCGGACATGATGAAGAAGCCGAGCTTGAACGATCATCTGTTGAACAACGTGTTCTTCGATACCTGCGTTTACCACCAGCCGGGCATTGACTTGCTGACGACTGTGATTCCGGTCAAGAACATTTTGTTCGCCTCCGAGATGATTGGCGCGGTGCGCGGTATTGATCCCTACACCGGCCATTATTTTGACGACACCAAGCGCTACATCGACGGCGCAATAAATATTTCATCAGATGATCGTTATGCGATTTTTGAGGGCAACGCGCGCCGTGTTTTCTCGCGTCTCGACACCACGCTGAAAGCTAAGGGCAAATAGTCATGTCAATGAACCAACTGGGAATTGTGAAGCGCAATATCTTCCGCGCGGACAAGGCTGCGGTGGAAAAACTCTCGCGCTTCGGAGTCGCCACAATCCATGAAGCGATGGGACGCGTTGGGCTCATGAAAACATACATGCGCCCGATCTATCCCGGCGCGAAGATGTGTGGCACGGCGGTGACCGTGCTCTTACAACCGGGCGACAACTGGATGATGCACGTTGCCGCTGAGCAATTGCAGCCGGGTGACGTTGTCGTCGCGGCGTGCACCACAGACAACGAAGATGGGTTCTTCGGTGACCTGCTCGCGACCTCCTTCAAAGCACGCGGTGCACGTGGGCTCATCATCGACGGTGGATGTCGCGACGTTGGGGACTTGAGCGAGATGCCATTTCCGGTGTTCAGTCGCGCAATCAGCTCTAAAGGCACGGTGAAGGCGACGCTCGGCTCGGTCAATATTCCTGTCGTTTGCGCAGGCGCGCTGGTCATTCCCGGTGACGTCGTGATAGCGGATGTTGATGGCGTGGTGGTGGTGCCCGCTTCTCTCGCGCAGCAGGTTGCTGATGCGGCTGAAGCTCGCGAGTCGTTGGAACACGAGAAGCGCACCATGCTTGCAAGTGGTGTGCTCGGTCTCGACATGTACAAGATGCGTGAGCCGCTGGAAAAAGCAGGTCTCAAATACATCGACTAGCCGTCTCGCCGCAAAATCGATATTGCGTGAGCGCGGCAAAGAGCAGCAACAACGCATCGCACTGATCCCGAGAAAAAAATTCTTGAATAGCGATTGGGCATGGCGTTTCCTGCTGCGCAATCGATATAACCACCCGTAACACCCGTAACGCTCAAAGAGGCTTTTATGAAACAGTTACCGAAGCTATTGTTCGCATATCGCGGCCCACTTGTCAAAGCGCTGGCCGCGATCGCGACAGTGTCGCTCGCCTTCGCTCCTGCTGCTGGACACAGCCAGGACTTCCCGACAAAGCCTGTGCGCATCATCACGCCCTTCCCGGTCGGCAGCGGCCCGGAGGGTGTGGTTCGCCTGCTCGCTGACAAATTGTCGAAGAAGTGGGGACAACCGGTCATCGTCGAGAACCGGCCCGGTGGCAATGGCTTTATCGCAATTGCCGCCTTCAAAAGTGGCGCAACGGATGGCCACGACCTGATTCAGCTTGACAACGTGCACCTGTCGGCTTATCCGCATCTGTTCAAAAAATTGCCGTATGACCCTAAGGCTGATTTCGATCCGATTCTGCCGCTGTTCAAGACCTATTTTTTCTTCACGGTCGCGACCAATAGTAAATACAAAACCATCAACGACCTGATTGCCGATGCCAAAGCCAATCCCGGCAAATTGAACCACGGCTCCTGGTCCGTCGGCAATCCGGCGCACCTCGGCGCGGCGTTGTTTGAATCGGTCACCGGAACCGAAATGCAGCATGTGCCGTTTAAGGAAACATCGCAGCTTTACGCCAGTGTTGCCAACGGCGAACTTCAGTTCGCGCTCGGTACCAACGCGACCTCTGGAGCTTTACAACGCGCAGGCAAGATTCGCTTTTTAGCGGTGGCGGCGCCACGTCGCATTCAGGCGTTTCCGGATGTGCAGACAGTGACGGAGCAGGGCGGACCGGCCGGCTTTGAGGTGAGCGGATGGACCGCCATTGCCGCGCCCCGCGGTCTGCCAAAGTCCGTGACCGACAAGATTCAGCGCGATGTCGCAGAAGCACTTGCCGCAGTGGACATCAAGGAAAAGTACGTGACCTTTGGCTATGAGTCGTTCCCGCAAACGCGTGAGCAGTTCAATCTCTACATTGGCACCGAGTCGACGCGCTTCGCCGACATCATCAAGACGGCCAAGGCTTCGCTAGACTGATTAACACAATGAAAAGCAGAATGAATTGGAGCGGATTTGTCGTTGCTGTTTGTTCGCTTCCGCTGTTGGCATCACTTGCATGGGCGCAGCCGTACCCAAACAAGCCGGTCAAAATCGTAGTCGGTTATGCCGCAGGCGGCGCAGTCGATATCGTTGCGCGCACCGTCGGTCAGAGCTTGGCCGGAAGCCTGGGCCAGGCGGTCATCGTCGAAAAAAAACCGGGTGCCGGAACCAACATCGCCGTGCGTTCGGTTATCGACGCTGCGCCCGATGGTTACACCTTGCTGCCCGCTGCGAACGCCCTCGCGGCCAACATGGCGCTGTATCAACCCGCGCCGTTTGATGCCGAGCGTGACCTCGTTCCGGTGTCGCTCGTCGGGCGCGTGCCTGTGGTCATCGCTGTGAACGCGCAGGCAGGTTATTCGTCGCTGTTGAGCTTGATCACGGCAGCGAAAGCGAAGCGTGGCGAGCTGTCGTTCGCCACACCGGGCAATGGTTCTACGCCGCATCTGGCGGTTGAACTCTTCACGCGGGCGGCGGGCATCAAGCTCATGCATGTGCCCTATCGCGGCGGCGCACCGGCGATCACCGACGTGATCGGCGGGCAGCTGCCACTGGTTGCGGTAAACGCGCTGGAAGCACAGCCGCATGTGAAGAGCGGCAAGCTCAAAGTACTCGCGGTCATGAGCCCGACGCGCTCCACGATTTTCCCGGATGTACCGACAATTGCGGAATCCGGTTTCGCCGGTTTTGAAGCGTCGGTCTGGTACGGATTTGTTGCGCCCGCCGCGACGCCCAAGCTCATCGTCGCGCGGCTTCATGCCGAAGTGCAGAAGGCATTGCAAACGATGGAAGTGCGCGAGCGCATGGCCGGCGTTGGCGGCGAAGTGATCCCCGCAAGCGCCGAGCAGTTTGGTACGCTGATCCGCAGCGAGCGCCAGCGCTACGAAAAACTTGTGCGTGAGGCCAACATCCAGCCAGACTAAAACGAGCTCAGCTTTTTCGTTTAGCCCAAGTAATACGGGCGCGCAATAGCTATTTTTTACGTTGTCAACTTGTAGCTAAATTGACTTCTAGCCCATATGCAATGGGGAATTATGGGAAAAGCTGATCGTGATAATTCGCCCGTATCCTCCCTGCCAAGCCCATCATTCAAGACCTCGAGCACCATGACATTTGAAAAAACACCCGGCTGGTTAGACTGGTTTTTCGGCCCGTCGAAGCCAAGCTTTGAAGTGCCCGCCGGAGCCGTGGACGCACATTGCCATGTGTTCGGGCCTGGCGATGAACATCCGTTCGCGCCGGAGCGCAAATACACACCTTGCGACGCCTCAAAAACGCAGTTGTATGCGCTACGCGACCACCTGGGGTTCGCTCGCAACGTCGTCGTGCAGGCGACCTGCCACGGCGCGGACAACAGCGCGATGGTTGACGCACTCATTCATAGCAACGGCAAGGCGCGCGGCGTCGCGACCGCGAAGCGCGCTGTGACTGATAAAGAACTGCTGGACATGCACGCCGCTGGCGTTCGCGGCGTCCGGTTCAATTTCGTCAAGCGTCTCGTTGACTTTACGCCGAAGGAAGAACTGCTTGAAATCGCGAACCGCATCGCGCCGCTTGGCTGGCATGTGGTGATTTATTTTGAAGCGGTTGATTTGCCAGAGCTCTGGGACTTTTTTACGGCGCTGCCGACAACGGTGGTGGTGGATCACATGGGGCGTCCTGATGTGACGAAGCCTGTCGACGGCCCGGAGTTTGAACTGTTCGTCAAGTTCATGCGTGAGCATACGAATGTGTGGTCGAAGGTGACTTGCCCAGAGCGTTTGTCGGTCACCGGGCCTAAAGCTTTGAAAGGTGAACAGAACGCGTATCGTGACGTGATTCCGTTCGCGAAGCGCATTGTTGACAGCTTCCCGGATCGAGTGCTGTGGGGCACGGACTGGCCGCATCCGAACCTGAAGGATCACATGCCCGACGATGGCTTGCTGGTTGATTTCATTCCGCATATTGCGACCACTCCAGAGCTGCAACGGAAATTACTTGTTGAAAATCCAATGCGGTTGTACTGGCCGGAGGAGAAATAAATGTCACTCAACAAACCCTATCTCGACGTACCCGGCACCACGATTTTTGACGCCGAGCAATCGCGCAAAGGCTATTGGTTGAACCAGTTTTGCATGTCGCTCATGAAGCATGAAAACCGCGAACGTTTCAAGGCAGATGAGCGTGCGTATCTCGATGAATGGCCGATGACCGAGGAGCAGAAAGAGGCGGCGCTTGCCCGCAACCTGAACTGGTGCATCAGCCTTGGCGGCAACATTTACTTTCTGGCGAAGCTCGGTGCGACGCATGGCAAAAGCTTTCAGCAAATGGCTGGCAGCATGACCGGCATGACCGAAGAGGAGTACCGCAACATGATGATTGGTGGCGGCCGCTCGGTCGAAGGCAATCGCTTCGTTGGAGAGGATGGCGACGCGCAGAAAAATCGGCAACCACAGGGCACGTCCACAACTGGCGGGAGGCTGTAATCATGGCAAAAATCACAGCTAGCGTTTTCACGTCGCATGTTCCCGCCATCGGCGCGGCACTCGATCTCGGCAAGACCGCCGAGCCCTACTGGCAGACGCTCTTCGCGGGATACGACTTCTCGAAGCAGTGGATGAAGGACAACAAGCCAGACGCGATTTTTCTCGTCTACAACGATCACGCGACGGCATTCAGTCTTGAGATGATCCCGACCTTCGCCATCGGTTGCGCCGCTGAATACCAGTCCGCCGACGAAGGTTGGGGTCCGCGGCCTGTTCCGGTGGTGAAGGGCCACCCCGACCTCGCGTCGCACATCGCACAGTCGGTCATTCAGGATGATTTTGATCTCACCATCGTCAACAAAATGGATGTGGATCATGGCCTCACGGTGCCGCTCTCGCTCATGTGCGGACAGCCGCCTGCGGACAAGTTCGAATGGCCGTGTCCGGTGATTCCGTTTGCGGTGAACGTGGTGCAGTATCCGGTGCCATCAGGGCGTCGTTGCTACAACCTGGGCAAGGCAATTCGGAAGGCCGTAGAGACCTACGATCAGCCACTCAATGTGCACATCTGGGGCACGGGCGGCATGAGTCATCAATTGCAAGGGCCGCGTGCTGGCCTCATCAATCGCGAATGGGATAACGCGTTTCTTGACCGGCTGATTGCTGATCCTGATGGGCTCGCGAGCGTGCCACACATCGAGTACGTGCGCGAGGCGGGCTCGGAGGGGATCGAGCTTGTGATGTGGCTGATCGCGCGTGGCGCGATGAGTGACAAAGCGCCAGCCGTCAAGCACCGTTTCTACCATGTGCCGGCGTCGAACACGGCTGTCGGCCACCTAATTTTGGAGAACAGCTAAGTGAACAAATCGATTAAAGTGGCACTTGCTGGTGCCGGTGCGTTCGGTACCAAACACCTCGACGCGATCAAGCTAATCGACGGCGTCGAAGTGATTTCACTGGTCAGCCGTGATCTTGAAAAAACGAAAGAAACGGCTGCTAAATATGGCATCAGCCATGTCACTACAGATCTTGCTGACAGCCTTGCGCTGAAAGACGTTGACGCGGTGATTTTGTGCACGCCGACACAGATGCACGCTGAGCAAAGCATCGCTTGTATGAAGGCTGGAAAACACGTGCAGGTGGAGATTCCGTTGGCCGATACGCTCGAGGGCGCGGAGGCGGTTGCTGCGCTGCACAGGCAAACAGGACTGGTTGCCATGTGCGGCCACACCCGCCGCTTCAACCCAAGTCATCAGTATGTGCACGACAAGATCAAAGCGGGCGAATTCAATATTCAGCAGATGGATGTGCAGACTTATTTCTTCCGGCGCACCAACATGAATGCGCTTGGTCAGGCGCGCAGCTGGACGGATCATCTGCTCTGGCATCACGCGGCGCACACGGTGGATTTGTTCTCGTACCAGACCGGCGGCGACATCATTCAGGCCAATGCGGTTCAGGGGCCCATTAGTGCGGCGCTTGGCATTGCCATGGATATGTCGATTCAGTTGAAGAGCAGCAAAGGAGCGATCTGCACACTGTCACTCTCGTTCAATAATGACGGACCGCTCGGCACTTTCTTCCGCTACATCGGTGATACGGCGACCTACATTGCGCGCTACGATGATTTGTTCAACGGCAAGGACGAGAAGATTGACGTTAGCAAGGTTGCCGCATCGATGAACGGCATTGAGTTACAGGACCGTGAATTTTTTGCGGCCATTTGCGAGGGCCGTGAGCCAAATTCGAGCGTCGCTTCAGTATTGCCGTGCTATCAGGTGTTGCATCAGCTGGAGCTGCAACTGAACAAATAAGCCTGAGGCAAGCACTTAATTAATCACCCTTCGCGACTGACCGAGAAATCCGGTCAGGCGCGAAGGGTGGACGCGGTCTAGTCCAGTTTCATGAGGAAAGGAATCTCGACCTCGTACTTCTCGCCGTCGCCCTTGGTCTTGCATGCGGGATCGGTGAGCGCGGCGGCAAAG
>JAYUWL010000221.1:0-3625 GCA_043753585.1 Burkholderiales bacterium
GACAGGCTTGGCGTCGACGCGAGGCAGTGTTGGGCATTTGAGGATTCTTTGCCGGGGCTCACCGCTGCTGTTGCCGCAGGCGCACGCACGCATTGGGTACCTGACTTGGCGCACATTCACGACCACGATTTGCCTACAGGGGTGGAAACAATCGATTCGTTGCACGCAGTCTGCCAGTGGCTTGTGCTGGCGTAGTGCTACGCAGCTAATTTTGCCTGGGTCAGGCCTCAAATTTACAGACGAAAAAAAGCCGGTCACATAAATGAAACCGGCTTTTAGAGGTTGCGTTAACTGAAACCAGTTATGGTTTCTTCACGGCATCCTTAGCTGCATCTTTGGCGGCTTCAACAGCCTTGCCAGCTGCATCCTTGGCGGCATCAGCGGTTTTAGCTGCTGCATCCTTGGTTGCATCAACTGCTTTGCCAGCGGCATCTTTAGTTGCGTCGGCAGCTTTACCCATCGCATCTTTACCAGCATCCATTGGAGCGGGTGCAGCAGCAGGGGCGGGAGCCGGAGCGACGGCAGCAGGTGCAGCAGCTTTTGGCTCTTCTTTTTTGCCACAAGCCACAAGGCTTACTGCGATCAGAGCAGCGACCAGGAGGGATTTCTTCATTTTGTTTCCTTACAACGTGAATCGTTAACGAATGTGTGTGCCTTAAGGAGAATCTCCCTCAGTGAAAACCACCCCGATGAGCGAAACCGGAATAGAACTGAGTGAGGAGCGAAAGTATAGCGAAAACCCGAAAAGGGGAAATGGCTGGATTTACAGCCCAAGCTGCTCGGGGAAGACGCGCCGCCCTCCTTGTTCCCAAAGCACATGAAAAGAATTAGCGTAACCCATTGATTTCGCTGGATTACCAAAATTCAGCGTTCCCGGGGATTGCACCGAAATGGGGCGAAAAAGAAAGTGTTGTCGGTCTGCAACAGCATATCCGCACTCCGGAAGCTCGTGCGCATCGCTCTCCATGATCGTGACTCGGTGGCCAATCGACTTGAGTAGATTGAGCAGTCGGGGCGCTTGCGTTGACACAACGCGCATGTCAACGACAAGAATCCGAACGTGTACGTGGTGCGCCAGTGCGGCGCGTTGTAGCGCCTCGCATCGCGCGCGGCTGCCCCAGTCCTGCAATGCGAGGGAATGATCAAACACATCGAGCGTGCGACTGGTTCGATCAATCAATTCATTTAGCGCATGCGATACGTCATCCCATGACAGCAGTGACCTGAAGTCGTTGGGAGTCGCCAGCGGTTGACTGGCCGATGGGTCCTCGTCGGAGTTCATCGCTCGGCAGCACCGGTCAGACGCAGCCAGCCGTCGCAGTACCAGGAATAAAGCGCGTCAATGGTTTCGCGAGCTACAGTCGGCGGCACCGCCAGCGTACGTGCATCAGCCAGCGCTCGCCAGAAATAACCATCACCCTTAATCACGAAGGCCTCCCCGTTGATAAACAGATATTCGTCATCGTATAGACACAGCGCCGCCGCGGCAATACTCACCGCTCCGCCCTTTGCGCTAACGCAAGCTTTCGCAAACGCAGCGCGCGTGATCGGCGGTTCCGGCACCTCGAATTCAACCTGCGGTTTGACATCGGAGGCAAAACAACCCGCAAACTGCTTCATCGCAGCGCGATCAATTTGCATCTCGGCAATTGCCCCGAGCACTTCGCGCTGGTAGCTGGGAGGCACGCGCGCGGGTGCCAGCGTCGCGGGCAAATCCGAATCGCTCAATCGGCCTTCAATCTCGCTCGTCGCAGCGAGCCAATCCAGAAATGCGTCGGCGATCTCTTGCCGTGTGGGCGCACGAAAGCCAATGGAGTAGGTGGTGCAAAAGCCTTCGCCTTGCGTCGCAACTCCGTCATGCGCGACTTGCGGCGGCAGGTACAGCATGTCGCCTGCGGAGAGGTCAAAAGTTTCCGTTGGCACCAGTTTCTTCAAAATTTTCAGTGGTGCGGCTGGGTCCAGCGTCAGATCTTTCTGTTCGCTCAACTGCCAGCGCCGAGTACCGATGCCTTGAAGCAAAAACACATCGTACGAATCAAAGTGCGGGCCGACGCCGCCGCCGGGCGCTGCGAGCGACACCATCACATCGTCCAGCCGCGCGTACGGCAGAAAATTAAATTGCCGAAGCAGGGCGTCTGCGGCGGGCACATGCAGGTTCAAGCCTTGCAGCAGTAGCGTCCAGCCGCGCTCTGGCAACGCCGCGATCTGCTTTTTGTTAAATGGGCCTTGTTGCAGTTTCCAGTGCTTGCCATCGCGAATGATCAGCCGCGACTCAACGCTGGATGATCCCGCAAGCGCCCACAACGTTTTGACATCGACCAGCTCTTTAAAGTCGGGAAAGGCGCCGCGTATCAAGCGCCAACGTTTCTGCCAATGCGTCATCATGAATTGTTTGGCCGTAATGTCGCCAAGCAAAGCGCTGAGCGGCTTGTCTGATTTGTTACGGGCAATGGTCATACGTTTTTCTGTTGAATTCTTTTGTTGTTGACGCGCGCCAGCAGCGCAATGGCAGGCAAACTGGCGAGCACGATCAGAAGCGACGGCAGAGCTGCTTCGCCCAGCCGCTCGTCCTTGACAAGGTGATAGGTTTGCGTGGCAAGCGTGTCGAAATTGAACGGTCGTAGCGTGAGCGTCGCGGGCAATTCTTTGAGCGTGTCGATGAACACCAGCAACATCGCCGCCAGCGCGCTGGGCTTGAGAGACGGCCAGTGCACTCGTGCAAAAAGCGCCCAGCCACTTACGCCAAGCACGCGCGCGCTGTCATCAACCTGGCGTGGCAGGCGCGAATACGCTGCGCTGACACCGCTCGATGCGACACCATAAAAGCGAATGCTCGCCGCGTACACGAGTGCAAACACGCTACCGGTTAGCAACAGCCCCGGGTTGAAGGCGAAGTAGCGCTTGCAGAACTCGATCACCTGATTGTCGAACCAGGCCAGTGGCAACAAGATGCCAATCGCCAGCACCGCGCCCGGCACCGCGTAACCAAACGACAGCAAGCGTTCAATCCGCGACGCCCACGGCTCATGCGAAAGTCGGCTGCGCGCATGCAAAGTCAAGGCAAGGCTCACGATAACGAGTGCCGCCAATCCACCAATGAGGATCGAGTTGGCAGCCCAGTGAAGCACGGTGGTGATTGACAACGAAACCCAGTCTTGCGCTAACAACCGAAGCAGCAATAGCGCGGGCAGGATGAAGCCCAACACCAGCGGTAGCGCGCAAAGCAGAGTCCGCAACCACGCTTTGCCCGGCGACAAAGCGTGTCCCATACGCTGTCCGCGCGCACGTGGGCTGGCATAGCGCGCACGACGCCGACTACGCCGTTCTTGCCATACAAGCAGCAGCACCGCTAGCAGCAACACGCCCGCCAGCTGCGCGGCAGCCACCAGATCGCCCATGTTCTGCCATGCCCGATAAATGCCTGTAGTCAGCGTTTCCACGCCGAAGTAACTGACCGTACCGAAATCTGCAAGCGTTTCCATCAGCACCAAAAGCGCACCTCCGGCAATGGCGGGACGGGCCACCGGCAACGCGGCTCGCCACCATGCGCTGCGAGGATTCAGGCCCAGCGTTCGCGCCGCTTCATACACCTCCGCCCCGCGCTCAGCAAATGCAGTTCGTGCCA
>JAYUWL010000222.1:0-32138 GCA_043753585.1 Burkholderiales bacterium
CTCGCGACCTGCATCGACCCGAATACCGGTCGCGATTTCATCAAAGATAAATCCATCAAACGCGTTGCTTTTGCTGGAGTGGACGGCAACGACGTGACCGTCGAGGTCGTGGTCGGCTATCCGGCGAAGAGTCAGTACGACATGCTGCGGCAAGTCGTCATCCAGCATCTGCGTGGACTGCCGGGCATTGGCAAGGTGGCCGTGACCATGTCGCACAAGGTCGTGTCGCACGCCGTGCAGCGCGGCGTCAAGCTGAAGCACGGCATCAAAAATATCATCGCGGTTGCGTCCGGCAAAGGCGGCGTGGGAAAAAGCACGACGGCCGTCAATCTCGCGCTGGCGCTGTCAGCAGAAGGTGCCAACGTCGGCATTCTTGACGCGGACATTTATGGCCCGTCGCAACCGCTGATGCTGGGCATCACGGGCCGCCCGGAAAGCGCAGACGGAAAAACGCTGGAGCCGATGGAGGCGCACGGTATCCAGGCGATGTCGATTGGCTTTTTGATTGACACCGACACACCGATGGTGTGGCGCGGTCCGATGGTCACGCAGGCGCTGGAGCAGCTGCTGTCCGACACCAACTGGCGTGATCTTGATTACTTGATCATTGATATGCCGCCGGGTACTGGCGACATTCAGCTGACACTCGCGCAAAAAGTGCCGGTGACCGGTGCCGTGATTGTCACCACGCCGCAAGAAATCGCGGTGATGGATGCACGCAAAGGTCTCAAGATGTTTGACAAGGTGGGCATCCCGATCGTCGGCATCGTGGAGAACATGAGCACGCATGTGTGCTCCAACTGCGGTCACGTCGAACCGATTTTTGGCGAGGGCGGCGGCAAGGCAATGTGTCGCGATTACAACGTGCCGTTCCTCGGTGCGCTGCCGCTTGAAGGCTCGATTCGCGAGCAGGCCGACAGCGGTCGCCCGACGGTGGTCGCCGATCCTGATGGAAAAGTGGCGGCGACTTATCGCGAAATTGCTCGCAAGGTCGCCATTTTCATTGCGCAGAAAAGCGAAGACCACACCTCGAAATTCCCGTCGATCAAGGTCGTGAATTGACCGTAAACAGCAGAGCGCGTTTCGGCTGCGTAGCGATTCTCCCGGCGGGCGGCAGCGGTGCGCGCTATGGCGCATCTGTTCCCAAGCAATACAGCGTGATCGCGGGCCGAACGGTAATTGAGCATGCGCTTCGCACATTGCAATCATGCGCGGCGATCGAGCACATTTTTGTGAATGTGCAACACGATGACGGGCTCGCCGACGCGGTTTCCGCCGGCGTTCCCGGCGTGACTTTTTTGCGCTGTGCGGGCGCGACCCGGGCGGAGACCGTGCAGAGCGCGCTCGCCGCAATTTCAAAGCAGGTCAAGCGCGATGCGTGGGTGTTGGTGCATGACGCGGCCCGACCCTGCGTGCTCGCGAGCGATGTCGCACGACTCATCGACTCGGCTAGCGCGCACAGCGTGGGTGGTTTGTTGGCAACGCCCGTTGCAGACACGCTCAAGCGTGGCACGGCCAACAACGAAATTGCAGAAACGATTTCCCGCGACAGGATGTGGCGCGCGCAAACGCCACAAATGTTTCGGTATGAAACTTTGGTTCACGCACTCAATGCGTCACCGGACGTCACCGATGAGGCACAGGCAATTGAAGCGCTGGGCATGACGCCGTTGCTGGTAGCAGGCAGTGCACGCAACATCAAAATTACTTTACCGGAAGACGCCGAACTGGCCGAGTTTTATCTGACGCGAGGAGGTAAGTAAGCGTGGTGTCATTTCGCGTAGGAACCGGATTCGATGTTCACCAGCTGGTAGCGGGTCGAGCGCTCATCATCGGTGGTGTGACGATTCCGTATGAACTCGGTCTGCTCGGTCACTCGGACGCGGATGTGCTGCTACATGCGATTGCTGATGCGCTGCTGGGCGCCGCTGCGCTCGGCGACATTGGCAAGCATTTTCCGGATAGCGATCCGACTTACAAAGGCGCCGACAGCCGCACTCTGCTTCGAGCGGTGGTGCAGCGGGCGCGCGAAGCGGGCTGGCAAGTGGGCAATATTGACGCAACGATCATCGCTCAAGCACCGAAAATGGCCTTACACATCGCACAAATGCGGGCAAATATCGCGTCTGACTGTGCCGTTGCTTTGGGCGCAATCAGCGTTAAGGCCACGACCACCGAGCATCTTGGTTTTGCCGGGCGTGGCGAGGGAATTGCCGCTCAGGCGAGCGCACTTCTGACGAGTGTTTGACGGCGTCCAAATTCGTCGTCGGCCCGGTACAATCATGTCGATATGAACGCTTTTTTGAGTTACCCCGTTTGCCGTGCTGCGCTGTGCTCAGCAACCGCAGGTGCTGTGGGCATTTTGCTCGTGACGTCGACGTTCGCGCAGTCAGCCCCCACGCCTGCCGCAGTTCCGGCGTCAGCCGAGGTTCCTGATGGCGCTCCCCAGTTGGCGCAGGAAAAAGCGATCAGCAATGTCTCCACCGGCGGAACCGCCTCGAACCGGGCATCCGGTGCAATCGTCGTCACCGAAGAGCGAGTTCAGGGCAGACTGGCCGCCGCCCATGTCAGCGTGGGAGGCGCCCGTGGGTACACCGTCGTCGATCCCGACGCGGGTCGTTCAGATCGCCAGTCGGGTAACGGCGTTAAACGTCTCTCGCCTTCTCTCTGGGAGCTACTCCGCTTTTAGGCGTTATCCGCTTAGCTTCGTCCTCGGTGTCCGCCGCAACGGGTGACACTGTCATCGGTTGTCCTCCTACACGCTCCACGCAGATCTCTTCCCGCTTACATGTCAGTTTTCACCCGAGTTACCGAGTCCGAAGTTTCCGCGTGGCTGACACGATTCTCCGTGGGCGGCGTGATTTCGCTGACGCCGATCTGCGAAGGCATCGAGAACACAAATTATTTTTTGACGACCGCCGATAGGGAATTCGTACTCACGCTGTTTGAGCGCATTCCTGCTGAGGATTTGTCGTTCTACCTGAATTTCACCGCGCATCTCGCGAAATCTGGCGTTGCGGTGCCTGCCCCGGTTGCGGATCGTACCGGTGGCTTGTTTTCCATTCTCAATGGGCGCCCAGCCGCCCTGACCCAGCGCATTGCCGGACGGCCCAACATGCAGCCCGCTACGCGGCACTGTTCAGCGGTCGGTCGCGAACTCGGGCGTTTGCATAAGGCAAGCGGCTCCTTCCGTACTCGCATCAGCAATAAACGTGGGCCTGCGTGGACTCTTTCCACATCACGCGCCGTGCGCGGCTTTGTGTCGCCCGACCAAAATACGCTGATTGAAAGCGAACTTAAGTTCCAGCGCGAACGTCGGCAAACGCGCCTGCCTAACGGAGCCATTCATGCGGATTTGTTTCGCGACAATGTGCTGTTTGATGGTGATCGACTGAGTGGTTTGATCGATTTTGGGTTCGCGGCGACCGATGAATTTGCCTACGATCTCGCCATCACCGCGAACGATTGGTGTGTCGATGCAGTGGGGCGATTTGACGTAAACGCGCTTTCTGCATTGCTCTCCGCCTACCACGCGGAGCGACCGCTGTCTGAGGCCGAACAGGCGGCCTGGCCCGCGCTCCTGCGCGCTGGCGCGCTGCGCTTCTGGCTGTCGCGGCTGTATGACCTGCATGTGCCGCGCGCCGCCGAACTCAACACGCCACACGACCCGGCTGCGTTTGAACGCATTTTGCGCCTGCGCATCGGAGAGCCTTCGCGCTGGCCAACTGATTTGTCCGAAGCAGCGAAATGAAAACCAAGTGAACCCT
Source organism: Burkholderiales bacterium (assembly GCA_043753585.1). Lineage (GTDB taxonomy): Bacteria > Pseudomonadota > Gammaproteobacteria > Burkholderiales > Casimicrobiaceae > Casimicrobium. Next base: position 3,768 of record JAYUWL010000222.1, read on the forward strand.
TCCAATTTTTCCGTTGTTCCTGCCGCTGAAGGCTTTGAGTGGCTTCGCAGTTCGATCCGGATTTTCCGCTCACAATGGTTGCGCTACACCTCGATTGCGGCGCTCTTTTTGCTGATCATGCAGGTCGCGTCAGCGATCTCGGGGGGCTTGCTTTTTGTGTTTCTCAAACCCGTCCTGTCGGTGGGTTTTCTCGCAGCGGCGTGGCACCACGAGCGTGGCGAGATGCCTGAAGTGAAGCACCTGTTTGCCGGATTTAAATCCAATTTGAAGGCGCTGTTACCGCTCGGGGCTGTCTATCTGCTTGGCGTATTGATTGCCGCCACGATCGGGCTGGCAGCATCCGGAATATCGGTGGAAGACATCATCTCGACCGACGGCAAGCCCAAGCTCGATGAGATGACCCAGCTCCGCTTCATGATGGTCACATTGGCGCTTACGCTGCCGGTCACCGCAGCGCTTTGGTTCGCGCCGGCACTGATCGTATTCGGTGACGCTACGTTTTTTCAGGCTTTGGCGACTTCGTGTCGCGCCTGTTTGAGCAACTGGCTTGCCATGAGCGTGTATTGCGTCGCTATTTTTCTTCTGTTGCTGGTGTTTGCAGCATGCGTGTCGCCGATGCTGTTCATCTCAAAAAACGCCGCGCTGACAATCATGATGGTGATCGCCGTTCCGCTGACCGCAGTGCTCATGATCAGCGACTACGTGAGCTACCGTCGCGTGTTTCATCGGGATGAAAATATCGCCTCGACCGTTTAGCGAAAGCGGAGCGTTCCGACTCGTTAGAGCGATTTTCTTAAAGGACTGACAAACAGCTTTAGCGTGAAAGACCGACCGATGATCGGTTAGCGCCGGGAAATGCAAAAAGCCGACTATTCGCAGATTGAACCTGTAGCCCTTATAAAATAAGTCGTTGCAGGATAAAGCTGATTCTGATTCCAGCTCGTCTTTTTGTCCCACGCACCACCTAAACGGCCGTCAATTTTGCATATTCCAGCGCGAGCCGCTTGATACCGTGCTCGGTGAAATTCACTTCAACCTGAATGTTTTTGCCTGATCCGTCGGCATTGATGATCACGCCCTGGCCAAATTTCGCGTGTGACACCTGCTGGCCAATCCGGAAGCCAGAATCGTTCCTGGTTTGGCTTCCAATCGATGCGGCGAACGCCGATACATTCGGGTTGCCGAAGTTCCCGTTGCTGGAGAACGGCTCATTCGGCTCCATCGCCAGCAAATTTCTTGGCTTCGCGGACAACCACTTCAGCAGCTCTGGCGGTACTTCGTCCAGAAACCGCGACGGCACGTTGTAGCGCGTTTGTCCGTGCAGCATGCGCATTTGCGCGTAGGTCAAATGCAGGCGTTTGCGCGCGCGCGTGATCGCGACGTACATGAGGCGACGCTCTTCTTCCAGCCCGCCATCATCATTTTTGAGAGAGTTGTCGTGCGGGAAAAGCCCTTCCTCCAGCCCCGTGATAAACACGTAGTCGAACTCCAGCCCCTTCGCCGAATGCACAGTCATCATCTGAATGGCTGTGCGGCCTTCGAGCGCTTGCGTGTCGCCGGATTCGAGCGAAGCATGTGCGAGGAATGCGCTCATTGGATCGTCACTTTCGGACAGGGTGCCGTCCAGATTTTCAACCTGAACGACGCCACCGGTTTCCCGCAAAAAAGTGTCGGCGGCGTTGATGAGTTCGTCCAGGTTCTCGATGCGTTCTTGCCCGTCTTTGTCGGCGGTGTAGTGTGCTCTCAGCGTGCTTGCGTCGAGCAAATGACGCACTATATCCGGCAGCGGCTGGCCCTTGGTGCCGATCCGCATGCCTTCGATCAAGCCGATGAACTGCGCCATCGCTACTTGCGCGCGGCTGCCTGCGCCACCGCCACATGCGGCCTGCCATAGCGTCACGCCCGTGCTCGCTGAGACGTGCTGCAAATTTTCAATCGATTTCGCACCAATGCCGCGCGGCGGAAAGTTCACCACCCGTAAAAAAGCGTTGTCATCGTCTGGATTGTTCACGAGCCGCAAATACGCCATCGCATGCTTGATCTCGGCGCGCTCAAAAAAGCGCAAACCACCGTAAACACGATAGGGAATTCGCGCATTGAACAGCCCATGCTCAAACATTCGCGACTGCGCATTTGAGCGATACAAAATCGCGATCTCATCCAGGGGCACGCCGTCGTTCATCGCGTTCTTGATGGAGTCGATGATGTGCGCGGCTTCTTCGCCGTCGCTATAGCCCTGAAAAACACGAATCGGCTCGCCGTGACCCTGATCGGTCCACAGCTCTTTGCCGAGACGTCCGTTGTTATTGCGGATCAGCGCGTTCGCCGCATCCAGAATGCTGCCGTGACTGCGATAGTTCTGCTCAAGCTTGATGATTTTCGTTGGCGCAAAATCATGCTCGAAGCGCTGCATGTTGGCGACTTTGGCGCCGCGGAAGGCGTATATCGACTGATCGTCGTCTCCCACGGCCAGCACCGCCGTATTGGGGCCCGCGAGGAGTCGCAACCATTTGTATTGCAGCGTGTTGGTATCCTGAAATTCGTCAACCAATATGTGGCGAAAGCGTGCGTTGTAATGCTCACGCAGTGCTTCAAATCTCGCGAGCACTTCGAACGACCGCAAGAGCAGTTCCGAGAAGTCAACGACACCTTCGCGCTGACAGGTTGCCTCATAGAGTTGATACAGCTCAACCTGCTTTCGCGTGAAATCGTCAAACGCTTCCACCGCATTCGGACGCAGACCTTCCTCTTTGGCGCTGGAGATAAACCACATCAACTGCTTCGGGGGAAACTTTTCGTCGTCGATGTTGTTCGCCTTCAGGATGCGCTTGATGAGCGAGAGCTGATCCTGCGTATCCATGATGGTGAAGGTCTGCGGCAGATTGGCTTCGCGCCAGTGCATGCGTAGAAAGCGATTGCACAATCCGTGAAACGTGCCGATCCACATGGCGCGTACATTCACCGGCACCATCGAGGAGAGCCGCATCACCATCTCTTTTGCGGCTTTGTTGGTGAACGTGACAGCCAGCACCCCGGACGCGCTGACCTGGCCCGTGGACAAAAGCCAGGCGATGCGGGTAGTGAGCACGCGCGTTTTGCCGGAACCGGCACCGGCCAGGATCAGCGCGGAGGTGTGGGGAAGGGTAACCGCAGTCAGTTGCGGTTCGTTTAGATTGGCAAGTAGCTTTGACGACATCTGCCAATTTTAGAGAGCGGCGTCTACCTGACGGGAAATAGCCGCCGCCAGGCTGCCATCACCGCCCGCTTCGCGCGATACTTCATCACGCGCCCCACACGCCAGGGCCAGGTGGCTCGAATGGCATTTAACCAGGCGTCTTTCCATGGAATCAGCCAGCGGTAAAACGCAGCGAACCATCGCAGGCGCAGCAACGCGGGCTGGGTCAGCGAAAAAAGCCGGGCCACGATGGCGGTGCCGACAATTTTTGCGGTCAGAACGACAACGATCCCGGCGACGCTGTGGCCCTGCGCGATTAGCCACAGCGCACCGAGTTTCACGGGCAGCAGCGCCATTGTCGGCAGCGCAAAGAGCACCAGCGCAGCCCACGGAGGCAAACGGCGAATACTGCTTTCCATCGCGCGCCATAGCGGCATCTTCGCCAAAAAGTCGAAGACATGAGCAAGGCTCTGCCAGCCCCACTCGTAGAACATCAGAATGAGCGCCAGCGGTAGCTGTACCAATCGAATCAAAAATCGCCACATGACCGGAATGTAGCGCGAATTTGCCTCATTACGCGTGACCCTGGTCGCGCCGGGTGGCGGGACGCACGTCCGCTGTCGAACCTGCGGCTTGATCCGATTTAAAGAACGCGCCGATAGAATTCGATTTATGCCTCCTGACCCCGCACCCACGATTTCGTCCACGCCCGTGTCACCCAAACTCACCGTCGCTCAACCCAGCACCGAACTTTCGGCGTTTGTGCCGTCGTTTCGCGGCTCCGCGCCTTATATCCACGCGTTTCGCGGCAAGACGTTTGTCGTGTGTTTCGGCGGCGAGGTGGTCGCGGACGACACGTTCCCCAATTTCATTGCCGACTTGAATTTGCTGGCGAGTCTGGGCATCCGGTTGGTGCTGGTGCACGGCGCTCGTCCGCAGGTTGAAAAACTGCTCGAGCAGCGCGGCATGGAGAGCAGATATTACAAAGGCATTCGCATCACCGACGAGTCGCAGCTAGGTAGCGTGATCGGTGCCAGCGCGCGCGCCCGCGCTCGCATCGAAGCCGCGCTCTCGATGGCCCCGCGCACGGCGTCGGTCGCGCCCGTTCACAACCGCGTCACAGGCGGCAATTTCATCGTCGCCAAGCCAATCGGCGTGGTCGATGGCGTGGACATGAAATACAGTGGCGAAGTGCGCCGCATCGACGCGCAGGCGATCAATGATTGCCTGAAAGACGGTGACATTGTGCTGATGTCGACGCTTGGCTATTCGACATCGGGCGATACGTTTAACCTGACGGTGGAAGAGGTCGCTACGCAGACCGCCATCGCGCTCAAAGCGTCCAAACTGATTTTTTTACTCGATACGCCGGGCGTACTCGAAGCCGACGGTTCGGTGATGTCTACGCTGTACACACGCGAGGCGTCCGCCATCGCGAGCAAGGCGCCGCAGGCGTCCGACGTCCAGTTCTTCTTGTCCGCCGCGGTACGCGCCTGTCAGAAGGGCGTGGCACGCGCGCATCTCATCGGGCGCAAGTCCGATGGCGCGATCCTGCAGGAATTGTTCACGCGCGACGGTATCGGCACCATGATTTCGGTCGATAGTCTCGACAATTTGCGTCCGGCCACCATCGAGGACGTAGGCGCTTTGCTGTCGATCATCGAGCCACTGGAGCGCCAGGGTGTTTTGGTGGCGCGTCCGCGTGCGCTGATCGAGCGCGAGGTGGAGCGCTTTTATCTGGCCGAACACGACGGGCAGATCATCGGATGCGCTGCACTTTATCCGTTTCCTGAAGCGAACAAAGCTGAGCTCGCCTGCCTCGCGGTGAACCCGGATTATCGTCGCGAAGGTTACGGTGAGCGGCTCATGAAAGCGATTGAAAAGGCGGCAAAAGATCACGGCATCACGACGTTGTTTGTGCTCACCACACGCACCGCTGCATGGTTTCTGGAGCGCGGATTTACGCCGGCTAAAGTTACCGATCTGCCCGAGAAAAAGCAGGCGCTCTACAACTTTGAGCGCGCATCCCAGGTTTACGTTAAACAACTGTAGACGCGACCCACGTCGCGTTTTCCGGCACACCGCGCGACCCGGTTCGCGCCAACACTAATAGAGAGTTTTTATGGCACGCACAGTTCAATGCATCAAGCTCGGCAAAGAAGCCGAAGGTCTCGATTTCGCGCCTTATCCCGGCGATCTCGGGAAGCGGATTTATGAGAATGTGAGCAAGGAAGCGTGGGCCGGTTGGCTCAAGCATCAGACCATGCTCATTAACGAAAATCGTCTGGGTCTGGCGGATCCCAAAGCGCGTAAATATCTTGCCGAGCAGATGGATAAATACTTCTTTACGGGCGGTGGTGAGACGGCGAGCGGTTACGTTCCGCCAGCCGCTTAAGTCACCGTATGGATGCGATCTCGCGCTTTCCGGTGCCGGAGTTGGCCGACATTCCGGAAGATCTTCGCACACGCATGCTCGGCGTGCAGCAGAAGGCCGGCTTCATCCCGAATGTGTTCCTGACACTTGCGCATCGGCCCGATGAATGCCGTGCGTTTTTTGCCTATCACGACGCACTCATGCTCAAGGAAACACCCGCGCTGAGCAAAGCTGAGCGCGAGATGATTGTGGTGACCACGAGTGGCGCGAACGACTGCGTTTACTGCGTTGTGGCACATGGGGCAATCTTGCGCGTCTACACCAAGAATCCGCGCATCGCCGATCAGGTTGCAATCAATCATCGCAAAGCCGAGATCACTGCCAAGCAGCGCGCCATGCTCGACTTTGCGCTCAAGGTTTGCTTGCATTCGAATGAAATCGACGAAGCCGATTTTATTGTGTTGCGCGCGTTCGGATTTACCGAGGACGACATCTGGGACATCGGCTCCATCACGGCGTTTTTCGGTATGAGCAATCGCCTTGCCAACATGAGCAGCATGCGGCCGAATGACGAGTTTTATTTGATGGGCAGGGTGCCCAAAGTCAAAGTTTGAACAAGGTGTAGCGTGGGCGCCAGGCGCCCACGCGTTTTGTAGCCGGCGCGACGGCGCCGACAGTCGTTGCGAGAGCCAGAGCGGCGAGCGCTAGTTTGATACTTTTCATCGAAAGTATCCAAATCAATCATCGTGATGTGCTGGAGCCCCGACGGTGACTGCCGGCACGTGAAGCAATCGTTGCGAATCTCATGTTGAGAATGCGCTGATTGTTTATTCCAGTTCAAATTTAACAGGAAACTAGGAGCGACGACGCGGACAGTGCGTGAGCACGGCAGGAAGGAGCAACAACGTATCGTATTGAATTAGAAGTGGAATTACGTGCGTCGAACCACTGAGTGCGCACTTACGGACGCAACATTTCGTTTGGATAACGGCGTGATAACAGCGCAGCATTGCGCTGCGCTGTGCCGACAGCAGGGCGCTACGCGCTCATGACCTCGGTAATCGCGCGCTCAGTGCGCTCCAGCCCTTGATCAATGTCCGCGTCGGTGATGTTGAGCGCTGGCGCAAAGCGAAGAATATTGTTGTTCCCTGCCGTGAGAAACACCACCTGATTGCGATGTCCTGCCTTCATGAATTCGCCCGCGCAGTTGTCGTATTCATCCACGAGTTCACAGCCGAGCCACAGGCCTTCGCCGCGAACGTCCTTGAAGATATTGTGACGCTTGTTGATCGCTGCGAATCCATCACGCAGGCGTTGCTCTGAGACCAGGACGCGCTTCAGAAAGGCTTCGTTGTTAACGATATCAAGCACGGTCTCTGCAACCGCTGCGCCCAGCGGATTACCTCCGTACGTCGTCCCGTGAGTGCCCGGTTGCATCACCGCTGCGACTTCGTCTGTGGTGATGAAGCATCCAATCGGAAAGCCGCCGCCAATTCCTTTGGCGCTCGTCAGAATATCCGGCGTCACGCCCTTTTGCATGTAGCTAAAGAGCGCACCAGTACGACCCACGCCGCTCTGGATTTCATCGAAAATCAACAGTGCTTTGTGTTTGTTGCAAAGCTCGCGCGCCGCACCTAAAAACTCCGGCGAGCCCGGGAACATGCCGCCTTCACCCTGCATCGGCTCAAGAATGATGCAGGCAACATCGTCGTCCATCACAGCGCGCAAAGCATCGACGTCGTTGTACGGCACATGGGTGATGCCCGCTGGTACCGGCCCCATGCCCTTGGTGTACTTCGGGCTGCCTCCCGTGGACACAGCGAGCCAGCTGCGACCGTGAAATGAATTGGTCGTCGAGATGATGCGAAATTTTTGATCGCCGTGATGCGTACTCGCGAATTTGCGCGCAGTTTTGAGCGCACCTTCGTTCGCCTCAGTGCCGCTGTTGCACATGAACACGCGCTCGGCAAACGTCGCCTCGGTGAGCTTTCTGGCAAAGCGCAACGCGGGCTCGTTGGTCATGTAGTTTGAGCAGTGCCACATGCGATCGGCCTGCGCCTTAAGCGCCGCGTTCAACGCCGGGTGACAATGCCCAAGTGAGAGCACAGCCACACCGCCGGCGAGGTCAACGTAGTCTTTGCCTTCGGTATCCCAAATGCGCGACCCAGACGCTCGCAGCGGCACGAACTGCGCCGGTACGTAGGTTTGAAACATCACGTCATCAAACGTTGCCCGGCTCACTCGCATCGTTTCGGCTTCGCGAACGTGTGCGGTGGGAGCAATGCTCAATTGAGTTCTGATCGGGTCGAGCATGGTGGTTCTGGTTACCTCGTCGTGGCTAAGCGTTAGTAAACGTTAATGTTTGTGATCGCCGTGATCATGGTCATGATCATGGCCGTGGTCATGTGCCTCAGGTACCTCATGTGAGCTCGTTGACTTCGGGGCTGCGACCGCGTGCTGGCTCATGCCGTTGCACGCAGTCACCATGATTTCTACTTTGTATTCCGGCTTGGCGAGCTTCGCCTCAACCGTTGCCCGCGCCGGCGGCATGCCTTCGGGCACCCAGGCGTCCCACGCCTCGTTCATCTGCGAAAACGTGCTGATGTCGGCGAGATAAATCGTGGTGGTGAGGATGCTCTTCTTGGTTGCGCCACCTTCTTCGAGCAGGTCATCGATCTGCTTCAAGATTTGTTCGGTCTGACCTTTGACGTCAGCGCTCGGGTCGGCTGCGACCTGTCCCGCAAGATACAGAAAACCGTGGTACGTGACCATTTCGGAGAGGCGTTTACCAACGCCATAGCGACGAATCATGAGGTGCTCCTGTGAGAATGAAGAAATATCCACTTGATTTTACGGGTGCGGCGGTCGCACAAATAAAAACGGCCACCAAAAAGGTGACCGCTTAAGGGTGGCAGCGAGGGAGGGGAGGCCGTCGCGTGCCGTCGCTATGTCGCCGTAGTCAGTGTGGCCTGTGTTGCAGCGCGGGCAGGGGGAGGTTGCCGGAACTGCGGGGAGGAGTGAACAGCAGGCCTGACGTGGGCGTTATCGTTTTTATATCTGAAGAACTATCGGCGAGCAGGTTCAACGGCCAGGTTGACCTGAACATTCATCGTGGAACCCGGGTCGTACCCCATGCGAGTTGTGTAGTCACGGCCCTGATAGCGATACACCACGTTGTAGCCCGTCACTTCGTCGCGGCTGTCGTACACCGTGCGGCAGCGTTGCACCGTTCGGGTTTCGGGGATGTAGTCAACGCGCGCCGGTCCGGCGTACTGCGGTTGCGGCGCAGCGGATGGCGAGTTTTCAATCTGGTTGCCGACGATGCCACCCAGCACAACTCCGGCCGCGGTGCCGCGATCGCGACCGCCAGATGAGTTGCCAAACTGATGACCGACCACGCCACCAATGATCGCGCCGAGAACTGTGCCTGCTCCCACAGTGCGCTCACTGGTCGGGGCCGACTGCGGCTCATAGCCCGCGTCTACATAGCCTTGCGACGTAACGCGACGCTCCGTGGTCACGGTTTCGTTCGCGCATTCCTGGCGCGGCGCGTTGTTGCGCTCGTAAATCGGTTGTGCCGAGAGCACCTGCGCAGTGTCGTTATAGCTCTGCCCCTGACTCTGCGCCATTGCCGGGCAGACGGCAAGCGCGGCGAGACTGATGGCGAAAATTTGCTTGATGGGTTTCATTTGAATCACTTCTTTAAACAATGCCTCACGCAAATTTTCGCGCTCAGCATTTTTTGGACAGGCCTTAAGCAAAAACGTGCCGTCGCAGTTTCCGGTTGACGTCACTTTTTAGTGATCGTTCAGCCTATGGCTTTTCGATGTAACGACCGAAAAATGAGGGCTAGGCGCATAAAATACATGAAGTCGATATATTCAACAATTAAGGCTCAGACCAAGTGCAGTGGACGTTTCACGTAAAAGCCATTTAAGTCAGGACCGATGATCAGCGTTCGGTTTCGCTAAGGTTGCCTCACGTTTTGGCGATTGGGCGTGTGGTATCGGAGCACCATTCGCTCCAGCTCCCTGCGTAGAGTTTGCTGCCCGACAATCCCGCATGTTCCATCGCGATCATGTTGGCCAGGGCTGACACGCCGCTGCCGCATTGATGAATCAACTCCTCAGGCTGACGGCCCGCGAGCAATGCTTCGAATTCCGCGCGGAGTTCGTCGGCTGGCTTGAAAACACCATCGCGCAAATTGCTGGGGAAGGGCCGATTGAACGCGCCAGGGATGTGGCCTGCGACCGGATCAACCGGTTCCACTTCACCGCGGTACCGTTCTGGTGCACGAGCGTCGAGAATGCGTCGCTGAGGCGTTGCCAGCGCTGCTTGCGTTTGCGCTGCGGTGACACGCATTTCGTCGCGCGTTGACGCCGTGAATAGTGTCGCCGGACGAGAGTTGGCGTCAGTCTCGGTCGCACGACCTTCCTTCACCCACTGCGCAATCCCGCCATCCAGCACGTAAACAGAGTCATGCCCCAGCCAGCACAGCATCCACCACAGCCGCCCAACAAACATCGCGCTGCCCTGATCGTAGACCACGACTTTGCTCGCATTGCTGATGCCCTTCGCACCCAGGGTCACCGCGAACGCTTCCGGTGTCGGTAGCGGATGACGCCCATTTTTCCCAGTTTTCGCCCCAGACAAATCGTCATCAATGGAGAGATAAATCGCGCCCGGAATGTGGCCCGTTGCGTAGGCATCGCGCCCGATGGACGGGTTCATCAAATCGTGTCGCGTGTCGACGATTACAAGATTTGGGTCGCCGCTGAGCGCGGCAAGTTCAGATGTGGAGATGAGGGGAGAAGTCATAGGCTTGGTTGGTCAAAACGGCGCGTCGTGTGAATCAGTTGAAGCCGGTGCGAACCTGGCTTCGAAGTCGAACGGAATATCATCGAAATCATCTGAGGTCAGCGGGTATAGCCCCTCTCCCTTGATGGGAGCGGAGTTGGGAAGAGGATGATGGTCGTTGAGCAAAGCCCAGATCGCTTCGAGAACACCTACGCGATTTTCTGTCCACTGGTTGTTCCATACGCGCATCACGCGAAACCCCTCCTGCTGCAAAAAAGCGTCGCGTTTTTTGTCATATCCCGCTGTTTGCGCATGTTGCGAACCGTCGAGCTCAATCACGAGATTTTTCGATAGGGCAACAAAGTCAACGACGTAGGAACCGATCGGCTGTTGACGCTTGAATTTGAAGTCAGCAAAGCGATGCGCACGCAACTCCTGCCAAAGCTCGTGTTCGCACGGTGTCGCGGCAGATCGCAGCTCGCGGGCGTGGGCGAGTTGCTCAACCTGCTTTTGCAAAGGCACCATACCCATCACCCCGGCGCCTGTCCGTCCACCAGCGGAGGGGAGGGGTTCATGCATGGGCAACGCGACTCGACGCGCGCCCAACGCCAAAATGCCGACACCATTGATCGCCTCTGGCATGGTGATCGCTTTAGCAGAAGGGAACAAACTGCCGCTTTCGATCTGCGCACGCAGTTGCCGCAGATCAGCCTCAGCCTCTTCATCGCTGACCGCTGCGTCAACCTCGGCATCACGATGCGTGAGCAAACGCGAGACATCGCCCGCGAATTCCGTCGCGCGAAATTGCTCCAGCAGCGCGCCCATGTTCGGTTCATCCGGCGCACGAATCGCCACACCAACGACCGCCTGCAACAGGCGCAACGCATGTGGCGCATTCACCGGATCGGGGAACTGCGTGTCAACCAGATACATCGCGAGCTTTGGCCGACCAAGGATGCGCCGGGCGCTTGCCAGGACGCGCTGCGTTGCGGGGTCGCTGCGCGCCGTTGCGGGCATTGGCGGACGCCTGCCCGCGCCGGGCACCCAGCGCGTACGCGGCGGCTCGCCATCGCCGTCGATTTGCATTTCAACCGGCTTCGCTTTCACCGGCGGCAGCAACGTATGCGCCGCGATATCAACGTCGCCTTCAAGCACTTTTGCCAACGATTCACGCATCATCGGTGCGCTCACCAGCTCAAGATGCAAGCGCGCAGCCGAAGCCCGCGCAGCCTTCGCTTCGGCGCTATCGCCGGGGTGCCGCGCATTCAGTTCACGAATCCAGTATTCCGACAACGGCAGCGCTTTGGCGACGCACTGTTCAAACGCCTCACGCCCGAACTCACGCACATAGCTGTCCGGGTCATGCTCCGTCGGCAGGAACAAAAAGCGCACCTGCTTGCCGTCACGCAAGGCAGGCAACGCGTTCTCCAGCGCGCGCCATGCGGCGCGTTGCCCGGCGGAGTCACCATCAAAACTAAACACCACCTCATCGGCCGCACGCAGCAACCGTTGCGTATGTGCCTCAGTCGTCGCCGTGCCGAGCGTGGCGACCACGTATTCGACGCCGTACTGCGCCAGCGCGACGACATCCATGTAGCCCTCGACGACCAGCACGCGATTCATCTTGCGGATCGCGGCCTGCGCCTGAAACAGGCCGTATAGCTCGCGGCCCTTGGAGAAGATCGGCGTCTCGGGCGAGTTCAAGTACTTCGGCCCACCTCCGTCGTCCTTGCTGCCAAGAATACGCCCGCCGAACGCGATCACCGCACCCTGCTGATTGAGGATCGGGAACATCACACGCTCACGAAAGCGGTCGTAGCGCTTGCCCGCGTCGCCGGTGGCTATCAGCCCCGCCGTCTCCAGCAGTTGATTGTCGGCATAGTCTTCAAACGCCTCGGCCAGCGGCTGCCAGCCCGCCGGTGCCCAGCCCAGGTGAAAGCGCCGCGCCACTTCGCCGCTGACGCCGCGCGTCCTGAAATATTCAATCGCTATCGTCGAACCCTTCAGCTGCTGCTTATAAAAACCCGCGGCAACGAGCATCACATCAAACAACCCACCTGCCTGAGGATCAGCCTGTCGTGTGTTGTCGTTGGGCACGGTCAGGCCAATTCCCTGCGCCAACTCCCCCACCGCATCAGGGAAGCTTTTCCCGGCGTACTCCATCAAAAACGTGATCGCCGAACCGTGCGCGCCGCAGCCAAAGCAGTGGTAGAACTGTTTGGTCTGGCTCACCGAAAATGAAGGCGATTTTTCTTTGTGAAACGGACAACAGGCCGAATAGTTTTGCCCCAATTTTTTCAGCGGCACATGACGATCAATAATCTCGACCACGTCGACGCGAGACAGGAGTTGGGCGATGAAGTCGTTAGGGATCACGCTGCTATTTTCGCGTGTTTGGTGTTTGGCCCCGCACGCCATGCCGATAAGCCAACAGCAATTGGCTGAAACCTAAATTACACTAAGGCGCGACGCTAATTTAGGCATAAGTCGGAAATCATGATTTTGTCGCGTTAGCCCTAATGCAGTAACACTTTCAGAAGAAAGCTATAAGTCCCTTGCTCGTAGCGCAAACTCGCCACCGGCTGCAAATTCGAAGCCAGCCGCAAGGCATTGAAACGGAAACAGACATGATCGGTTACGTCACCCCAGGCTCCAACATTTACCCCGCGTGTTTGCCTTCTACGACGCGCTGCTGGCGGAACTGGGCGCCCGGCGCACATTCGACTCGGAGACTTTTGCCGCGTGGAATGTCAAGCGCGGCCCGGCTATAGCTTCAAGCGCGGCCCGGCTATCGCTGTCACCAAGGTGCACGACGGCCAGCCAGCGACAGCCGCAACGGCGTCATGGTGGCGCTCGCGATGAAAAGCACCGCCGATGTTGATCGTTTCTACGCCAAAGCGATCAGCCCCGGCGCCACCGACGAAGGACTCGCCGGACCGCGCGGCGACAATTTCTACGCAGGTTATTTCCGCGATTTCGACGGTAATAAATTGTGCGCGATTTTGATGGGTTGAAGCCGGTTGACACGCGCTTGACCTGACCGCCACAACGTCTAATGCAGAGCGCTTAGCCAGGACGAATTGCCATGCCATTGATTGATTATTTTCGCAAACGAGTCGTTGTAGATGAACCCGTCACGCCACGGTCGGCCGCTGCGCCGCAGGATCGTCGTCATCAACCCCGGAAAATGTTCCGCCCGGAACCTCTGTGCTCATCATCGACGACTCAAAAACCATGGTCGCCGCGCTTGGCAAAATGTCGCGCGACAATCACTTCAATACGCTCGAAGCCCTCGACGGCGAAGCCGGGCGCGAAGTCCTCAAAAAAGAATAAACCCGACCTGATCTTCCTCGACATCATCCGGCCCGGCATCAGCGGCTTCGACGTGCTGCGCCGCATCCGCCGATCAACCTATGTCGGCAAGGTCCCGGTGATCGTCATGAGCGGCAACGAAGCCGCCGCTGAGGAATACGACGTTCGCCGCATCGGAGCCGATGATTTCCTGCGCAAGCCGTGTTCCCGCGCTGAAGTGTTTTCGCGAGTTGAGCGCCTGCTTGACTTGAAGCCGAACGCGTTGAGAGCGGCTGCAGGGGATGGGCATGAAATGTTGCCGCTGGATCGTTCCTGAAATTGACGTGAATCGCGTTGTGAGCCGCCCGGTCCAAAATAGCGGATCAATACAAGCGCACAAACATGAACCCTCAAGCCTTGTGCGGCATCAAAGTCGTCGAACTCGGCCAGCTTATCGCGGGCCCGTTTGCAGCTAAAACGCTCACTGATTTCGGTGCGGATGTGATCAAAATTGAGCCGCCGGGTGAGGGCGATCCGCTACGCAAATGGCGAGGCGAATGACGTTCGGAGCAGTGCTCGCGTCAAAGTGACAATGCACGGAATTCCGCACCTGAACATGCAGCGACTGAATCTCGTCCGCCTCAGTGAATATGTCGCGTCCCATCGCGCGCGCAATGAGGCCGCCTTCTAGGGCCTCTTCAACGCGAAAATGGATTTCGCTCATGGATCCGTTCTTCTGTCAAATCACGCTTTGCATGAACTGTAGCTGTGCGTCCCGCATGGACTATGCGCACTTAATGAGTGTGGCTCACGGAGACCGTGCGGAACTTGCGCGTGCCGTGGTGCCAACAGGGTCGCCGCACTTTGGGCTTGACGTCGAGGTTGGGGCGGTGGCTCTGATTTGAATTTCCACGTGCGACAGCATCGCAGATATTTGCTAAACAACGCGCGCGAAGCGCTCCACGGTTCATCCCCACGCGTGTGGGGAACACGATAGCCGCGAGGCGTGCCTTAAACCACGGCACGGTTCATCCCCACGCGTGTGGGGAACACAGCGCATAACGGAACCTGCCCGTTACCAATGGCGGTTCATCCCCGCGCGTGTGGGGAACACGCAATGACTGCGCGGCATTGGTCGGATACTGGCGGTTCATCCCCACGCGTGTCGGGAACACCGGGAAGCCCCGGAAGTTCACTAGGTTGCTGAACGGTTCATCCCCACGCGTGTGGGGAACACGGTAAAGCGTCAAATGCTGAACGGTTGAGTGTCGGCTCATCCCCACGCGTGTGGGGAACACTCGGCGGCGTTTACCTCGATGCGTTCACCGGCCGGTTCATCCCCACGCGTGTGGGGAACACAACACTGCGGAGAGACGGTCAAGTAGTAGAGACGGTTCATCCCCACGCGTGTGGGGAACACACGGTTATATGGTTGACGCCATCCTGAATCAGCGGTTCATCCCCACGCGTGTGGGGAACACTCAGATATGCGTGTAAGGGTGAAATAATGAGCCGGTTCATCCCCACGCGTGTGGGGAACACGTGCCCATCAGTGTGGCGTCCAAGCTAATAAACGGTTCATCCCCACGCGTGTGGGGAACACCAACGGGCACAAGCTCTGTTCCATTTAACGTGCGGTTCATCCCCACGCGTGTGGGGAACACAGGCGCAGGCGCTACGAGCTGCGTTTCAGCGTCGGTTCATCCCCACGCGTGTGGGGAACACGAGTGCGCTGCATGACCAGAGCAGAGCAATTACGGTTCATCCCCACGCGTGTGGGGAACACTGGGGGTTGGCGGTCATCAGCCATTCGCAGTCCGGTTCATCCCCACGCGTGTGGGGAACACACTATGCGCGACAAACGAGCTTTCGATGATCACGGTTCATCCCCACGCGTGTGGGGAACACTGCCACGCTGCCAAACGCAGCAACTACGCGCTCGGTTCATCCCCACGCGTGTGGGGAACACGCCGTTGTCATCCCACCTGCCTACTGACGGCGCGGTTCATCCCTACGCGTGTGGGGAACACTACTCGCTGCGCTGGCTCAAAATGCGGGCAACCGGTTCATCCCCACGCGTGTGGGGAACACTGTCCCACGTTTCGGTGTACTGGCTGTAACTGCGGTTCATCCCCACGCGTGTGGGGAACACTTTGATGCGTTTCCAGATCATGGTTTCCCTAACGGTTCATCCCCACGCGTGTGGGGAACACTGGATTGGGCTACGTTCGCCAAGTTGCGCGGGTCGGTTCATCCCCACGCGTGTGGGGAACACTTGCCCGCGCCGGTTACGGTGTTCAAGAGAGCCGGTTCATCCCCACGCGTGTGGGGAACACTGTGTCGCTTGCGATGAAGCCCATATTGATTCCGGTTCATCCCCACGCGTGTGGGGAACACACGATTCTCAAAAAGTTTGATCGGGTCGCCCTCTGGTTCATCCCCACGCGTGTGGGGAACACTTGCTGGCACCTTTGGCGAACAGAATTTTCTGCGGTTCATCCCCACGCGTGTGGGGAACACGCCTATACCGCAGGCGGGTTGCTCGACACATCTCGGTTCATCCCCACGCGTGTGGGGAACACTCCCCCACCCCGCTCGCGTTGTCTGGTAGCTCCGGTTCATCCCCACGCGTGTGGGGAACACATCTGGCATCGCATCCATCGCAACGGCAAGCTCGGTTCATCCCCACGCGTGTGGGGAACACAAACGCAAGATCAACCCAGCTCACGCTGCCACCGGTTCATCCCCACGCGTGTGGGGAACACGGGACGTGGTTAGCGAGGTCTTCCGCGAACTGCGGTTCATCCCCACGCGTGTGGGGAACACTGACCAGGACGAGGCCGAACGCATTGGCGAGGCGGTTCATCCCCACGCGTGTGGGGAACACTCCGGAGGCAATCTGAGATGCCTCGATTGCGTCGGTTCATCCCCACGCGTGTGGGGAACACGCGTCGTATGGGATGGCGGTTGGAAAAGAAGTCGGTTCATCCCCACGCGTGTGGGGAACACACCATAGGTGTCATGTGCCATTGCTGAAATTCCGGTTCATCCCCACGCGTGTGGGGAACACGCACATCTTTTGACGATCCACGATACGTAGAGCGGTTCATCCCCACGCGTGTGGGGAACACAACACTGGTCTGAGGCGACGCGCACCACAAAACGGTTCATCCCCACGCGTGTGGGGAACACCCCGCCCGAGGTTATGGAGCACGTCCCCGAGGCGGTTCATCCCCACGCGTGTGGGGAACACTGGACAACATCGGATGATCGAATGTGAACAACTCGGTTCATCCCCACGCGTGTGGGGAACACACTGGCGAGAGCGTCGTCTCGCGTCCCTACAACGGTTCATCCCCACGCGTGTGGGGAACACTCCAGCAGGCTATCGTGGGCGTACAGGTCCAACGGTTCATCCCCACGCGTGTGGGGAACACGTCCGTGATCTCTCGATTAGCGGTGAATGGGGCGGTTCATCCCCACGCGTGTGGGGAACACAGACATTGAACGACTCACCTGATTTTGAGTGCCGGTTCATCCCCACGCGTGTGGGGAACACGCTCATCGAGCAGGTCTTGCGCCCAGGCAGGTCGGTTCATCCCCACGCGTGTGGGGAACACTGCGATTGGCCGCAAATTCGCGCTCCCACCACTCGGTTCATCCCCACGCGTGTGGGGAACACTCCCTACTTTTTGATAGTGGCGTTCTTTTTAGCGGTTCATCCCCACGCGTGTGGGGAACACTTTCATTTCTCTACCTCTTTGTTAATTTCAGACGGTTCATCCCCACGCGTGTGGGGAACACAGTAACGCCCGCCGCTATGGAGTTCAGTGCTCCGGTTCATCCCCACGCGTGTGGGGAACACTGGGAAACGGTTGCGACGAACGAGGCCCGTTACGGTTCATCCCCACGCGTGTGGGGAACACTCATGCACGCGCCCGCAGCTTGTGATGCGTCGCGGTTCATCCCCACGCGTGTGGGGAACACTGGTTGCTGGCAACTACTGGCACGATAAATTCCGGTTCATCCCCACGCGTGTGGGGAACACTTTCAGTTGGCCCGTGAAACTGCTGACGACATCGGTTCATCCCCACGCGTGTGGGGAACACAATGATTCTGATACCTGCGGGCGGTCACTCATCGGTTCATCCCCACGCGTGTGGGGAACACGCGATTATTGCGGTTGTGTTGATCGCGCCGCACCGGTTCATCCCCACGCGTGTGGGGAACACATCGCCGCTGTAGTTCAGGTTCTCTTCGACCTGCGGTTCATCCCCACGCGTGTGGGGAACACACCGCCACGGCCAGCGCCGCCCATGCGTGTGACGGTTCATCCCCACGCGTGTGGGGAGCACGCGAATAGCATTGACGGCGACCAAGAATCCATCGGTTCATCCCCACGCGTGTGGGGAACACACTTCCTGTAACTTATTGATCTACCAAGCGTAATCGCACCTGAGGAAATCTACCACCATCATCGTCATTTTCAGAGACGTCTAAACAAATTGTTAAAGATCATTTGCGACGGGCAGGAAGCTGACCAATTTCGCGCCGTCAAGCTCTACGGGAATCCGGCGATTTGTGCCCAAAGTTACGAAGTCAAATCCGGCTTCGTTGCTCGCCCGCCACGCCATGACTGCGTTGCCGTCTTCGAGCCCCACTTCTACCTGCTTCCAAATGTAGTCTCGCACCTTTGCGGAATAGTTGCCAACGTAAACGCCCGCGCGAATTTCAAGCAGCCAAATCGCCAGCCGTCCGCGTAAACGCGGAGGCGCGTTTTCAAGCACGATGACCAGCATCGCCGATGTTTGTGGGATTAGGAATTGCGGGGCCTACTTGTTCTTCAAACTGCGCTGGCGGCGCGATTTCTCCAGCGGCCAGTACGTCTTCGATGCCGGGGATAATGCGTTCGAGCAGATGACTTTCGCGGAACGTATCGCGACATGCGAGGCGCACTTGTTGCTCTGGATTACCGGGCTTGCGCGCAGCAATGCGAAACGCGACCGGAACTACTGTGTCAAACTTATAGACGTCCGCAATGTCGTACACGAAAGAAAGCGGCTTGCCGGTGTGAATGAATCCGATGGCAGGCGCGTAACCCGCCGCGAGTACAGCCGCTTCGGTCACGCCGTAAAGGCACGATGTAGCAGCTGACAGGCAACGGTTGGGCAAATCTCCCTTGTCCCATTCGCTGGTGTCGTAGTTGCGACCCTTCCACTCCACGCCATGCTGCGCAGCCAACCGCTTGTATGTTTCCCGAACACGCACACCTTCGATTCCGCGCAATTGTTCGACGGATCGGCGCTGTGGTGGTTCTTCGCCAAATCGCAGCGCATACATCTTGCGCACGACCTTCAACCGTAGATTGTCATCCAGCGCAAGACGTGCCTGATACAAGAGTTTGTCTGATCTCGCGCCGCCCGGTTGACCCGCCGAATAGAGCCGCACCCCAGCTTCGCCAATCCACACCAGCAGCGTGCCCACGCGCGCAGCAAGCGCACAGGCCGCATGAGACACACGCGTGCCCGGCTCAAGCATCAAGCAAACCACGCCGCCGACCGGAATATGCGTACGAACGCCAGACTTATCGACCACGACAAATGCACCATCCAGCACATCAAGGCGACCGTACTCGATATAGAGGATCGACAACCGTTCCTTGATCGGAATCGGTTTAAGAGGTGGTAGCGGTTCGGCCATGTCTCTTCTGGCTCAGTGGTAATCGTCTTCGCGTTGATGACGAACCGACAATACGGTCACCACATTAGCCTCTTCGATCTCAAACAATGCGACGTACCCATCGCGTCCAAAGGTGATGACCATTTCACGCAGAAAAGGATTTTCTGCGGACGCTTTGCGACAACTAAACGGAAAGAGGCTCAATAATTTAAGCGCCTCGCCAATGGCCAATCTCGCTCGCTCTGCCGCCTTTAGATCATTGTCGGCAAGAAACTCAACCAGACGTTGCAGGTCGTCGGCTGCGGCGAATGCAAATCGAACCTCATAGCTCATCGTGCGCGTACGCTGATTTTCTGCTTCGCTCGCGCATTCGCGATGGTCTGGTCGAGTCGTTTGAGCATGTCAGCCGCAGAGACATATTGTCCGGTGCGCTCCGCATCATCTCGCGCCGCCAACCCACGCGCGATGAATTCGCGCTGCGCTTCACGACGGGCGATGTTTAGACGAACCGCATCCAGAACGAAACTGGAAATGGTTTCGCCATCCCGCAAAACGGATTCAGCAGCCGACCGCAGTTCGTCGTCGACACGCAGTGAAGGCAAGGTCGCGTTTTTCATGATTTCACCATTGTGTTTTTGCGTTGCAATTGCGATGCAGTTTATCAGTGAAGCTTCCAAATCGAAAATTGATTCACGCGCGTCGCACCAGCAACAGGCCACAACCGAATCCCTTTGCCGGGCCGATCCCGTTCTCGAGAAGCGTCGTCAATCGACCCGGTTCAGTAACGCACAAAACACCTTCAAAGGTCACGGTGACAAGCTTGCCTCCGCCATTTCCCTTACGAAAGTACAGAGGGACATTTGAATGCACGACACACGATTCGATGGCAGCGGCTCCCGACAATTTGCGCACGAGCCACTGTTGCTGCTCTTGCTCTTTGATCAGGGGAACGCGACACTTTTCGGATCGTTTACCGCGCTTGGCTTCCCGGTCGGCGTCCGTGATGGTTTTCACTGGATTAGCGGCCAGAACGTAGGCCAGTCGTTGGCCAGCTGTTGGATGTGGATCAAAGCCTCGCGAGGCGAGAAGAACCAAGCCGTCCGCTCCAGTCGGAGCCAATCGCGATTGCACCAG
Organism: Burkholderiales bacterium; assembly: GCA_043753585.1. GTDB lineage: Bacteria > Pseudomonadota > Gammaproteobacteria > Burkholderiales > Casimicrobiaceae > Casimicrobium. Next base: position 24,218 of record JAYUWL010000222.1, read on the forward strand.
TACGCGAGCCGCCCGTCCAGTCAAATTCTCTTCGACGCGGAACAAAAACCCCTGCCGATCATCTTCACCGCCAATACGTGCTTCCGGGTTTTGTCCAGGGAACAATCGCCAGAGCTGGCGATGAAGGTCATACGGATTGCGCGCAGCGGGCCACGGAATTTCAACGCGACTCAGGAACATGGCGGCTCCTGCGGTTGCGTGTGCAGGTAGGCCATGCGCGTTGCAAACTGTCGGCTGCGCCCCTGAATCGGTACATCGCGCAGTCGCAACGGTCGCTCCGAGATAACGCTTTCGCTGTAAATGAGGCCACCGGGAACGGGCGTCGCATTCAGTGCGCTTTTGCCATCGGGCGCGTCGACCTCGCTATCGAACAGCGGGCGGGCGATGGGGCAAGACCGTCGGCCGAGCGATGGCGTATAGCAGGGCTGCCGTACCGCTTCTGCGATCCGCGCTAATTCAATTGAAGCGTCAGGCTTGCAGCTCACCGCAACGGTGAACGCCGCATCAAAAAGATACTCGCGCCGAGATACGATAGGGAACTTGTTTTTTGAGCCATCGACCTTGCGTGCATTCAATACTGTGTGGAAATCTGGCATTTTCTGTGCGCGTTTTTCGACTATGGCGTCACGCCCAGGACGGGCAATTTTGTTGTCTAGTCGCACGCTGAATTCGACACTTCCGGCAAGCTGTGTTTGTGCCGCCACGTCATGACGCTCAAGCCCAAGACAAGCACCCAACAAACCCAGCAGCGCGCTGCGCGTGGGGAAATTGTTTGAAGGCCGAAAGTCCTCGTAAGTGTGCGTACCCCATGCCTGCATTGGGCCATCCAGCCGCAGAATTAAAAAGCGAGGCACAGCCTACTCCTTGCCTTGCCCGTCGTTGACAATCCACGATTCCAACGCTTTGAGCGAACCCAAAGCGCTGTCCGTGCGTAGCTTGACGCCGGCATCCAGTGCAAATGCGCATGCGTTTTCTTGAAGATCGTAGGCATGATTTACCCGGCTCCAATACTCAGCAAGACCCAGCATTGATGGTTTTAGATAGCCACCGTTAGGGTCGCGCCGCACGGGTTGCTCGAACGCATTGGCGAGTGAAATTGGCTGATCGGAAAAACTGACAATGGCAAAATCAGCAAGGTTATGTGCCGCAAACGATTGTTGCTTTGCGGAAGGCACCACGGTCGCGAGCATGTGGAGCACGTGCCGAGCGATGTCAAGCGCCGACTTACGGGACGCGTCGGTCTCAGCGCTTTTCATATCCGCCAGCAGCCCGAGGTTCACCTGCAATTGCTTCAGGTTGAGGCTCGCGTAGCGATAGAAGACGCCGGAAGAAAATTGCTGTGTGTCCAGATGGCCGGCACCGGTTTCTCCTGCGTCTTGCGTCAAGTCATCCACGGCAGTAAACCAGTCCACGTCCTGCGGTTCGACCGCATGGGTGGTGATGGCATGTGCGATGGCCATGGCGCCATCTACCGACGTCATCAGGCCCGAGGTTGCCATCCGACCAGACAGCGCAATGTCTAGCGACGAAGCAATCGCCTTTCGTACTTGATCGCTTTTTTCGCTCACCGCTTTGATGCGTTTTTTGGTGAGAGCCTCATCAATGCACTCTTGTTCGGTTTTTGCCTTCCTGCCCTTTTTCTTGGAAGTTTCCCTTGCTTTTTTGTCTTCGTCATCGGTTAAAGACACGCCGCCGACAATGCCACACAGCACGCGAATCTCTTCAATAGACCATGGTGCCACTGCTAATTTTTTGTTTTTGACCCCTTCGCCACGCTGGTTGCCTTCCTGTTCCGAATCTTCATCCGTTTCCTCTTCAGAGGAGTTCGCTCTGACAAAGAGTTCCATAGTTTTGGCAATCAGGCTTCGCTCAAATTCCCCCTGCAAAGCTTCAGTAAAGATAGGGATGAGCTTCTCAAGTTCACGTGTGCGTGTCGAGGCAGCGCCTAAGTGACTGAGGTAATAGTCGCTAGTGCGCATCGCCCTTTTCAACGACTGACTGGAAACACGCACGCGATTGACGCCACCGAACACGGCCGTTTTCTGCATGTTCATGTCGTCGCGATTCAGGCACGATGGACTGTGAGAAATCAGCACATGGAAATTAATGAAATTTTGGGTGGACATTTATTTGGCTCCTTTGGCGGGGGTGAATTTTGCGAGGTAGTAGTCTTCGATGAGTTGTTGTTTTGATCTTTCGTTCCAGAACCACACCATGCGGCCGAACTGATTCCAGTCGACAGCGGGTTTGATGTACGTCAACAGGCGTCGTAGCTGAATCAGATCAAGCGGCACGCGGGCGCGCGCTACTTGCAACACGCGCGCTTCGGCGACATGTGCGGCGGCCAGTTGCACGCCCAGCGACTTGGCCCGCGGGTCGTGCGAGCAACTCGGTAACAAAAACGCCAGCCGTAGATGACACTCCGCTGGTTTTTCTCCTGGAAACAACCGGTAAAGCGCCGGGCAAAAAGCGACTTCATTCGGTTCAGCTAAACGTCGCAATTCAGCACGCGCGCCGTTCGAGAACGCATCGCTTTCGAAGCGCACTTTTAACGCGGCAAAGTCGGGTAGTTCGGCGCTCATGCTTCCTCCGTTAGTTTCTTCAGATCGCTGTTCATATTTCGCCGCGCCCAGGCAATCACCGGAATCAATTCTGGTTTCATTGCGTAAGGAGCGGTCAGTTCTTCAAAAATATCGCGGCAATGTCCAGCCAACTTTCCGGCGAAATCTCGCCTCGCTGGCGCCCATGTTTTCCATGTGTACTCGTTAGAAAACGTTTCATGAATCAATCTTTCAGTGCGTGCGTAAAACAGCTTTTCAGCGGTTTCATGAATGGCTGCGCCGATGCCTTTCAAACCCTTGTCTTTGTTGCCCTGCGCAGCGAAGAAAAGCTTCCCTCGAAGCGCTTTCTTGGCTTCATTACCGATACCCACCAACTTTGGTAGGCGTTCCTTGTCATTACGCCAGCCTTGAGCCAAACTCACTAATTCGTGTCGACGTTCCAACACCGAAGCCTTATTGGTTCGATAGCCACCAATAACAAGATTTAGGCTGCTACCGTCCATCTCGCTGACCTGAGTGATTGGCCCGGCTGGGACGACACCTTCTTTGACGTTGGCATCATCAAGGCTACGCGGCACCACAAATTCTGAAAGGTGTGTCCAAGCTGGTGCGGTTGTTGTAAAGCTGGTAAATCGCTGTTCAAGCAAGCCATTTTTTTTGGTCATACTCAGTGTGCCATGTGGATGAGGCCACACCCCATGCACAGTGAAATTGAATTTTTCCTTGCGGAATCCGGAATATGTAGAGCCGGGCTCGCCCCCCAATAGGTCGCACGGTTCGTTGGCGGCTGATTTCACCAACTCCACCCGTGCAGGCTGCCAAAACAATCCGCGAATCAAGCCGATTTCATCCCAAGGCACGATAGATTTATCAACAATAGGCCGAACCCAAGTAGGCTGGTCTTCTGCCCACGTTGACATGGATATTTGGCGTAGCGCTACTCGCGGGCGCGTCAGCACGTTGCGCCAGACCATGTCGCGCAGACCGCAGCCGAGTACCAGCGTCGTTATTGGCGCGCCGCCACGCAAGCTGCCTTTGAAACCACCCCCGAAACTAGGGCAGTTCGATGCCTGATTGAACAATGCGATGGCTGCGAGGGATCCGCACAACTGGCGCACTTCACCCGCCTCATTGAAAAACGCGTGATTATTGCCCTCTGGCAGGCCGATCAAGAGTTTCTGAATCGGCGTGTCTTCGACTGCTTTCACCCCACGTGACTGCATGAACGGTTGGGTAGCGTGGTCGAGATCAAAGCAGTCGCAGCATGGCGCTGTACCGGAATCAAATTCCGTGACCGAAAGCGGCTTGGCGATGCGCGCGCGGAGCATTCGCTCATCTTCGGGCAGGAACATGACCTGAGTCATACACACCAGCAATTGCAGGCAAGCAAGTTCAAGGTCGTCGCGCGGCAAGCCTATCTGCCATGCCTCGTCTGGCTCACATAGCAGTTCCCGGTAAGTGAGTAGTCGAAACGCTCCTGTTCCGCCGTTGGCACGTACCGGAATCCAGGGGTCTTCAAGCAGATTCATCGCGATTTTTCTCCAATCCAAAATCTTCCGAGTAGCGGTATTTACCGTTCACAGCGCACCAGTTTCCATTCCCCGTGGCCGTCATTTCGATCTGCACGTAGCCAGCGAGCGCCCCTTCGGTTTCCATATGGCAATCTCGCAAGTTATTTTTCCAACTCGCCGGTGCTGGGGCGGCATTGAGATTGAGCGCTTCGGCGAGTTCGCGCTCAGGTATGAGGTTCAGGCTTTGCCCATCTAGCAGACGACCATCGCGCTGGATCGGCAGCACCGTCAAGCTCATTTCGCCGTCACGCGTCAAGCCTGTGATTCTGTCGTCATCATCTCGAAAGCTGGCCACGGTCATGGTCGTAAGTCTTAACGCGTCATTCTCGCGGGTGCGCTGCATTACGTGAAACCTATCGTAATCGAGCGCAATGCTTTCCGATTCGTCGTTCCAGTCGTCTCGCTGATAGACCCGTTCGATCCAGGCTCGATACGCTTCGGGGAAAGTAATTACCTTCGTGGAATGCAGTAGCTGCTCTGTACGCCAGAGAACGCGGGTGTTGCCATAAATCAGTTTGTGCAAACCATAGTCGTCGCCGTCAACTGACAACACGGTGCAGCGCGGCAATTCAAAACCCGCTGAGCGGTTTGTACGCGCGTGACGGTGCAATCGACCCATTCGCTGAAAGAGCAAATCTACCGGACAAATTTGCGTCAGCAGCCAGTCAAAATCCAAGTCAAGGCTCTGTTCAACGACTTGAGTCGCAACCAATATTCGGCCTGTCTGGCGCGAAGCTGCGCGACCGTAATGCGCGAGTGTGCTCGTCTCTTTTTTCTGCCGGTCAACAAAGCGATACCGTGCGTGGAATAAATCTACATCCAACTCGGTTTGGTCGCGCAGCAGCCGAGCCAGCCGCTGGGCATCGTCGACCAGATTCATCACTACTGCGACCCGAGCACCGGATTCGGCCGCGGCGATGATGCGAGCGATGACAGGCGCGTCAGGAAATGCACCGGGAAGCTTGAGACATTCGGTGCCGACTTCGCGTTGGGGCGGACGCTGGTCTTCGCTAACCGAGTAAAGTTCAACACCGCCATCCACGGCATGCCACAGTGCAGGATACGGGGCAACATCGGCTCCACTGGCATCCCAGGCTTTCAGGAGTTTTGCACGCGCGTTCGCGGGCAGCGTGGCGGACAGAAGTACAGCGCTTCCGCCATTGGCTTTCTGTTGGCGTAATACTTCGCCCAGCAGGCCGTGCATATAGGCGTCGTACGCGTGAATCTCATCAACGATCAACACTGATTTGTTGATACCAAACGCGCGAACGAATTTGTGACGCACGGGCAGCACCGAGAGCAACACCTGGTCAACAGTACATACACCGATCTGTCCAAGAAAAACGCGCTTTCGGCTGCTAGCGAGCCACGCAGCGCATTGCACGGAAGCTTCAACTCTTCCCTGTGCGGGAACTCGTCCGCCGTTTGCAGCCAGCCTCTGAAAGCCTTCATTGAACTGTCGTTTGCCGTGTGCCAGAACAATATTGGCGTTACCGAAAACCGTAGTGGCAAACGCTTCTGCTCGCAACAGCATGGCGTTCGCGGTTGCTTGTGTGGGTAGCGCAAACACGACGCTGTCGGCCACCCCCGTGTCGAGCAATCGCCACGCGTACGCCAGGGCGGCTTCGGTCTTTCCACTGCCGGTGGGCGCTTCGATCAACGTCAGTCCTGGCACCACTGCCAGTCGATCAATCTCAGTCTGAACACCGCGCGGTGACTCGCCGATACCTAACAGGGCGCTCACGCCAGCATAAGGCGAGGCAACTGCCAGGAGGCCAAACCGTTTCAGAAGGGCGCTCGATTGAATTTGAACGACGCGCTCGCGAAGGTACTCGTTCATGTCCGCGCGTGGAGCACGGTAGTCAAATTCCGCGACATTGGAACCAACCCAATCGCACACCGCGCAGTAACCCCCTAGCAGGGAGCGCGCAGTTGGCGAACATGGTGGCGGTAGATCGTTTAGTGACAACTCTGCGGGTTCAAGAAACAATTGGGATAACGCGTCGACAAAGGCGTGCCGTGCCAATTGATCGTGTGCGATGATGACTTCATCCGTGTCAAGGGTAAGCCCCTGCATGCTTGCGCCATAGAAGTCGCCATGATGCCCGGTAACGCTCGATAGCCACGGTTGCCAGCGCTCCCAGATCGCGCAGTCAGCGTCGTCTCGGCTTAACCAAGTCTCGTATTCGCGATATGCCCATGCGATACCCGCGTGGCCGTGGTCAAACGTTTTGATGGCACCAGTTGCCAGTTCGTGATCTTTTTGTTGCATTGGCTTCCACGCCGCTGCCGTGGCAGCCGGTGACTTGAGCTGGAAGCGTATGTCAAACTTACCGAGATCATGCAGTGCGACAAAAAATAGCACCCATGCTCGCAGTTGACGTTCCTGCTTGGACGTCAACTCATCAAACGCCACCAACATGTTGCCGCGCAGCGGCGCACATACATCCCACCACGACGCAGCAACCGCGACTACGTCCAAACTGTGATTCCCGAGCGAATGCCAGGAATGCGCTCCGATGTAGTTTTCGTCCGCCTTTCCCCAGTAGTGAGATATCAAATCTTGTCGCGCAGAGTTCATAGGTTGCGAACGAGGCTCCGATTGAAAAAAATGGCGTGTGATTGAGAGTGCAGCGTATCAGTGCGCAGGCTCACAGCATGAGCCACCGCAAAAATATCTTCACAAATACCGATCCGCCGTCGCCCGCGCTGCGCGTGCTACCTGTTCGCGTAGGGAAACTGGCGCAATGACCTCGACATCCGGGCCCCATTTCAGAGTGTCGCGCACGAGTTCGGTTGCGTTGGCATAGGGCACTGTCAATTCAATTTCGCCGCTGGCGAGTTGGGCGGTAGCTTGCTCGGGGTGCCATTGTTCGCGCTCTATCCAGCCTGCCACGCGTGAGCTGAATCGCAACACAGCGTGTTGTGTGGCTGCGCCTGCGAAGATGCCGTAGCTTCCTGCGAAGTGCTGATCGAGCGTGGCGGCGTCGATGTCCTCCGCGGTGTCGTCAGACACATGTGCGTCGCGAAGCGTGTCCAGCGAAAACGTACGCAGCGCTTGGCGAAGATGACACCATGCGTCCAGATACCAGTTGTCGCGGTAGGAGACGATGCGCTGCGGCGAAAGGATGCGTTGTGTGGGTTCGCGGGTTTGCCGCTGTATCTATTCGACCGCGATCTGTCTTCTGTCAACCAGGGCTGCGACGATTCGCTCAAAGAGCAGATCATCAACGGCGCGCCGTTGCATGGGCAGCACTTTGATTCTTGTCAGTGCTTGTTGCAGTTGGTCGCCGGCCAGGCCACTGCCGAGCAGGATTGATGCGGTGCGTTCGCGCAGCGGGTGAAGCACATCGCGCAGCAATCGCGGCTCGATTTGACTGAGTATTTGCTGAATGGCGATGAGCCCGAGCAGTTCCTCGCGGTCAAACCAGGTGCCGGGGATGGATTCACGTCGCGCGTGTGCGCCAGACGGCACAGCTAAGGTGTAGGCGCGTTGCACGGCGCTCCAGACAATGGGCGCATTTTGTTCGCGGCGCAAATACTCAATGTCTCGTTTGAAGGTGGCGAGGGAGGTTTCCAGCCGCCCAAGAAACTCCGCGCGCGATGGGGCGACCCGATTGCAGCATTTTTATGATTCGGGCGGCACGCGTTGCTTGTTTCAAGCGGGCTTTCAATGGGCCGCTGTCATCGGGCTTGCGGTGGCGGTGATGAGGGCGTGGCTGGGCGACTGAACTGATAATAGACAAATGGAAAAATCTCACACACCACAAGCGCTCGATGGCCTGAAAA
>JAYUWL010000223.1:0-32068 GCA_043753585.1 Burkholderiales bacterium
CTAGTAGTAGCGCGTCAGTTGAACCCATGGCGCGAGCGGCGCTAGCCCGTCGTCGACCTGACCGGACAGAACTTTAGCCGGTGTCCGCTCGGCTAGAAATTCGTTGCTGCGCCCTTGCGCTGCCAGCAGATCGTTCATTACGCGAGGATCGTGCCGCGCCGCGTCCCAAAGCTTGCCGTCGGAGCGAGTCTGACGTGCGCGTCTGGCGTGGTCTGCAAACCAGGCTTGTGCGGCACGGGTTTTGTGAATGACAACACGGGCCAAAAGCCCAAACGTAAGCAGTGCGACGATGGTCAATATTGCCCATTCAAACGCGAATCCGGTCTGCACGGCGTCGAGAGCGCGCTCCGTCGCGGTGACTACGGCCATGATGCCGAAGCCGAGCACATAGGTCGGCACTTGCCTGGCAGAGAAAATATCAGAAAAAACGCCCCTGGCTGCGGCTGCGCCTTCGATGATGCGATCAAGGCCGTCGTGGGTGGAGGGGAAGTGAGTAGACATGAGGATGGTGTCCTTTTCTAAATATCGCTCGTGGCGACGTTTGTAAAAATGAATGAAGCAAGAAGGCGAGGTGTTGTTACTCGCTAGAAGTTGCCGCCCTGTCGACCCTCTGCGGCTACGATGTCGCTCATGACGCGCGGGTCGCGCCGGGCTTCGGCCCACAGTCTGGCGTCTGCGCGCAGCTGTTGGGTGCGGCCTGTGTATTCGGCGTACCAGTTTTGTGAGGCGCGCGTGCTTCGTACAACGGCGTTGGAGAGCAGGCCGAACGTGAGCAAGGCGACGATGGTCAGCGCTGCCCATTCGAAGGTGAATCCCGCATGTGCAACGTCGATAGCACGCTCGACGGTGGTGACAACCGCCATGATGGTCGCGGCGAGCATGTAGGTGGGTAGATGTTTCGCTGAAAAGATGTCAGAAAAAGCGCCTTTAGCGGCGGAAGCGCCCGCAATGAGGCGTTCCAGGCCGTCGTGCGTCGTGTGAAAGTGAGAAGCCATAATTTCTGTTTCCTTTTCAATTTGTCGCGCTTCATTCTTAAAACTTGGTGAGTCGCGAAGGCAACACCTTTAATTTAGGGTATCCCCTGATATATTTCCAATTTATATTAGTGATCGATAGTATTCATAGAATTGATTTAAAACGTAGCGATGCTTCACGCCTTCCGCACACTTGATCTCAATCTGCTTCGTGTTTTTGACGAAGTTATGGCGACGCGCAACATCACGCGAGCCGCAGAAAACCTGGCGATGACGCAGCCTGCCGCGAGTAACGCGCTGCGAAGGCTTCGCGAGGCACTGGGCGACGAAGTGGTGACCCGAGCGGGCTATGGAATCGCTCCGACGCCCAGAGCAATCGCTCTATGGCCGGTGGTGCGCGACGCACTTGCCGCACTTCAGGCGAGCATCGCGCCCGACGTTTTCGATCCGGCGAGGTCGCAGCAGGGTTTCGTCCTGGCGATGGCGGATGCCACGGCGGCCATGCTGATTCCGCCAATGATCCGCCACACCGAAGTGCATGCACCCAAAATCAATCTGCGTGTGCTGCCGCTGACAACCCGCGATCCCCGAGCGTTGCTGGAAGCAGGCGAAGTTGACCTCGCAGTGGGCTACTTTCCCGCGGTCGTTGCGGCGATCAGCCTGCAATCAATGCAAACCGGTAGCCCGGACAGTCTGGCCAATAGCCAGCTCTACAGTGGCGAATATGTGTGTGTGATGCGGCGAGGCCATCCCCTGGCAGCCGATCTGGTCAACGCGCCGCTGACCCTGGAGGCCTACTGCGACGCGCACCACCTGCTGGTAAGCTTTTCTGGGCGACCGTTTGGCTTTGTCGACGAAGCCCTCGCCGTGATCAACCGAAAGCGGCGAATCGTGCTGACCGTCAATCAGTTTTTCACTGCCGGTCGTGTGGTCGTTGGCTCGGATTTGCTAGCGGTTCTGCCGAGGCATTTTGTGCCGTCGACGGGTATCAGCGATCAGTTGGTGGTGGTGGATTTGCCCTTCGACATACCGTCCGTACGCGTCGATATGGTGTGGCACAGGCGCACACAAACTGCGGCCGCCCAGCGGTGGTTGCGGACAGTTGTTGCGGATGCGTCCCGAAGGGTAGTCGCCGCGGTTCACGCCTGAGCTTGACGTGCGAAGATGCACTGAGCGTCGCCAACTCAGTTGGCAAGACACCCTCCTGCGCGCTCAAATCTTTTAGTAAACACTCGACGTAAGCGGATAGACGTCGGTCCGATACTTCCATGGCGGCGTCGAAATTGAGGCACTAGGTTGAAATCGGGGGCGCCACTGCACGAAGGCTGCAAATTTCGCAGGGTAACGCCACGGCCAACTGCCACCCGAGCACCCGAGCACCCGAGTTCGTGAGCCCTCGCGCCAGGTAGGCGCGATCCCCGGCCAGTTGCTTGCCCCTAACGCGCCAACTAGCTCGCTGAACTCCCAAAAGTTTAATTGCTGCCTACTCACCTCGAAGCGCAGGCGCACACCATGTTGGACCGTCCCCCAAATAGCCATTCGCGAGAAGCGCTGCATAGGCAGTTCGCGACTGCGTCCACCGGTGACTAACGGCTTGCACGTGAAACGCCTGATACACCGGTGACATGCCAATTGGGCAGGCACCGTTCACATAGCGACCAACGGCCCACTGCGCCGTCTGCACGGGCTTGGCCCACTCTGTGGCAAGGCGCTGCGCAACTGCTTTGTCGGTTGTCCAGTACACGCCTCCATAGGGTAAAGGATAGCTCAGGGAGTACAACGGGGCCAACGCGTCGGGGAGGCGATCTGAAACTGTCAGCGCAAATGCTTTGAACGTGTAACCGATGAGCGGATCGCCCACTTCGAGCCAGTCCCACTGACCGAAGAATGGAGAGAACCGACTTGGTGTCAATACAAACGACCAAGGCCCATCTACCAGCGCCGGTCGAAATCGGCCTGTCCAAAAATTGACCAATGACGCCGTCGCGCTGAAAGGCGCTACGTCGAAATTAGCCGTGATGCTTTCGCTCACGTGCGCGCCCTCGCTAACTCCTCTATCAGTAATGTCGACTCTGAGTGCTTGTAGACCCCGCGGCAATCCCGGCACGGTGAAACGCCGCTCTCGCCCACAGGTTGCAGGAACTTCTCTCCGAAGCAACGGCGAACTCATGTGAGTCAGAACGACGGATAGCGTACCCCCGCCGTATTGCGTTTCACCAAGTAATGGGAAAGTCGCGTCATAGCAGTAGCTGCTGCTCGTCTGTACCACCACTTCGAACGGAACAAATTCCACAGGCAGGGCAGACAGGCGAATCGAGCCCTGAGCATAGACCGGCGCGGTGAACAGCGCCACGAGTCCGAGCACTGCGGCAATCATTGGATGGAGCCGCAAGTGAATGTAGTGGCAAAGGGAGTGTGAGCTGAATCGCATAGTCAGCTTCATGGTGCCGAGTAAGACAAAACGTTGCTAAACGATAACGGGCGGAAGGGAAGCATTTGAGAAGAAAACATAACTATCTCTATGACAGTGGAATAAAAAGAGTATCACTCAAATGTGACGCTAGTCAACGCGAATCTGCCATCGCACCGAAATGGCCAAAAATCACAAGCGGTAGCAGACGTATCTGCGCAATCCCCGATGCTCGGTGGCGTGGTTGCCGTCAACGAGGCAACACGCGACACTTCCGGTACGCATCAAAACAGCAGCACGAGCCATCGCTCCTAAAAATCCGTTGTTCGGGCGAATTGCTTCGTTGTGGGGTGCTCGCACATTTGCCAAAAGCGCTCATGTACCAGGGCGTACATTGCGGTTGCTGTGCGCCCCACGCCTCGCACCTCATTCCGAAAAACGAATTTCTAGTGGTGCTCTAATTTTTTAGCTAAAGAAACGCAACATGATTCAAAAATTTGCAGCACTGGCTCTCGCAAGCCTTGCGCTCACAGCCAGCGCACAACAATGGCCAACAAAACCCATCCGCTTTGTCGTGCCGTTCGCACCCGGTGGCACCAGTGAAATCGTTGCTCGCGCGGTGGCGCAGGAGTTGTCAACAACGCTTGGCCAAACCGTGTTCGTCGAGAACAAGCCAGGCGGCGCGGGCGTGATCGCGATGACTGAGGTGTCGAAAGCCGAGCCCGACGGCTACACGATCATCCTTGGACACGTCGGAACGCTTGCTGTGAATCCGTACGCGATGCCAAAACATCCGTACGACGTCAACAAAGAATTCGCGCCTGTGATTTTGTTGGCACGAGTGCCGAGTTTGCTGGCAGTGTCGCCCGATGTTCCCGCAAAAACGCTTCAGGAATTTGTTGCGCTGGCGAAGGCAAAGCCCGACACGATTACCTATGGTTCGGCGGGCAACGGCTCCTCGGGTCATCTGGCGATGGAATACTTCATGGCGGAGAGCGGGATCAAGGCGATCCATGTTCCGTACAAAGGCACGGGGCCGATGCTGCAGGACATTCTGGGCGGTCGCGTGCAGGCGACGTTCACTGGAGCGCCCGCTCTGATGGGGCAAATCAGCGCAGGTAAATTGCGCGCGCTCGCGGTCGGTTCGCATGACCGGATGGCCTCTTTGCCGAACGTGCCGACCGTCGCGGAGAGCGGTTACAAAGACTTTGAAACGTCGCAGTGGTACGGCATTCTGGTGCCCGCAAAAACACCGAAAGCAATCATCGACAAGTTCAACGCCGCTGCTAACAATGCACTCAAGAGCAACGGCATCACCGCAAAATTTACCAAAGATGATGCGCGTGCTGGCGGCGGCACACCGGAGCAGTTCGCCTCCTTCATCAAGAAAGAACAGATGACGTGGAAGCGGATTATCGAGAAGACCGGATTGAAGATTGACTAATGCGTGTCGCTAGCCTGCCATCGCATCCAGCACCGGCTGTCGGTGATCGTCATAGTCACCGTGGTAGGGGAGTGCCTTCAGAAAGAGTTGCGGATCATTTGCATTGAGTAAAGTCGCGTCCGAGAGCATGCGCCGCCATGACTTGCCACCGACTTGCCCCGTGAATAAGCCGAGCATGTGACGCGACACATCGCGCATCCGTGTCGGGTGCGAATTGCCGTTCGTCAACGCGATTTCTTGCTCCACATACGCAAGCATCTTTTCGACGATTTCTTCACGTGACGGAAGCGGTGTGTTGAATATCGCGCTTTGCGTTTGCGCGAGCACGTAGCTGTCGTGATAGGCGGCGCGGCCCAGCATGATCCCCTCGAATCGCAGCGAACCTTGCTTTTGTAGGAGCGGCTCTGCCGCGACTGACGCCACGGGTGGGGTTTCGGTGGGTCGCCGCAGAGCCGCTCCAGCGGGTGCCTCCGCATCCGCATCCAGCAAATTGATGCATTGACCGACAGTCGAAATGCCGCCATTGAGCACGAAAGTCAGCCGAGGAAAATCTTCGCGCAACTTCGTCACCATGCTGTAACGCAGCGGCGGAATTTCGCGATTCGCTTTCGGGCTTAAACCTTTGAGCACGGCGTTGCGCGCATGCACGATGAACACCTTGCAACCTGCGGCAGCCACGGTGCCCACGAAGTCGCGCACGAAGTCATAGCTTTCGTTGTAATCGAGCCCGATGCGATGTTTGACGGTGACTGGTACATGCGACGGAACGACGTCAACCATCGCTTTCACACAATCCGCCACGAGCGTTGGCTCGGCCATGAGACAGGCACCGAACGCGCCGCGTTGCACGCGCTCACTCGGACAGCCGCAGTTGAGATTAATCTCGTCGTAGCCCCAATCAACCCCAATTTTTGCAGCACGCGCGAGGTCATCGCGCTCACTGCCGCCAAGTTGCAGCGCAACGGGATGTTCAACCTCCGAGAAACGCAGATGCCGACGATGTTGCTCTTCGCCACCAAAGATCAACGGCCCGGTGGTCACCATTTCGGTGTACAGCCGCGCACTGGGCGCGAGCATGCGGAACAGCACGCGGCAGTGTCGATCCGACCAGTCCATCATCGGGGCGGTGGTCAGGCGCCACGGGCTCGGTGTGCTGTTCGTTTTGTTGGTAGCGTCAATCATGGCGCTATTTTCGCAGGATGGATAACGCCTTCTGATTTTGTGCGCTTACATGGTTCGAGTGAGTGGTATATCAAAAGTCAGTATGGCTTCTTGCTGAAAGCCTGATCTTACGTGGGCTAGACGCTTCCTTTATCCTGTTATCAATAATCAATAAAAACGATAGCTAGCCCATATAGCTTGAGGCTTTAGTGAAAAAGCTGTTGGCTGAAACGGCCAGTCATCCCTGGCAGGATCAGTCGCAAAACAGTCCACAAAATACCGGCCGCAAACAGATGTCGGCTGCGTTGTCTGCGTTGACGCTGGGGGCCCAGCGCTGCAGTTCGGCGGAGGCGTTGATCACTCCGACGGCAACCAGCGCCGCAATGAAGGGATCGAGCGGGCAGCGCGCGAATGTGGCGGAACATGTCGGTGTACGCCGCAAACGATGCTTCCAGCTGCGGGCTCGGCAGTGCGCGCAGGTCGTTGGTTGATATTAGACGGCGGGGGGAGGGGTTGCCATAAATGCCCAGTCGGCATGACATTCAATTATGCCGACGATGGAACGCGTCAAACATCGCCACACGATTCCTCACAACAAGAAAAAGAAAAACCAGTACGCACAAGACCGCACGAAAATCCAGCGGATATTTCGGATGCTGGATAAAAATGGAATAATGGGTGCGGCAAAAGGCGGGCGAGAAAGACGCGCCATAAAGACGCAGCGTCGCGCCAGTTCGCCCGCACACCAAAAATACTTTTCAGTTGTCACTTGCCCATCGCATGATTGCGTCGGCACACCAGGAGGGTCTCATGAACTTCACCATGTCCGAACGGCAGACGTTTTGGCGCGCCCGCGTCATCGCTTTCATGAATCAGCATGTCTACCCTGCCGTGCCAACGTATCACGAACAAATGAAAGGTTTTGGCGAAAACCGCTGGCAGGTGGTACCGGTCGTGGAAGCGCTAAAAGCAAAGGCGAAAGCCGAGGGCTTGTGGAATCTCTTCCTGCCGAAAGATTCACTGCCGGAGGACAGTCCGTACCGCGGTGCTGGCCTTACCAACCTTGAATATGCGGTGTGCGCCGAAGAAATGGGCAAAGTCGGATTTGCCTCCGAAGTGTTCAATTGCTCGGCACCGGATACCGGCAACATGGAAGTGCTGGCCCGGTACGGCAACGCTGAACACAAGGCGATTTGGTTGCAGCCGCTGCTGGAAGGCACGATTCGTTCAGCCTTCCTGATGACTGAGCCTGACGTTGCTTCGTCCGACGCAACCAACATCCAGACGTCGATGCGACGTGACGGCGATCACTACGTTATTAACGGCCGAAAATGGTGGTCCTCAGGTGTGGGCGACCCGCGCTGCAAACTGGCGATTGTGATGGGCAAGACCGACGCGGACGCGCCGAGCCATTCGCAGCAGTCGCAGATTCTGGTGGCCCTGGACACACCGGGCATAGAAATCGTGCGGATGTTGCCCGTGTTTGGTTTTGACGACGCGCCGCACGGTCATGCCGAGGTTGTGTTCCACGACGTACGCGTGCCTGCCGAAAATCTCTTGCTGGGCGAAGGCCGGGGCTTTGAGATCGCGCAGGGTCGACTCGGGCCGGGCCGCATTCACCATTGCATGCGCACTATTGGCAGCGCCGAAGTGGCGCTCGAAAAAATGGTCAAACGTCTGCAGTCGCGGGTTGCGTTTGGCAAGCGCATTTCCGAGCAATCGGTGTGGGATGAGCGCGTCGCAGAGGCTCGCATTGACATTGAGATGACACGCCTTTTGTGCCTCAAGGCCGCCGACATGATGGACAAGGTCGGTAACAAGATCGCCCGCCAGGAAATCGCCATGATCAAGGTGGCGGCACCGCGTATGGCGCTCCGCATCATCGACAACGCCATTCAGGCGTTTGGTGCTGCCGGGGTGTCGACCGACGCGGGGCTGGCGAAGCAGTACGCCAGCATGCGCACGATGCGGCTGGCCGATGGTCCGGATGAAGTGCATAACCGCACCATTGCCCGCATGGAGTATGGGCGGCACAAGGCCACCGATCATGCGAGCGCTAGCTAGCCGCTATCGCCCTGGCGACTTCGTTTCTTCCCTGTGCGCCGCCGTTTTCAGGAACGATCTCGTTGGTGCGATCGGAAATGGCGGCGAAGTCACTCGCAATACGCTCGGCGGCGTCCGGGCCGATTCCCACATGTACGCCTCCCGTGAGCGTGATGTAGGCGCGCTCGAAGGTACCCGCACCGGCGCACAGAATCGCGCGGGTGGGCGCATCTTCGGACACGAGGTACAACAGCCCCGGCGTCACCGATTCGGGCGCGTGTCTGGTGAGTACTTCAGGTGGCATCAAGCCTTCGGTCATGCGCGTGGCGGCCGTCGGTGCGAGGCAGTTCACCCGGATATTGTCTTTTGCGCCCTCAATAGCGAGCGTCTGCATCAAGCCCACAAGGGCCATCTTGGCCGCCCCGTAGTTGGCTTGACCAAAGTTGCCGTACAAACCGGAGGACGATGTCGTCATCACAATGCGACCGTATTTTTGGGTTCGCATGAACTCCCATACGGCTTTTGTGCAGATAGCAGCTCCCATGAGATGTACGTCAAGGACGAGGCGAAAGTCGGACAATTCCATTTTCCCAAAGCTTTTGTCGCGCAGGATGCCCGCGTTGTTGACCAGTACATCGATACGGCCCCAGCGATCAACCGTTTCATGAACCATCGCAGCTATGGCTGCCTCGTCAGTGACCGAAGCATGATTGGCGACCGCTGTACCACCCGCCTCACGAATCTCGTTGACCACGGCGTCCGCAGAGGACAACGCAACGCCATCAACGCCCGGCACTGCGCGAGCAAAGTCATTAACAACAACCTTGGCGCCGCGCGCGGTCAGAGCGAGCGCATGCTGTTTACCCAGACCACCGCCAGCCCCGGTGACGATGGCGACTTTGCCATCAAAACGAATACTCATTGCGCACTTTCAGGAAGCAGGCACCGGAAGTGCCCGCAGATTGATCATGCAGCGATTCATATCAGCACCTCTTCAACCCGTCGTACAGACCACGCGGCGAATCACTGACTACGACGCGACAAGGAGAGCCCGCATGTCCCTTTTTTCACTGACCGGAAAGGTCGCCATCATCACTGGATCGTCACGCGGCATCGGCAAGGCGATTGCCGAGCGCATGGCCGAGCAGGGCGCGAAAGTCGTGATTTCGTCGCGCAAGCCAGAACCGTGTGCCGAAGTAACCCGCGCGATCAACGCACAGTACGGCTCGGGCGCAGCCATTTCGATACCGGCAAACATATCCTCTAAGGAGGATTTAAAGCATTTGGTGGATGAAACAACGGCACAGTTTGGCAAGGTTGACATCCTTGTGTGCAATGCAGCAAGCAATCCTTACTACGGCCCGCTGGCGGGAATTGAGGACGATCAGTTTCGGAAAATACTTGAAAACAACGTTATCGCAAATCACTGGCTGATTGGATTTGCGGTGCCGCAAATGATCGAGCGCAAGGATGGTGCGATCATCATCGTGTCGTCGATTGGTGGGCTGCGCGGATCGCCGGTGATCGGCGCGTACAACATCTCCAAGGCAGCCGACTTTCAGCTTGCGCGCAATCTGGCGGTTGAATACGGTCCACACAATATTCGCGTCAACTGCATCGCGCCGGGCTTGATCAAGACCGACTTTGCCAAAGCCCTGTGGGAAGACGCCGAGATGCTCAAGCAGCGCACTGCCATCACCCCGCTGCGCCGCATCGGAGAGCCCGACGAGATTGCGGGCGCCGCCATCTTTCTGGCATCACAGGCGGGCTCGTTCGTAACCGGGCAAAGTATCGTTGTTGACGGCGGCGTGACGATTTGACGGTGTTACGATTTGATTTAGCGAACCGGAAATCGCGGAGTTGGGTATGCTTCGCGGATGAGTGATACCGACAATTTTTCTGGCACACGGGCGGTCGCGGCTGAGCATGCATTTGACGTAGCCCGGTTGGCCGAATATATGCGCGCCCACGTCGAAGGCTACGATGGCCAGTTAACTGTCGAGCAGTTCAAGGGCGGCCAATCGAACCCGACGTTTCGACTGCAAGCGGGTGGAAAAAAGTACGTTCTGCGCCGCAAGCCGCCCGGTGTGTTGCTGCCGTCAGCGCATGCGGTGGATCGCGAGTTCCGCGTGATCAGCGCGCTCTCCGATACCAACGTGCCAGTCGCCCGCGCCTACGCCTTGTGCGAAGACGTGAGCGTGATCGGCGCCATGTTCTACATCATGGACTGCGTCGAGGGTCGCATCCTGTGGGATCCGGCTTTGCCGGGCATGACGAACGCTGAGCGCGCTGCGCATTACGCTGAGATGAATCGCGTGATTTCAACGCTGCATCAGGTCGATCCGGCTGCGGTGGGCTTGAGTGAATACGGAAAACCGGGAAATTACATCGAGCGCCAGGTCGCCCGTTGGACCACGCAGTATCGCGCCGCCGAAACCGAGACCATCGACGCCGCGAATCAACTCATTGACTGGCTACCGAAACACGCTCCAGCGTACATTCCGGAACGAGACGAAGCGCGTATCGTGCACGGTGATTTCCGCATCGACAACGTGATTTTTCACCCGACTGAAGCGCGCATTGTTGCCGTGCTCGACTGGGAGCTGTCAACGCTTGGCCATCCGCTGGTGGACTTCGCTTATCACTGCATGGTGTGGCATATGAAACCGGGCAGCGGCGTGCGCGGATTGGCAGGGGTGGACATCGCTTTGCACGGTATCCCGCCTGAGTCTGAGTATCTGCAAAGCTATTTGCAACGCAGTGGTCGGGCTGATGCCAGCAGTGTGAGTGCCGCCGACTGGAACTACTACCTCGTGTTCAACATGTTTCGCCTCGTCGGCATTCTGCAAGGCATCATGGCGCGAGCGCTGCAGGGCAATGCGTCAAGTGCGCGGGCGCTCGAAGCCGGGCGGCGTGCACGACCGCTGGCGGAGCAGGCTTGGGCGTTGGCGCAGACGGTCAAGCGTTAGACGTGTCGCGCGGTTTCTCATATTAAAACTGAAGCAACTCCGCCGAACGGTTCCACTGATGAGGATCTCGGCTTCACCTTCCGTTCGAAAAAGTCGGGAGAAGTGGAGATTCTGCATCGCGGCAAGTTGGCCGCAACACTGCGCGGGACTGACGCGCAAGACTTCATTTCCGAAGCGGAGTCAGGCAAATTTGCTGACTCACAACAACTCATGGCCCGCGTGACTGGTAACTACAATCGTGGAGATCAAAGCACCGCCATGAATCATCCGCGCAATCGCCTTTAGTACCGTTAGTACCGTTAGTACCGTTAGTACCGACGGTGCCTGTCCACCGCTGAGTTCGTTTGCGCGCGCCAACAGTCCAGTTTCTCGACCAGTACGCCCGGAACGCTCGATTGAATTTTGGGTTGAACTGACGTTTCGCTTTTGACGTAGCCTATGAGTGTTGTCCCTGAAGGCGGTGGGCGAATTGCACACGATAATCAAATCATTCTCTGGAGAAAACTACCGTGCATCATTGTTCATTGTCCGCAAAATTTTTACAGCGACGTAGCGTCGCACTGGCGTTAGCCGCAGCCGCCGTCGGCATGCCACTTTTGCTCAGCACCAGCACCGCCTTCGCGCAAGCCTATCCAAACAAGCCCGTCACCATGATCGTGCCCTGGCCTGCGGGCGGCTCTACGGACCGGCATCTGCGCGCGCTTGCGGAGATCGCTGGAAGGAATCTTGGGCAAACCATCATCGTGCAAAACCAGCCGGGTGGTGGCGGCACACTGGGTCCCGGCAATATGGCGCTGGCCGCGAAGCCCGACGGCTATACGATTGCGCAGTTTCCAATGGGCATGTTGCGCATTCCGCACATGCAGAAAACCGCGTGGAATCCGCTCACGGACTTCAGCTTCATCATCGGGGTTTCGGGCTACACGTTCGGCTTCGTGGTGAAGAGCGATTCGCCGTACAAATCCTTCACCGAATATGTCGAGGCCGCGCGCAAAGAGCCGGGCAAGATCGACTACGGCTCAACTGGCACCGGCACCTCGCCGCATTTGTTGCTCGAGGAGATCGGCGACGTCGCTAAAGTGAAGTTCAATCATGTGCCATACAAGGGCAATGCCGACTTGATGACGGCGTTGCTCGGTGGCCATGTGATGGCGGGCAGTGACGCCAGCGGCTGGGACAAGTACGTGGACGGCGGACAGATGCGGCTGTTAGCGACGTTTGGCGACAAGCGCACCAAGCGCTGGCCCAATGTGCCGACCGCGAAGGACCTTGGCCTGAATGTCGTTGGTAATTCTCCGTATGGGCTCGTAGGCCCGAAAGGCATGGATCCCGCAATCATGAAGACACTGCATGATGCCTTCAAAAAAGCGATGGACGACCCGAAACATCTGGAAGTGCTCGACCAGTTGAATCAGGATCTCTGGTATCGCAGCGGCGAGGAGTACGCGAAGTGGGCGCGGGAGACGTTTACAAAGGACAAGGTGCTGATTGAGCGGTTAGGGTTGGCGGCCAAGTAGCTATTTCTCAGCCGTGGACACGCTGCGCAACCGCTTCCACAGCGGACCGCACGCTACCCATGGTCACAACAATATAGTCATCCATGTCCAACTACCCCTGCCTGATCGATAACCTCGCCTTCGCTGAAGCTCCGCGCTGGCACGACGGCGAACTGTGGTTCTCCGATTTCTTCACGCATCAGGTGATGCGCGTCGACCGCTACGGTCGCGCACATGTGGTGGTCGAGGTAGCGAACCAGCCGTCCGGTCTGGGCTGGTTGCCTGATGGTCGCTTGCTGGTTGTTTCAATGCTGGATCGCAAGCTCATGCGGCTTGATCCGACGGCACTTGTTGAAGTCGCAGACCTGAGTCAACTCGCCGATTTTCATTGCAACGACATGGTGGTCGACGCGAAGGGTCGCGCGTACGTTGGTAACTTCGGTTTTGATATTTTTGCCAAACCGGTCGTCCCGAAACCGACCGTGTTGGTCATGGTCTCTCCCGAAGGCAAAACAACGGTCGCTGCCAACGACATGGCTTTTCCGAACGGCACCGTAATCACGCCTGATGGCCGCACTATTATCATCGGCGAGACTTTTGCGCGCAAGCTCACGGCCTTCGATATTGCCGACGATGGCACGCTGTCAAATCGCCGCGTTTGGGCCGATCTTGGCGAGCTCGCGCCGGACGGCATCTGCCTCGACGCCGAAGGTGCCGTATGGGTCGCATCGCCTCGTAGCAACGAGTTTGTCCGCGTTCTCGAAGGGGGCACCATCACGCGCCGCATTGCGGTATCGAATCAGGGCATCGCCTGCGCGCTGGGCGATGAGGACGGCAAGCGATTGTTTATGGTGATCGGTCGCGTGAAGGCCCGTGAAGAGGCCATGGCGACACGGGTTGGCCGCATTGAGTACATCGATGTCGACGTACCCGCCGCGGCGCATGCCCCTAGCTAAACTGCGCGAAATTTGGCGAGCGTTTCTCGGCAAAGGCGCGGAAAGCTTCTGCGGCTTCCGGGCTTTTCAGGCGTTCGGCGAACATTTCACTTTCGCGATCCATGGTCTGTGCGATTAGCGCGCTGTCGCGCATCAGCCGTTTGGTCGCACGCAATGCGCCGATGGGCTTTTCAGCCAGCGTATGGGCGACCGCCAGGGCTTTGGCGCGCAACGCTTCAGGCGCAGCCAGATAACGCGCCAACCCCCATTCCACCGCAGTCTTGCCGTCGACGTGCTCGCCTAGTGCAATCATGCTGAAGGCCCTTGCGTAACCAATCCGCGCCTGCAAAAGCAGGCTGGAAGCGGCTTCGGGCACCAATGCGAGATTGACGAATGGCGTGACCAGCCGCGCCTGCTCGGTGACGCACACAACGTCACAGTGCAACAGCATCGTGGTCCCAATGCCAACCGCAAGTCCGTGTACGGCAGCAACGATGGGTTTGTCCGCAGCGGCAAGACCGTGCAGAAAACGGGTGACGTGACGCACGGTCGGACCCGAACCGGCCGAGATTGCCGCGAAGTCGCTCAAGTCGTTGCCCGCCGTAAAACTATCACCTTCGCTGCGAATGATGGTGCAGCGAATCGCGGTTTCGTCGTGAGCTCGCTGCAAACCGTCGGCTAGCAAACCGTACATCGCGTTGGTCAGCGCGTTCTTCTTCTCAGGGCGATTCATTGACAGGGTCATGATGGGCCCATCGACGGCTACGGTGACTAGTTCGGTCATGGCGGAAGCTCCTTGCGATTTCTATTTATTAGGTATGAAGGATAGCGTGCAGATTTAGTGCCACGATTTCAAACGTTGCGCTTGTGTGGGCAACTGGCGTTTGCCGACGCATTGGCGCGGGCAACGGCGATACGCTAACGTCCTGCGGGTCGACAATCTCGAGTCGATCATGTCAACGAACGCACCGCCAGACGTCGCCGCCCGTACGTCGGGTTTGGGCAAGCTTGAGCGGCGCGACGAAGCACCGGTTGACGCGTTGCGCAACTGAACTCCTGTGGCGCTGACGTTTCAAGCAAACAAGCACCGGCGTTTTAGGTCTGCACAGCGTGCACGCCGACGGACACAAGCCGCTTCGCAACGCGCGCTGTGTTCCCATATCTGAAAGCGCGCTGCTCTGTAACAATTGGAGTGAAGCCCCGATTCTCAAAGCCAATGTCATTTTTTCGCGATCTTTCTGTTTCCGCCGTCGTCACTGGCTTCGTGGTCGTATTGGTCGGATTCACCAGCACCGGTGCATTGGTATTTCAGGCAGCACAGTCGCTCGGCGCGACACAGGCACACGTCAATTCTTGGATGTGGGCGCTGGGGCTTGGCATGGGACTCGCGTCGATCATTCCATCGCTCGTTTACAAGAAGCCGGTCGTTGCCGCATGGTCGACGCCCGGTGCCGCGCTGATCGCGACGAGCGCGGCGGGCGTGACGATGCCGGAAGCGGTCGGTGCGTTCGTGCTTTGTGCGGTGCTCATCATCATCGCGGGCGCTTCGAAATTATTCGAACGCATGATGAACCGCATTCCAGTTGCCATTGCTTCGGCGATGCTCGCGGGCGTGTTGTTGCGCTTTGGACTTGAAGCGTTCAGTTCAATCAAAACGGCACCGACGATGGTACTTTCGATGGTCGCGCTACACCTGTTGGGGCGGCGCTTCTGGCCGCGTTACGGCGTAGTTGGCGTGCTCGCCGTGGGATTGGCGTTTGCTGCGAGTGCGGACGCTTTGAAGTGGTCTGCCGTGACGGTGGAATGGGCGACGCCGGTTTGGGTGACGCCTGAGTTCTCTGTCGGTGCCATCGTTGGGCTCGCGTTGCCGCTGTTTCTGGTGACGATGGCTTCGCAGAACATGCCGGGCGTGGCTGTGATGCGCGGCGCGGGATACGACACGCCGATCTCGCCCGTCATCACGACGACAGGCGTCATCAATCTCATCTTCGCGCCGTTCGGTGCTTTCGCCCTCAACCTTGCTGCGATTACGGCGGCGATTGCGATGGGGCGCGAGGCGCATGAAGACAAAGACAAGCGCTACACCGCCGCTGTCATGGCAGGCGCGTTCTATTGCCTGATCGGACTGTTCGGTGCGATTGTTGGCGGGCTGTTTGCGGCATTTCCACGTGAATTGATCGTGGCGTTGGCGGGGCTCGCGCTGATGGGAACGATTGGTAACGGTCTGGCCGCCGCCGTCACTGAAGAGAAGAATCGTGAGGCCGCGATCATCACGTTTCTGGTGACCGCGTCGGGCGTATCGATGTTAGGCATTGGCAGCGCGTTTTGGGGGTTGGTGGTGGGCGTGATGGCGATGGCGGTTTTGAATCGGCGTTCCGCTTGAACGTGCCCAGTGATTTTTCTCGCTCCCATCCTGATCGGGGAGAGGGGGACGTTGCCACGATGCGTGTTCGTTCCAGCGAGCGCCCCCCTCTCTCCAACCCCTCCCTCGCCAGCGGGGACGGGCTAGAACCGGGGTGGTCGGCGCGTTTGAATCTTCGCTTTGAAGCGCGTGAAGTTTTAGGTTCGACGCGCACAGTGATGACCGAACGCAACCACTTCGGTCCTCTGCGAATTCTGAAGCCGCTCTATCCTGAAGGCCATGACATTTGCCACGGCGTGATCGTGCATCCGCCGGGTGGCATTGTGGCGGGCGACAGTCTGGCGATTGACGTGCGCGTTGATCAGGGCGCAAACGCAGTCATCACCACGCCGGGCGCACAAAAATGGTATCGCTCCACCGGTAAGCAGGCGAGCGCGGTGACGCGATTGCAGGTCGCCGACAACGCGTCGCTCGAATGGATGCCGCAAGAAACAATCGTTTTTGACGGGACGTCGGCGCAACAGTCGCTTGAGATAACGCTCGCACTCGAGGCGCGCCTCTTCGGCTGGGAGATGCTTTGCCTGGGCCGTACGACGCGGGGCGAGCGCTTTACGACGGGGGCATTTCGCCAGCGCATTCGATTGGTGCGCACGGATGCAAATGCCCGTCGGGGCGCACCGATGTGGCGCGAGTCGATGGTTCTGGTCGGTGATGATCCGTTACTCCGTTCCGCGCTTGGGATGCGTGGCCTGCCGGTGATTGCTACGGCATGGATTGCGTTTCTGCCAGAGGCGCAGGATTCGGCAACGCTGCTCGGCGAAATTCGCGCGGCGCTCAACGACGCGCCGTTAGCGGTCGCTTCGTCACCCGAGCCGGGCCTGATTGTTGTCAAAGCCATCGGCAATGCACCCGAAACGGTACGCAACTTGCTGATAGCCGTGTGGAGCAAAATACGCCTGCAGGTGTTTGGTCGCAAACCCGAACTGCCGCGCATCTGGAGCACCTAAACCTTCATGGAAAACCTATGGATCTGAGCCCACGAGAAAAAGACAAGATGCTCATCTTTACCGCCGGACTGGTGGCGGAGCGGCGCAAGGCGCGCGGGCTGAAACTAAATCACCCTGAGTCAGTCGCGCTGATCGCAGCGGCCATCCTCGAGGGCGCACGCGATGGCCGCACCGTGGCTGAACTCATGAGCTTTGGCACCACGATTCTCGGACGCGACGACGTGATGGAAGGCGTGCCCGAGATGATCCCGGACATTCAGGTGGAGGCGACATTCCCCGACGGCACGAAGCTCGTCACCGTTCATAATCCGATTCAGTGAGGACAAAATGATTCCCGGTGAAATCCTCACGCTTGATGGCGATGTCGAGCTGAACGTCAAACGCAAGACGCGAAAAATCGCGGTATCGAACATGGGTGATCGCCCGATTCAGGTCGGCTCGCATTACCATTTTTTTGAGACGAATAATGCGCTTGATTTTGATCGCAAGATCGCGCGCGGCATGCGACTGAACATCGCGGCGGGCACGGCGGTTCGCTTTGAGCCGGGACAGTCGCGCACGATTGAACTGGTCGAGCTTGCAGGTGGCAAGACGGTTTTTGGTTTTCAGGGAAAAGTGATGGGTACTTTGCTGCGGAAAACGTCCACAATAGCGTCCACAAAAACGGCAAAAGATGTCTTGAAGAAAACCGTGAAAGTGCCAGCCACCCTCAAAAAACCTGCAACCAAAGCAACCAGGGTGGCCAATCGATGAGCACACTCTCCCGCCGCGCCTATGCCGAGATGTTCGGCCCCACCACCGGTGATCGCGTTCGTCTCGCCGATACTGATCTGTTCATCGAAGTTGAGCGAGATCTCACGACCTATGGCGAAGAGGTCAAATTCGGCGGGGGCAAAGTCATTCGTGACGGCATGGGTCAATCGCAATTGCCCGCAGTTAAAGTCGCCGATACGCTCATCACGAACGCGCTGATCGTCGACGCAAGGCTCGGCATTATCAAGGCAGACATCGGTCTCAAAAACGGTCGTGTCTGGAAGATTGGCAAGGCCGGCAATCCTGACATTCAGCCGAATGTCACGGTGCCGATTGGCGGCGCAACTGAAGTGATCGCGGGCGAGGGCATGATCGTCACTGCGGGCGGCATTGATGCCCATATTCACTTCATTTGCCCACAGCAGATTCAGGAAGCGCTGGCGAGCGGTGTTACCACTATGCTCGGTGGCGGAACCGGTCCTGCTGCGGGCACAAGCGCGACAACAGTGACGCCGGGGATTTTTCACATGCGCGAAATGTTGCGCTCGCTCGATGCGTTCCCGATGAATTTTGGTCTGCTCGGCAAGGGCAACATCAGCCAGCCGAAACCGATTGTCGAGCAGATCGAAGCAGGCGCGATTGGGCTCAAGCTTCATGAGGACTGGGGTACCACTCCCGCAGCGATCAACAACTGTTTGAACGTCGCCGACAAGTACGATGTACAGGTGTCGATTCACTCCGACACGTTGAACGAATCCGGTTTTGTTGAGGACACGATTGCCGCGACAAAAGGACGCGGCCTGTGCGCGTTTCATACCGAGGGCGCGGGCGGCGGTCATGCGCCGGACATACTTAAAGTCATCGGCACCGACAACTTTCTGCCGGCGTCAACCAACCCCACGATGCCGTACACGGTCAACACGATTGACGAGCATTTAGACATGCTCATGGTGTGTCATCACCTTGATCCCGCGATTGCTGAGGATCTCGCGTTTGCAGAGTCGCGCATTCGCCGGGAAACGATTGCGGCGGAGGACATCCTTCATGATCTCGGTGCGATCTCGATGATGTCGTCTGACTCGCAAGCGATGGGGCGTGTTGGCGAGGTCATCACCCGTACGTGGCAGACTGCCCACAAGATGAAGGCGCAGCGCGGCTGGCTAGCGCCGGACGTTGGTCGCAAGACGGCCGTCGCAGTTGACGCCGAAAGTCGCAACGACAATTTCCGCGTTAAACGCTACATCGCGAAGTACACGATCAACCCCGCGATTGCCAATGGCGTATCGCACGAAGTGGGCTCGCTCGAAGAGGGTAAATGGGCCGATATTGTCATCTGGCGTCCGGCGTTTTTCGGTGTGAAGCCCTCGCTGATTTTGAAGGGTGGGCAGATCGCCTGGGCGCTAATGGGTGACGCTAACGCGTCGATACCGACACCACAGCCTGTGCACGGTCGACCGATGTTTGGTGCGTTTGGTGGTGCGCTGAAATCATCCTCGATCACGTTTGTTTCGAACGCCGCGTACAAGCTCGGCGTCGCAAAAAAGTATGGCTTGCAAAAAATTGTTGCGCCGGTGAAAGGCATTCGCAAAGTGCGAAAGCAGCACATGGTGCTCAACGGGTACATGCCGTACATGGAGATCGATGCCGAGACCTATGAGGTCCGCGCCGACGGGCAATTGCTCATCTGCGAGCCAGCCAAAGCGTTGCCAATGGCACAACGATATTTCCTGTTTTGATGATGCAGCTTGCTACCCACCTGGTTCCCCGTGAAATTCAGGCGGTGGAGTCTGTTGAGCTCACGTTTGATCAACGTGAAAAATCCCGGCTGCGCGTGACGATGGCGAACACTCAAGAAATCGGCATTCAACTCAAAATCGGTACGATGCTTTCGCATGGCGACAAACTGGCGCTGCATGATGGCCGCATTGTCGAGGTGATCGCCGCGAACGAATCGCTGCACGAAGTGCGTGCGAATAGTGCTGCGCAACTTGCACGAATCGCCTATCACATCGGCAATCGGCATCTGCCGTTGCAGGTGGAAGGTGAATATCTTTTGATGCTGCCTGATCATGTCATGAAAGCGATGGTTGAAGGCCTCGGCGGCACGGTGACCGAAGTACAGCGAGGCTTTCAGCCCGAGAGTGGCGCATACGGTCATAGCCACGTACATCATTCGCATGACGATCAGGGGCATGGCGGGAAAATTCATGACCATCTTGCCCCACGGAACGAAGACCGATGAGCGCTCTGCCGCGTCTGCTACAGCTCGCGTCGCCTGCATTGCCGGTTGGCGCGTATAGCTATTCGCAGGGCCTCGAATGGGCGATTGAAAGCGGTGACGTCACGAATTCTGCGACAGCGCAGCGCTGGATCGAAGATCATTTATCGCTTGTGTTTTCGCGTTTTGAAGCGCCGGTTTATGCCGCAGGTTTTGCCGCGTGGCAGCGGGAAGACGTGCCGGAGGTTGAGCGACTCAACGCCGAATTTATTGCCTCGCGCGAGTCCGCTGAACCGCGCGCGGAAACGCTGCAAGTGGGATTTTCATACGCGGCGTGGTGCCGTGAAGTTGTGATGCTGTCCGATTCGCAGCGCGCCATCCTGGCGACGCTGGATCGCATCTGCGCTCCCGTCGGCGCGGCGCTGGCAGCGTTCGCCAGTGGCGTGTCCGTGCGTGATGGATTGTTGGCCTACATCTTTGGCTTCACCGAAAATCAGGTGATGGTGCTGGCGAAGGCACTTCCGATGGGGCAGATTGCTGCGCAGAAATTGTTGTACGCGATGGGCGATGCGGTGAGTTCTGCGGTTGATTTAGCGCTCTTGCTGGATGAAGCCGACTGGTCGAGCGCTTCGCCGTGGCTGGCGATTGCACAGATGAAACACGAAACTCAATATTCACGATTGTTCCGCTCATGAAGCCCGAAAATTCACATGGACCGCTTCGCGTTGGCATCGGCGGCCCTGTCGGCTCCGGCAAAACAGCGCTCACCCTGGAACTCTGCCAACGGTTCCGCGACACCCACAACATTGCCGCTGTCACTAACGACATCTACACCAAGGAAGATGCACAGTTTTTGGTCGATCACTCCGCGCTGGCGGCGGATCGCATCATTGGCGTCGAAACCGGCGGCTGCCCGCACACCGCCATTCGCGAAGATGCGTCAATCAATCTCGAAGCCGTGGATCGCCTGAACAAACGCTTTCCGGGGCTCGACATGATCTTTGTCGAGAGTGGTGGCGACAATCTGGCGGCGACGTTTTCCCCCGAGCTTTCAGATCTCACAATCTATGTGATTGATGTCGCTGCAGGTGAAAAAATCCCGCGCAAGGGTGGTCCCGGCATCATGAAAAGTGACTTGCTCGTGATCAACAAAATTGACCTCGCCCCCTATGTCGGTGCGTCGCTTGAGGTGATGGATCGCGATGCGAAAAAGATGCGTGGCGCGAAGCCGTTCGTCTTCTCCAACCTGAAAATTGGCAAGGGTGTCGACGAGATCGTCGCATTCATCAAACATCACGGCATGGTGGGGTAGCTGAGCGGACGCCGCTGTGTCGTCTGCTTTTCCGGAGTTACCGTGGGATGCGTGATCGTTGATAAGCTTTTAGCTACAGCCCATATTAGATATGGCCAACGCGCGGAAATGGCAGAAAGTCGACTAACAATCTTATTTCACTCTAGCCCCTATGTAATAAGGGACATGACGTAAAGCCGTAGGCTGAACAGAGGCGCCAACCGGCACGCCTTTAACGGTGCTTGCGCGAGGTGCTAGCGACGTCGTAATGTGTTGCTATAGATCAAGTGCGTTTGCGGTGAACTGCCTAAACTCGCGCGATGGTGAATCGTCGACAGTGGAGTCTTGGCGCGAAACTTGGCCTGGTAGCCACGCCGTTTCTGTTTCTCGCGCTGCTTGCGATTTCGCTCACGCTTTGGGTTTCGTGGCAGCTTGACGGTGGCGCGGCGGCTGTGAATGAGGCCGGTCGCATGCGCATGCAGGCGTATCGCATGGCACTGGCAGCAGCCGCACACGACTCGGCGGGCGTTCACTCGCATGTGACCGAGTTCGAGCGCAGCCTGACGCTGCTGCGCGATGGCGACCCGGAGCGGCCGCTGTTGGTGCCCTGGGACGATACGGTACGGTCCGGATTTGTGCAGGTTGAAGCGAGCTGGAAGCAGTTTCGCGACGGCGAGCTGCCCGGTGCCAATGCGACCGATCAACCGCTGGCGGCAGCGACCGCCGCATTCGTTGACCAGATCAACGGCTGGGTTGCGGCCATTGAGCGCCACATGTCGCGATGGACGGCAATGTTGCACCTGCTGCAAATGGCGATGATGGCGCTGGCCGTGCTTGGCGCTGCAGCGCTGCTCTACACCGGCTATCTGTTCGTGCTGGCACCGGTCGGGCAGCTCAAGCGCGCCATCGAGCAAATGCAGCGCGGTGACTTCGGCGCTCGCGTGCAGGCAGTCGGCAATGACGAGTTCGCCACACTCGCCAGCGGGTTCAACGACATGGCGGAGCACTTGCAGTCAATGTATCGCAACCTTGAGCAAAAGGTTTCTGAAAAGACCGCGCAGCTGGAGGAAAAACGGGCACGGCTGGCGGCGCTCTATGGCGTCACCGCGCTGGTCGCGCGTGCCACATCACTCGATGTGCTCGCGCGGGGATTTGTTGATCAGGTGGTAGACATTGCGCATGCCGACGGCGTGGCGCTGCGCTGGTCGGACGAGGGCAACGCAAAGTACGTGATGCTCGCTTCGTCTGGATTGCCAGAGTCAATGTCGGCGGAAGAGCACTGTGTGATGGCCGATCAGTGCCACTGCGGCGCGCCGTCGTTGCCGGCCGGGGCGCGCGTGATCCCGATTCGCAGTGATCACCCAGCAAACTTTCCGCACTGCGCCAACGCTGGATACCAGACCGTAGTGTGCGTTCCGGTACGCCATCACAGTCAGATCAAAGGCGAGATCAATCTCTTTTTTCATGCCCAGTACGAGTTGTCCGCTGCCGAGCAATCACTGCTTGAAGCGCTTGCTGCGCACCTTGCCGCCGCAATGGAAAACCTGAGGCTGGGTGCGCTCGAGCGGGAAGGTCTGGTTGCTCAAGAGCGCAATTTCATTGCTCGCGAATTACATGACTCCATCGCGCAGTCGCTCGCCTTTCTCAAGATGCAGGTGCAGCTGCTCCGCGATGCGCGGACGCGAGGCGATACAACGCTCGTCGATCAGGCTGTCAGCGAAATCGACGAAGGCGTGCGTGAAAGTTACAGCGATGTGCGCGAGCTGCTGCTGCACTTCCGCACCCGCGCCAACGTGGAGAACATTGAGCCAGCGCTGCAAGCGACACTACGGAAATTCGAGCACCAAAGTGGTATTCGTGCCGAGCTTTCAACGCAGGGGAACAGCGTTTCACTCGCGCCTGATTTACAACTTCAGGTGCTGCATGTGGTGCAGGAGGCGCTCTCCAACGCGCGTAAACATTCGCGCGCTACCCGCGTGTGGCTTGATGTGCAGCAACAACCGCAGTGGCGGTTTGAAGTCCGCGACAATGGTCATGGTTTTGAACAGATCGGGAGTCAGCTTGATGAGATGCACGTCGGCCTGCGCATCATGTCTGAACGGGCTGAACGGATCGGGGCCACGCTGGAAGTGTTCTCGACAGTGGGCCATGGTACCTCGGTGATATTGGCGCTCGCTGCCGACACACCGGCTTCCGCTGTGGTCGCGCCCGGCAGGAACCCGCGAGACGAAAAGATGAGCGCATGAACGCAGCAGTGAGCATCAGTGAATCAATCGCCGGGAGCGATTCATTCCGCGTTTTGGTGGTAGACGATCACCCGCTGTTCCGTCGCGGGTTGACTTCGGTTCTGGCGCGCTGCAGCGAACTCATTGTTGTCGGCGATGCCGGTGATGCCAGCGAAGCACAGCGTCGCGCGGAAGCGCTGCAACCCGACCTGATTCTGCTCGACAACCATTTGCCGGGCGTCAATGGCGTGGACGCTTTGCCTGCGCTGCGCGCAGCACTGCCAAATGTACGCATCATCCTGCTCACTGTCAGCGAAGATGAAAATGATCTCGAAGCCGCGCTGCGTGGTGGTGCCAATGGCTATCTCCTAAAAACCATGGACCCTGATGCGCTTGTCTCGTCAATCCTGCGCGTGATGCGCGGCGAAAGTGTCATCGCTCAGGCTATGACGAGCAAGCTGGTTGCAGCCTACCGTGGCGCGATGCAGGGCGCTACGCTTGAAAATGCCACGGTTGATACCGTGATTCAATCATCGTCACCGCTGTCGCAACTGTCTCCGCGAGAGCTTGATATTCTGCAAGGTATCGCGCGTGGCGAAAGCAACAAGCTTATCGCTCGCCACCTCGGTATCGCCGAGACGACGGTGAAGATTCACGTGCAACACGTGCTGCGCAAACTCAACGTCGCCTCGCGCGTACAAGCCGCCGTGATCGCGGCAGGTCAGCCGTTGAATTAATTGAGCCGCGACCGTCGTTGACTCCTTTACAGTGGGGTTGCCCAACGAAAATACTGTTGATCTAAATCACTTTCGGTGCAGATAAGCGACACGGTAGTTCTTCAGGACTAGTCGCACACAAAGCTCCCTAGTTCCAAAAAGCTCCCAGCTCGTACCAACCGGTGGATGTGCGCCGCGCGTGATTCTCCCTAACGTTCATTTATTGAATGCGAGGAGTGCAAGTGATGGATAAAAAGGGGCAGGCGCTATCGGTGCTGATCAGCAGCACGCTGGCGTTCACTGTGTGTTTCATGGTGTGGATGATGTTTGGTGTGATCGGCATACCGATCAAAAAAGCACTCAATCTCAACGCCACTGAATTCGGGTTGCTGACCGCAATGCCTGTGCTGACGGGGTCTCTGATTCGCGTGCCGCTTGGCATCTGGACTGACAAGTACGGCGGACGCGTTGTGATGACGATTCTCATGGCTATTACTGTGCCGGCAATTTGGATGATGGGATACGCCACGCAGTACTGGCATTTCCTCGTGATCGGTCTCTTTGTTGGTCTCGCTGGTGGTTCGTTCTCGGTCGGTACGCCTTACGTGGCGCGCTGGTTCCCGAGGAACAAACAGGGCTTCGCGATGGGCGTTTATGGTGCGGGCAACTCGGGTGCAGCGGTTAATAAGTTCGTCGCTCCCGCGCTCGTGGTGGCCTTCGGCTGGACGATGGTGCCGCAGGTTTACGCGGCGATCATGCTCGGCACTGTCGCACTGTTCTGGTTTTTCAGCTATAGCGATCCGACGCATGTGGTGCCATCCAACACCAAATTTACCGAACAGCTGAAAGCACTCAAGGATCCGAAAGTACTCAAGTACTGCCAGTATTACAGCATTGTTTTTGGTGGTTATGTGGCGATGTCGCTGTGGATGGTGCAGTACTACGTCGGCGAGTTTGGCCTCGACATTCGTGCGGCGGCGTTGCTTGCAGCCTGCTTCTCGCTTCCAGGCGGTGTGCTGCGCGCGGTGGGTGGATGGTATTCGGACAAGTACGGCGCGCACAGCGTGACCTGGTGGGTGCTCTGGGTAAGCTGGATTTGCCTGTTTTTGCTTTCGTATCCACAAACCGATTTCACGGTTACCACCGTCAGTGGTCCGAAAACATTTCACATCGGACTCAACATTTATGCGTTCACCGGACTCATGTTCGTCCTCGGGATAGCGTTTGCCTTCGGCAAGGCCAGCGTCTTCAAATACATCAGCGACGACTACCCCGCGAACATCGGCACCATCAGCGGCATCGTCGGCCTCGCTGGTGGCCTTGGGGGGTTTGTATTACCCATCATGTTCGGAGTTCTGATGGATCTGACTGGTATCCGCTCAAGCGCCTTCATGCTGATGTACGGCGTGGTGTGGGTGTCACTCATCTGGATGTACTGGACTGAAGTGCGTCGCACTGAAGTGATGGGCAGCAAGGCTCAGCGTTTCAGCCTGAACGGTTGAGCATGTTCCCAAATCAAGGATCAACATGAACACCAAAAGCAAATCGGTCGCCGCCGTTCCCGCAGGCAACAGCGGCGCCGACATCAATGACTGGCGGCCAGAAGACGAAAAATTCTGGGAATCCACTGGCAAGAAGATCGCTTATCGCAACCTCTGGCTTTCGGTACCGGCACTACTGTGTGGCTTCGCGGTCTGGGGCATGTGGGGCATTGTCACCGTGCAGATGCTCAACCTGGGCTTTCCTTTTACTCCGGCGGAACTGTTCACGTTGACCGCGATCGCCGGCATCTCCGGGGCGACCATGCGCATTCCGGCGTCGTTCCTGATCCGCTTGGCAGGCGGTCGCAACACGATTTTTCTGACCACGGCGATGTTGCTCGCGCCCGCGATTGGTACCGGCATCGCGTTGCAACACAAAGACTGGCCGTTGTGGGCATTTCAGTTGATGGCGCTTTGGTCCGGCGTCGGCGGCGGCAACTTCGCCAGTTCCATGTCCAACATCAGCAGCTTCTTTCCAAAGCGGCTGCAAGGCACCGCGCTGGGCTTGAACGCCGGTATCGGCAACTTCGGCGTGACGACGATGCAGATCGTAATTCCGCTGGTGATGACGGTTGGCCTGTTCGGTGCCTTCGGCGGTGAGCCGATGACGCTGATGAAAGATAGCGGCTGGATTCTCGGCAAGATAAAGGCCGGCACGCCGACCTGGATCCAGAATGCAGGCTTCGCTTGGGTGCTGTCGCTGGTGCCGTTGTCGATTCTCTGCTGGCTCGGAATGAACAACCTGAAGACGGTCACGCCCGATTCCGGTAATCGCCTGGTGGCGTTCGCCAAGATTACGTATCTCTATACGCTGGCGTTCATACCCTCGATTCTGGGCTTGTACCTGTACCTGCCCGCACCCACCGGACTTGGTCTCATCAGTATGTGGGTAGCGATCCCGCTGGACATCGCAAGTGCGCTGCTGGTGATGAAGCTCGCCGCGTTTGGCCCGATGCGGGAAGGGGTTGCCACGCAGTTTCTAATCTTTCGCAACAAGCACACCTGGTCGATGACGGCGTTGTACATCGTCACGTTCGGATCGTTTATTGGCTTCTCGATGGCGCTTCCGCTGGCGATCACCGTGATCTTCGGGATCAGCCACGTTGCCGATGCGAATGGCGTGATGCAGCATACGCTGAAGAATCCCAATGCACCTTCTGCCTTCACCTACGCCTGGATGGGGCCTTTCATAGGCGCGGCGATCCGGCCTGTCGGCGGCTGGATCTCCGACAAGCTCGGCGGATCCATCGTTACGCAGGTCATCTCGGTGGTGATGGTGATGGCATCGGTCGCGGTTGGCTACGTGATGATGCAGGCTTATGGCTCGGCTACGCCCGAGCAGCACTTCCCGGCCTTTCTCGGCCTGTTCATGGTGCTGTTCGCTGCCAGCGGCATCGGCAACGGGTCGACCTTCCGCACCAT
This sequence comes from Burkholderiales bacterium, assembly GCA_043753585.1. GTDB lineage: Bacteria > Pseudomonadota > Gammaproteobacteria > Burkholderiales > Casimicrobiaceae > Casimicrobium. Next base: position 26,968 of record JAYUWL010000223.1, read on the forward strand.
CGGTGTGATCTTTGATCGTGCGCAGGCTGGCCCGGTGCTGGGCTGGACCTCCGCGATCGCCGCCTACGGTGCCTTTGTTGCGCCAATCGTGATCGGCAATCAGATCAAGGCCGGTACGCCGCAATACGCGATGTACGGTTTTGCCGTGTTCTACGCGCTGTGCCTCATTCTCAACTGGTGGTTCTACCTGCGCCGCAATGCGTATGTGAAAAACCCGTAATTCAATTCAATATCTTCAACTGATAAGGGCCGGGTTATGAGCCATTTTCTTGATCGACTGACCTATTTTTCGCAACCGCGTGAATCGTTCGCTGATGACCACGGTGTGACCACGGGCGAAGACCGCACCTGGGAAGACGCCTATCGCAATCGCTGGGCGCACGACAAGATCGTGCGCTCGACTCATGGTGTGAACTGCACCGGCTCCTGCTCGTGGAAGATCTACGTCAAGGGCGGCATCGTCACCTGGGAGACGCAGCAAACGGACTACCCGCGTACGCGTTGGGACATGCCCAACCATGAGCCTCGCGGGTGCTCGCGGGGCGCTTCCTATTCGTGGTATCTGTACAGCGCAAACCGGGTCAAATACCCGCTGATTCGCGGGCGATTGCTCCAGTCCTGGCGTCAAGCAAGACTTGCGTATGACCCCGTCTCGGCATGGGCAAGTATTGTCGAAAGCGAATCCAAACGCCGCGACTATCAGGCCGTCCGTGGACTGGGCGGAATGGTCCGTTCAACCTGGGAGGAGGTCAACGAGATCATAGCGGCGGCCAACGTTTACACCATCAAGACGCATGGTCCTGACCGCATCATCGGGTTCTCGCCGATCCCCGCAATGTCGATGGTCAGCTATGCCGCAGGCAGCCGGTACTTAAGTCTCATCGGCGGCGTATGCATGAGCTTCTATGACTGGTACTGTGATTTACCGCCGAGCAGCCCACAGGTCTGGGGCGAGCAGACTGACGTGCCCGAATCAGCCGATTGGTACAACTCAAGCTTCATCATCGCCTGGGGCTCTAACGTACCCCAGACGCGCACCCCGGATGCGCATTTCTTCACCGAGGTTCGCTACAAGGGTTGCAAGACGGTCGCGATCACGCCTGACTACTCGGAAGTCGCCAAGCTCGCCGACATCTGGATGCATCCCAAGCAGGGTACCGATGCGGCCGTCGCGATGGCGATGGGTCACGTGATTCTCAAGGAGTTTTACTTTCCTGAGGGCGGCAAGCCGCGCTCTGCGTACTTCGACGACTACGCGCGTCGATACACCGATTTGCCGATGCTGGTCATGCTCAAGGAACATGTTTTGCCAAGTGGCGAAACGGTGCTGGTGCCTGACCGTTACGTTCGCGCGTCTGACTTCAACGGAAAATTGGGGCAGGCAAACAACCCCGACTGGAAAACCGTCGCCTTCGACGACAGCGGTAAGGTAGTCCTGCCGAATGGTGCGATCGGGTTCCGTTGGGGGCCGGAGGGTCGTGCGGACGAAGGTCAGTGGAATCTGCAGGCCAAAGAGGCGCGACATGGAACCGATGTGAAGCTGAAGCTATCGGTACTTGAGGGCGAGCATCCGAGCGAGCAAACCGCGAAGGTTGGTTTCCCGTATTTCGGCGGCATCGTGAGTGAACACTTTCCCAGCAACAAACAGGCCGATGTGCTGGTGCGGACGGTGCCAGTGCAACGTATCTCGCTCGGCAAGGACGGTGTCAAGCGAGATGCGCTAGTTGCTACGGTGTTCGACCTTCAGGTGGCCAACTATGGTGTGGCGCGCGGTCTCGTCGGCGAGTTTGCGGCGACCAGTTTTGATGACGATACGCCGTACACGCCGGCGTGGCAGGAGCGCATCACCGGCACTCCACGTGCTCAGCTAATTACGGTCGCGCGGCAGTTTGCAGAGAACGCGGACAAGACGCACGGCAAGTCGATGGTCATCATTGGTGCCGCGATGAACCACTGGTATCACAGCGACATGAACTACCGCGGTGTTATCAACATGCTGATGATGTGCGGCTGCATTGGTCAGAGTGGCGGCGGATGGGCGCACTACGTCGGACAGGAAAAGCTGCGGCCGCAAACCGGCTGGACTCCGCTCGCATTCGCGCTCGACTGGATTCGCCCACCCCGTCAGATGAACAGCACCAGTTTCTTTTATGCACATACCGACCAGTGGCGCTACGAAAAACTGGGCATGGAAGAAGTGCTGTCACCGCTTGCTGACAAGGCGCTGTACGGTGGCAGCATGATTGACTACAACGTCCGTGCGGAGCGCATGGGCTGGTTGCCTTCTGCCCCTCAGCTGCAGACCAATCCCCTGCAGGTTGTGCGTGACGCCCAAGCCACCGGCATTGATCCGAAGGACTATGTAGTTAAGGCGCTGAAAGACGGTTCGCTCAAAATGAGTTGCACTGATCCGGATCATCCCGACAACTGGCCGAGAAACATGTTCGTGTGGAGATCCAACCTGCTTGGCTCATCCGGTAAGGGGCATGAGTACTTTCTTAAACATCTTCTTGGCACTAGCCACGGGGTGCAAGGCAAGGATCTAGGGGCTGAGGAAGCAAAACCTGCGGAAGTGGTCTGGCACGATAAGGCGCCGGAAGGCAAACTGGACCTACTGGTCACGCTGGACTTCCGGATGAGCACCACCTGTCTCTACAGCGACATCGTGTTGCCCACCGCGACGTGGTACGAAAAGAATGATCTCAATACCAGTGACATGCATCCATTTATTCACCCGCTGTCGACGGCCGTAGATCCCGCATGGCAGAGCCGGAGCGACTGGGACATCTACAAAGGGTTCGCGCGAAAATTTAGCGAAGTGTGTGTCGGTCACCTGGGTGTCGAAAAGGAAGTTGTGTTGACGCCACTGATGCATGACAGCCCCTCCGAACTGGCGCAGCCGTTCGCAGTGCAGGACTGGAAGCGAGGCGAAGTTGACCTCATTCCAGGGAAAACTGCGCCCAACATTGCGGTCGTCGAACGAGACTATCCGAATGTATACAAGCGCTTCACCGCCCTTGGTCCACTCATGAACAAGGCAGGCAACGGCGGCAAGGGTATTTCGTGGAACACACAGACAGAGGTCAAGCAGCTGGGCGAGCTCAGTGGCCTGATCACCGCAGAGGGCGTCACCTGCGGTATGCCGAAAATTGAGACCGACATTGATGCCTGTGAAGTGATTCTTCAGCTGGCCCCAGAGACCAACGGGCATGTAGCGGTCAAGGCGTGGCAGGCGCTGGGTAAACAGACCGGGCTCGATCACACGCATCTTGCGCTGCATCGTGAAGACGAAAAGATTCGATTCCGCGACATTCAGGCACAGCCCAGAAAAATAATTTCATCGCCTACGTGGAGCGGAATCGAATCCGAGACGGTGTCGTACAACGCCGGTTACACCAACGTTCACGAATTCATACCATGGCGTACGCTGACCGGTCGCCAGCAGTTCTACATGGATCACCCGTGGATGATTGCGTTCGGCGAAGGGTTTACGAGTTATCGCCCTCCAGTAGACCTAAAGACGACAGCCGGAATTCAGGGTGTGAAACCCAACGGCAATCCAGAGATCGCGCTCAACTTCATCACGCCGCACCAAAAGTGGGGCATTCACTCCACCTATACCGATAACTTGCTGATGCTTACGTTGAGCCGGGGCGGGCCCTGCGTTTGGCTTAGCGAGGACGACGCGAAAAAGGTCGGAATCGTCGATAACGACTGGATTGAACTATTCAACATCAACGGCGCGATTGCGGCACGCGCTGTGGTGAGCCAACGTGTGAAACCTGGAATGGTGATGATGTATCACGCGCAGGAGAAAATTGTGAACACCCCCGGCTCTGAAATCACGGGTGCGCGCGGTGGGATTCACAATTCCGTGACGCGGATCGTATTGAAGCCCACTCACATGATTGGCGGTTACGCGCAGTTCAGCTATGGCTTCAACTACTACGGGACCATCGGCACCAATCGTGACGAATTTGTCGTGGTTCGAAAGATGAAGAAAGTTGACTGGCTCGACACCCCCGTCGCTGACGAACTCATCCGACCGGTGCAGGCACAAGGGGAGGTCGCATGAAGATTCGCGCTCAAATTGGCATGGTGCTAAATCTGGACAAGTGCATCGGCTGCCACACCTGTTCCGTCACCTGCAAAAACGTCTGGACAAGTCGACCCGGCATGGAATACGCATGGTTCAACAACGTTGAGACCAAGCCTGGTATCGGGTATCCGAAGGAATGGGAGAACCAGGACAAATGGAACGGTGGCTGGATCCGGAAAAGTAATGGCAACATTGAGCCGCGCCAGGGCGGCAAATGGAAGCTGCTGATGCGCATCTTCGCCAATCCGAACCTGCCCGAAATTGACGACTACTACGAGCCGTTCACTTTCGACTACGGGCATTTGCAGTCGGCGCCAGAGATGCGGGCAACGCCGACAGCACGTCCGCGTAGCCTGATCACAGGCAAGCAGATGGACAAGATTGTCTGGGGCCCGAACTGGGAAGAAATTCTTGGCGGCGAATTTTCGAAGCGTAGCAAAGACAAGAACTTCGACGACATCCAAAAAGACATTTATGGGCAGTTTGAAAACACGTTCATGATGTATTTACCGCGACTGTGCGAGCACTGTCTCAATCCAGCCTGCGTCGCATCGTGTCCGTCGGGTTCAATTTACAAGCGCGAAGAGGACGGGATCGTACTGATCGATCAGGACAAATGTCGCGGCTGGCGGATGTGCGTCAGCGGCTGCCCCTACAAAAAAATCTATTACAACTGGAAGAGCGGCAAAGCCGAAAAATGCATCTTCTGCTATCCGCGTATAGAGGCGGGCCAACCGACGGTTTGCTCTGAAACATGCGTCGGTCGTATACGCTATCTTGGCGTGCTGCTCTACGACGCAGATCGCATCCAGCAGGCTGCGAGCGTCGAACATGATCGTGATCTGTACCAGGCACAGCTCGATATCTTCCTTGACCCGTTCGATTCAAAGGTGATCGAGCAGGCTCGCGTAGACGGCATCCCCGACAAGTGGATGGAAGCTGCCCGCAACAGTCCGGTGTACAAAATGGCTGTGCAATGGAAAGTTGCGCTGCCGCTACATC
>JAYUWL010000224.1:0-10942 GCA_043753585.1 Burkholderiales bacterium
AGCCGGCGCGCGGTTTCCGTTCGTCCGACCGTGTCGACATCCGGTGGCGGCGGCATTTCGGCGACGATCTTTGTCGCGGCACCGTCGAGCTTGGCGTAGGTTAACTCGACCAGCGCCACGCGCTGCCGAAACCGTCGATTTTGATCTGCGGTGGCGGACGCCTTGTCCAGCGCCGCGAAGGCATTCACCAATCGGGACGCCTCGGTCAATGTCTCCGTTCTGTCAAGCAGCTGGTAGCGCGTACGGGCTTCAAGCAGATCCAGTTCGCCGAACAACACGGCGGCATCGTCAGCTGCGGGCGCGGCCCGAAGGCGCTTCAAGCGCTCGGCGTACGTTGCGAGCGCGGCTTCGGGTCGTCCAAACCGGTTGTAGAAGAAACCCAGGTCCCGCAAGGCGTCGAGACTATTGGCGTTGAACCTGCCAGCAAGCTCGTCCCATTGCCGAATGGCGTCCTTTAGCAGTGACTCCACGCCCGTGGGATCGCCCGCCTGTACCTGCTCAAAGGCCCCGTTGGTTAGCGCATTCAACGCCACGCGTTTGGCGTGCGGCGGCGGATTTTCCAGAATCGGGCGCAGCTTCTGATGCAATGCCAGTGCTTCCGCACGTCTGCCTTCACGGCCGAACATGAGTGCCCGATCTACTTCGGCTTCTGCGACCAGCCACTGCTCGAGCGGCTCGCCACGCACGAGCGTGAGGTAACGGTCAAATTCCGCGCTGCTTTCGCTGAACCGCCGCAGTTCGGCCAGCATGTTGGCCCGCAGCAAAATCGCCTCGCGCCACCACGTTTGCAGCGACGCTGGCGGGCCCTTGCCGATGGCTTGTTCCACCAGCGGCAGCGCGGCCGCTGTGTCGTCGATCCAGTACATGATGTCAGCCAGTAAAAATCTGGCGCGCCGTGTTGACTCCGCGTGGTCACCAAAGAGTTTCTCGCTGAGCAACACCGAGCGCTGCGCGACCGGCAGCGCTTCCTTGAACCGCGACAGTCGCCGCAACGTAGTCGCCACATGCACCCCAACCTGCTGCTCGACACTGGGATCATCGGCAAACTTGCTCGCGAGATCCCGTTGCGCCTGTTCGATCAAAGTGAGCACCGTCGGCCAATGGCCGCCGTGCACGTCCGGGTCAGCGCTACGCAGTAATTCGACTAAATAGTCCGCTGTTTTGACTGCGCGGGCCGCTTCCGTCCGCGCCCGCTGGTATTGCCAAAGCGAGAACGCGAGACCCGTGGCGAGCGCGATAAATAACGAGGCGGTGAGACTGACAGGCAGCCAGTTGCGCCGAAGCCATAGCCGGGTGCGATAGCTGCGGTCTTCGCGTCGCGCCGAGATCGGTCGCCGCGCCATCCAGCGGCTGAGATCTGCGACAAACGCTTCCATCGTCCGGTAACGATCAGCGGGATCAATACGGATAGCGCAACCAATAATGGCGTCGATGTCGCCCTCCAGCCGCTCAACATTGCTGGGCGCGGGGATGTTGTCCTTGACCGTTGCGTGATCGTGATGCGTCGCCGCGTACGACAGCCGCTCCGGCGTGGTGTGCAGCACCGCGTATTCCAGCGCCGCACGGCCTGACTTTTCTGGCAGATGCGCACGACGACCCGAGAGCAGGTGATAGGCCAGGCTGCCCAGTGAATAGATATCGCTCGCCACACCCGTTGCCTCGCCGCTAATCTGCTCCGGGGCGGCGTATTCCACGGTCAGGCCGCGCCCGCCCAGCCGGGTGGCCTCTGAGGTCGTCGCTTCGTCGTGCTCGCTGTCATCGAGCAAACCGGCGACACCGAAGTCAAGCAGCTTGGCATGCCCCCCGGGCGTGACCAGAATGTTTGACGGCTTCAGATCGCGGTGGACAACAAGCTGTGAGTGGGCGTAGGACACTGCTTCGCCAATTTCGCGAATGAGTTCGATCCGCGCCTCGACCGTGGTGGCATGTTCGGCAACGTAGTTAAGTAGCGGTTGACCATCGACATACTCAAGTACCAGAAACGGTTGTCCAAACAACCGCCCGGCGTCGATCAGCCGCGCGATGCCGGGATGATTGAGTCTCGCCAATAGTGCCCGTTCCTGCGCAAAGCGCGCTTCGAAGCGCTCCGTATCGCCATCAGCGCGCAGGAATTTGACCGCCGCCTTAGCCTGATAGAGACCGTCGGCACGGATAGCAAGCCACACCTCACCCATGCCGCCGACGCCAATCACTTCCTGTAGTTGCCAGACGCCGCAGAGTTCTCCGGCGTGTCGGTGGTCTTGCGTGCGCGACCGCTCGGCCCGCAAGGCCCGCTGCAACAGCTCATCGAAGCCGCGCTCGCCGCTTTCACCGAGCACCGGCGCCAGCTGCGTGGTCAGTCCGGCGGCGGGCACACCCGGTCCGTGGCGCACAACGTTGGTCGCCATCGTTTGCGAATGCGCGCGCGCCAGCAGTTTGCGAACTTCCTGTGCAAGACGCGGGTCACGCGAATGCAGTTGTGTGACAAACGCGGGTCGCGCAACCTCGTCGCACTCAAGCGCTTCATCCAGCGCAGCGTTGACTGCCTTCCAGAATGTTGCGTCGAACGTGTCGTCGGACGGCGGGGATAAGGGCGGGCTAGCGGAGGTCATCGCAGAAGAAGAGACGCGAATGGCCGAAAAACTGTGACAAACGTCAGCCGCGCCCAACGCCCACATCAAGCCACTCCGCCAGGAGCGCCCGCGCCTTGGTGATCTCGCGATTCACCGTCCGCGTGGAAATGTCTCTCGTGGTCGCGGTTTCCTCAATCGTCATGCCGCAGAAAAAATGTAGCTCGGCGGCGTGATACATACCCGCGTCAACGATTTTGAGCCGCTCCAGCGCGCGATCAAGCGCGATGATGTCGATCGCCGCCAGTAGCGAATCTGCCGTCGATTCGGCGTGCGACATGGTGAGCAGCGCCGCGCCACCGCCGCGCTTTTCGGCATCGCGCGCGCGCACAAAGTCGATCACGATGGAGCGCAATACTTTGCCGACATAGGCAAAAAATTGCACCCGCGTATTACCCTGCAAGCCTTCGCGCTCAGCCATGCGCATGAAGCCCTCGTGGACAAGGGCGGTCGCATTGAGCCCGGTCACGCCACCGACCTGAGCGAGACGGGCGCGTGCCACCCGTTTGATTTCGGGATACAGTTCGGCGTACAGCGAGCCCATCGCTGCAGAATCGCCGCTGGCGGCGAGTTCGAACAAATCTTGGGTGACTTTTGGCATGTCTGCTTGGATGTTTACGTCTTTTTATCTTTTTTACCGCACAGACGTAAGCGTTTATGCTCCCGGAATGACCTATTGAAGAAAAAAAAGGGGCACCATGACACGACAGGTTTTACGCAATGCGCGCGTTTTTGACAGCGCGTCGGGCGTCGTTCAGCCCTCGGGCACCATTGTCATCGTCGACGGACGCATTGTTTCGGTAACGATTGGCGAAATTTCGACTGATCTCATCGACAGCGTTGATCTCAAAGGGCGCATCGTATTGCCCGGACTGATCGATTGTCACGTTCATGTGATGGCCGTGCATCACGACGTCTGGCAGCTCTCGATGCAGCCGCCGTCGCTGATCACCGCGCAGGCCAGGCATGTGCTGGAGGGCATGCTGATGCGCGGCTTCACCACGGTGCGCGATGCGGCGGGCGCTGATTACGGCGTGCAGCTTGCGGTCGAGCGTGGCTATCTCCGCGGGCCGCGCCTCTTTATCGCTGGTCGCCCGTTGACGCAAACAGGCGGGCATGCCGACATCCGGCCGCGAGGCGTGCAGGAATTCATCTGCACCTGCGCCGGGCTGGGCTTGTTTCCTGCCCTGGCCGATGGTGTTCCGGAAGTGCGCCGCGCAGTGCGCGAGCAACTGCGGCACGGTGCCAATCAGATCAAGATCATGGCAGGTGGCGGTGTCGCGAGCCCGACCGATCCGATTGATGGCACGCAGTATTCGCTGGAAGAAATCACCGCTGCGTGTGAAGAGGCCGCTGCGGCCAACACCTACGTGATGGCGCACGCTTATTCGCCCCGCGCGATCACGCGCGCGGTGCAATGCGGCGTGCGCTCGATTGAGCACGGCAATTTGCTCGATGAGGCGACGGCGAAGGTGATGAAGGCCGAGGGCGCGTTTCTGGTGCCGACGCTGGCTACATATGCCGTACTGGCGGAAGAGGGCAAACGCCTCGCCTGGTCAGACGAAATGCTCGGCAAGCTGGATCGAGTGAAAGGTGCCGGAACCCGCGCCATCGAGATCGCAAAATCAATGGGAGTTCCGATTGCGTTCGGGACCGATTTGCTCGGTTCAATGCACCCGCAACAGGCCATCGAATGGCGCTTGCGTTCAATGGTGCAGACGCCGGTAGAAATTTTGCAAAGTGCGACCAGCGTGGCCGCAAAGCTCCTGAATCAGGAAGGAAAGCTGGGCGTGATTACGCCGGGTGCGCACGCTGATCTGGTGGTCGTCGACGGCGATCCGACGCTGGATATTTTGCTGATGACTGAGCCAGAGAAGAACTTTGTTGGGGTGATGAAGGCTGGGGTTTGGGAAAAGGTGTTGTCGGCTTGACGCATTTGTGACGAGACAACGGTTTTGCGGTAACCCGTTCCCCAACCGTCGTGTTAGACAAACTTTTTGCTTGGTCGACTATGGGCGTATATTGACGCTAGCCCCTGTAGTCTCGACGTTCCGCCAAAAAGCTGTTGACGCTTGCTCCCGTGAAGTTTGCAGACATATCGCTGCAGTGTGTGCGCTGGCGAACAGTGGTGCGGACGGGCGATGCGTAGCATGAGTTACCAACTTTCTCCGAGGGACGAACATGGAAACCTACACAATGTTGCAGACTGCGACAGCGCTGTTTTGCGCGGCGGCGTTGGGCGGATTGATTATGGCGGGCATGCGCTTTAGCGGCACGCCACGGCCTCCGGCATGGCTGGCAATGGGCCACGGGCTGCTTGCAGCGGCAGGGTTGACGCTGTTGATTTACGCTGCGCTAACGGTCGGCGTCCCACGCACCGCGCAAATCGCGGCGGTGTTGTTTGTGGTCGCAGCGGCGGGTGGCACTGCATTGAACCTGCTCTATCACTCGAAGCTCCTGCCGCTCTCGAAGCCACTTCTGGTGGCACACGCGCTGCTGGCCGTTAGTGGCCTGATTCTGCTTCTGATAACGGTCTTTGGCTCTGGGCGCTTCTAACAGCACGACGGCTGCAACTCAACGTGGAGCATCCTGCCTGATACGTTAATCGCTACAAAACTGGGCTGCGCAGCCTCATCGGGCGCAGGCATGCGTGCAACGAAACCGATGCAGTCGGTGCCGCAGCCGCACACCGAGCGGCGGCGATTTACACCCGAAAGGCACCTTGCACGCCCTCCGGGTTGACCGAATCTGCTGCTACGAACCCGCGCCAGACACCTTCGCAAAGCGCGCCTCTGGACGATCATCCGAGCGATGGATCGTGGTGACTTCTTTCTTCATCGCCCACGGACGAATCTGGTGATGAAGCGTGACATAGTAGCTTTCTTCTTTGGTACGCTCCAGCGCGCGGCGAATGAGGGCGTTGCGCTTGGTCAGGTCCGGCTCGGTTTTGAGTGTGTCGATGATGGAGTCAAGGCGCGTGTCGCTGACGCGGCCCAAATTGAAGTTGCCGTCAGCGCCTGTGGTTTTGGTTCGTACCAGCGATTGCAACGAGTAGAGCGCGTCGTAGGTCGCCACGCCCCAACCCAGCATGTAAACGCTGGAGTCGAAGTTTTGAATCTTCGCTATGTAAGGGGCGAAATTCATGGAATTCAACTTCGGCTTCATGCCGATTTTTGCCCACATGGCCACCACAGCCTGACAGACCTTTTCGTCGTTGACATAGCGGTTATTCGGGCAATCCAGCGTCAGCTCAAAGCCGTTCGGATAGCCCGCTTCTGCCAGCAGCTTTTTGGCTTTCTCGGGGTTGTATTCGGATTTATCGATGTCCGTGCTGTAGCCGTTGACGCCCGGCGCCACGAGAATGCCTGCGGGGACCGAGAGGCCGCGCATGATGGCACGCTTGATGCCTTCGCGGTCCACGGCGAGCGAGAGTGCTTCGCGTACCCGCTTGTCCTTGAATGGATTTTTGCCTTTGACGTTGGTGTACTTCGCCTCGTCGCTGAACTGATCCATTCCAAGGAAAATCGTGCGTACTTCGATGCCTTCCATCACGCGCAGTTTCGGATCCTTTTTCAGGCGTTCCACGTCCTGTGGCGGTACTTCGGTGACCAGATCAACGTCACCAGCGATAAGCGCCGAGATGCGGGTTGCATCTGCCTTGATCGGCAGGTAGTTGTACGCGGTCACATTGCCATCTTTTTTGCCCCACCAGTTGACGTTGTCGGTGAACTCAATCTTCTGTTCGGGTGCCCAGCTTTTCCACATGTACGGCCCAGTGCCCATCGCGTTTCGTGAGGAGTAAGTGTCTTCCTTTGCCTTGTAATCCTGGATATTGTTCGCTTTGTTCTTTTCGGCCCACGCCTTGCTCATGATGCGGAAATCGATGATGTTTCTGAGCAGAATCGGGTTCGGTGCCGGCATCACGAAATCGACCGTGAAATCGTCGATCTTCTTCACCTCGGCAATGCCCGCGATGTAGATCTGCATGGTGCCCTGCGGCTGCTTGATGCGGTTGAAGCTGAACACAACGTCATCGGCGGTAAATGGCGTACCGTCGTGGAATTTCACGCCCTTGCGCAAATCAAAACGAACCTGTGTTGGCGAGATGTAGGTCCACTTGGTAGCGAGCGCGGGCTCGACCTCGAACTTCGCGTTGTAGCGCGTCAGGCCCTCATACACATGCATCATGATCGCGTTGGTGGTCGCGTGATTCTGTGAGTGTGGATCCGCGGTCAGAATATCGTTTTGAGCAGCGCCTCTGAGTGTCGCCGCCTGGCTTGTCGCCAGAGTCAAGCCCAGGGCTGCAACCAGCGCCAATCGCTTCATACCTAACTTCGAACAAGTCATAACTATCCCCAAAAATCTAATCTGCTAATTTACTTTAAATCGGGTCAACGCGCACAGACTGTTTCAGGTGGGTTATCCCGGAGTCCTGGCCCTGAAAGCGGCTACACTCCCCCGGGATTAATAGAAAAGGGGAGGTGTCCGATGCAGATCGGCATCATCAAGGAAACGGCAGCGGGGGAAACACGCGTCGCCGCCACACCGGAAACGGTCAAAAAAATTGCTGCCATTCCAGGCATTACCATCGTGCTGGAATCCGGCGCGGGTAATGCCTCCAGCCTGCTGGACGAAGCGTATGCGGCGGCGGGCGCGACGATCAAGGCGAGCGCTCAGGAAGTGCTCGCCGACAGCGACATTCTGCTCAAAGTTCGCGGACCCAACGCCACCGAATTGACGGCGGTCAAGAATGGCGCAAACATTATTGGCCTGCTGAATCCATTCAACGCCGAAGGCATCGCAGCGCTCAAGGCGCATGGCGTAAACGGCTTCTCGATGGATAAAGCGCCGCGCACCACACGAGCTCAAAGCATGGATGTTCTTTCGTCGCAGGCGAACATCGCGGGCTACAAATCCGTGATCCTCGCGGCCAATCATTACCCCAAATTTTTCCCGATGCTGATGACCGCAGCGGGCACGGTGAAAGCCGCACGCGTCGTGATTCTTGGTGTCGGTGTTGCGGGCTTGCAGGCGATTGCCACGGCGAAGCGTTTGGGTGCTGTGATTGAAGCATCCGACGTGCGTCCTTCGGTGAAGGAACAGGTCGAATCGCTCGGTGCGAAATTTATCGACGTGCCGTATGAAACGGACGAAGAACGCGAGGCTGCCGTTGGCGTCGGCGGTTATGCCAAGCCAATGCCCGCAAGCTGGATGGATCGTCAACGGATCGAAGTCGCCAAGAAAGTGGCGCTGGCTGATGTGGTGATCACCACCGCGTTGATCCCCGGACGACCGGCTCCTGTGCTCGTCACCGAAGCGATGGTCAAAGCGATGAAACCGGGTTCGGTGATCATCGATCTGGCAGCGGAGCAGGGCGGCAACTGCCCGCTGACAGTGAAGGATGAAGTCGTGGTCAAGCATGGCGTCACGCTGGTCGGTCACACCAATCTCGCGGCGCTCTTGCCGCAAGATGCCAGCGCGCTCTACTCGCGCAATCTGCTGGACTTTTTGAAGCTGCTCATTGATTTCAAAACGGGCGCTTTCAAGATTGACCTTGAGGACGATATCGTTAAAGCGACGTTGGTGACGGCATGAGTGGGTTAAAAATCCTGTCCGAGCGCGACTATGAGCGCGATCCACCGGGGTTTTACGACCCCAAGCAACACGCATTCAGTCTTCTGAAGTGCATGCTGATCTGGGTGGGTATACATATCTGCATTGATGTGGTGGTGCGCGTGATTCTCCTTGGCGGCACGAGCTTGGGCGTTTACTCAAAGCCGTGGCTGCTTTTGACGTGGATGGCGGTGGGTGCAGCACTTTGGTGGGTAGAAAAAGTCCACTACATGTCGTGGCTTTCTAAACGTAGCGAGTCTGCGCTGCGCCTCGTTCCGCGCGCGGGCATTGAAAAAGGAGTTCACGCATGAGCGGCGTAGACCATATTGTCATCAACTTGATCATTTTCGTTCTGGCGATTTACGTCGGCTATCACGTCGTGTGGAACGTCACGCCTGCACTACACACACCCCTGATGGCAGTAACCAATGCGATCTCGGCGATCATCATCGTGGGCGCGATGCTCGCGGCTGCGCTGACGGAAACGACGCTCGGCAAAACGATGGGTGTGCTCGCCGTAGCGCTCGCTGCGGTGAATGTGTTCGGTGGCTTTTTAGTCACTAAACGCATGCTCGAAATGTTCAAGAAGAAAGACAAGAAAGTTACGACTACGGAGGCCGCTAAATGAGCATGAACCTCGTCGTTCTTCTGTATCTGGTCGCGTCGGTCTTCTTCATTCAGGCGCTAAAGGGTCTGTCGCATCCGACGACCTCGATCAAGGGTAATCGCTTCGGTATGGTCGGCATGGCGATTGCGGCCGTCACGACGTGCGCGCTGATCTATAACCTGGCGGGCAATTCGGCCGGTGGCCTTGTCTATGTGCTGGCAGGCCTCGTGATCGGCGGTGGCATTGGTGCCGTCATGGCCAAGCGCGTCGAAATGACCAAGATGCCCGAGTTGGTGGCGTTTATGCACAGCATGATCGGTCTCGCTGCGGTTTTCATCGCGGTGGCTGCGGTCGCCGAGCCATACGCATTTGGCATCACGCAAAAGGGAGCGCTGATTCCCGGTGGTAACCGCATTGAACTGGCCCTCGGCGCATTCATCGGTGCGATTACTTTTACGGGGTCAGTCATCGCGTTCGGCAAGCTCTCGGGCAAGTACAAATTCCGCCTGTTTCAGGGTGCACCGGTCACGTTCAAGGGCCAACATCCGCTGAATGCTGTGCTCGGTCTGGCGACGCTTTTTTTCATCTATAGTTTTTGGAGCAGCGAGTCATTCAATGCGTTCATGATCATCATTGCACTCGGCTTTTTGCTCGGTGTCTTGATCATCATCCCGATTGGCGGCGCTGACATGCCGGTCGTGGTGTCGATGTTGAACAGCTACTCCGGTTGGGCAGCAGCGGCGATTGGATTCACGCTGGGCAATGACCTGTTGATCGTGACTGGCGCGCTCGTCGGCTCGTCGGGTGCGATCCTGAGTTACATCATGTGCAAGGCGATGAACCGCAGCTTCATCAGTGTCATCCTCGGCGGATTTGGTGGCACCACCGGCCCTGCGATGGAGATCACCGGCGAACAGATAGCCATCGACACCGACGGCGTGGCGGCGATGCTGAACGACGCCGACAGCGTCATCATCATCCCGGGGTATGGCATGGCCGTGGCCCAGGCGCAGCAGTCGGTCAGCGAGCTCACCCGCAAACTGCGCGCCAAGGGCAAGAATGTGCGCTTCGCCATTCACCCGGTTGCGGGCCGCTTGCCCGGCCACATGAACGTGCTGCTGGCCGAGGCGAAAGTACCCTACGACATCGTGCTGGAGATGGACGAGATCAACGGCGATTTCCCCGCCACCGATGTGGCCATCGTCATCGGATCGAACGACATCGTGAACCCGGCGGCACAAGAGGACCCGAACTCTCCCATCGCGGGGATGCCGGTTCTGGAGTGCTGGAAGGCCAAGATGGTCATCGTTCTGAAACGCGGCCAGGGCACCGGCTACTCCGGCATCGAAAATCCGTTGTTCTACAAAGACAACTGCCGGATGTACTACGGCGACGCCAAGAAAACCCTCGACGCGCTGCTGCCGCTGATCGCCTGAGGCACGGACAATCCGACTGCCCTGCCCAACCTCTGAAATCCGCACCCCGTGGCCACAGGGCCTCAGGGTGCCTTGCTTTCAAGCATGGATCAGCCCGCGTTTCCACGACGCTGCGCAAGCCTTTGCGGCATCTGCCCTTTGCATCATGACGGCCTCCTCTTGCCCGTTTTTTCTGTCCAAAAATATCCCACGGGGAGCGCGAGGGGTGTGAAACCCCTCGTTTCCACACCCACCACCGGCGCGCGGCATCAGACCTAGTCCGCCGCCCGCCGCGCCAAATCCTGCAAGACCACGCCTTGGCTCTGGCTCATCAGCAAGTCCACCGCGCCGCGCAGCGCGTCCAGCGCTGCCGCAGCCTTGACGGCGTCATAGGGCTTGGCCCCGATTGCCTGCACCGCCGCAGCCCGGGCCGTCTGAACCGCCTGCACCCCCGGTTTCAGATCGCCGGCATGGGCGGCCAAAGCCCTGCCCAAAGCCCGCCGCTCTTCCTTGGGCAGGCTTGCCGTGGCACTGTCGCCCATCAGCGCCGTCCGCAGATGCGAGATGCGGACCAGGGCACCGACGGTCAGCGCATTGCCCAACAGCGAAAGCGCCAGTACCCCGACCAGCAGGCCACGTTTCCAGCCGGTCATGGCATCACCTCGGGCCCCAAAGCGTCAGCCCCCGCCACCTGACCC
>JAYUWL010000225.1:0-3583 GCA_043753585.1 Burkholderiales bacterium
GCCAATTACGCTGGAGTTCACAACGAAGTCAAGCGAACTCAGCAATTTGAGCGCGTCGAGATCACGGTTCAATCGTGACGTTCCGTTGGTAACCAGGACAATCTTCAGGTGTTCGCGCACACGTTGAACCAGCCGCAAAACGCTGTGATCAATGTCGCCGAAGGGTTGCGACCACGCCGCTACGGCGTCGGAAACCCGAGCTTGTGGGTACGTCTGAACGAGCGATGTTTTAACCTGTTCGCGCCAGATTTCATCGGTGATTCGCCCGGTTACAACATCGTTAAGCAGTTCGCGCCTGAATGCTGTGGTCCGCAGCGCGACTTCAGGCAATCCATGCGCAAGTTCCAGTACGCCATCGTTTGCGGGCCAATGACGAAGAACGCCGTCGAGATCAATGAGCAGGGCTTTGTATCGTGGCGGCCGATCAAGATTCACAATGCGCGAGGCACCTACGCTAACCACCGCTTGCGTCGCCGGTAGCTCTTCACATCGCGAAACGATTTGCGTTCGCCCGACGAAACCCCGAGATAAAACTCTTTTACGTCTTCGTTGCTGGCGAGTTCTTTGGCGTCGCCGTTCATCACGACGCGACCGCTCTCCAGGATGTAGCCGTAGTCGGCGTATTTCAGCGCGACGTTGGTGTTCTGCTCGGCGAGCAGGAAGCTCACGCCTTCCTTGGTGTTCAGGTCTATGACGATCTCAAAAATCTCGGCGACGATTTGCGGGGCGAGGCCCATCGACGGTTCGTCGAGCAGAATCATCGACGGTTTCGCCATGAGCGCGCGGCCAACGGCGGTCATCTGTTGTTCGCCGCCTGAGGTGTAGCCGGACTGGGAGGTGCGGCGCGTTTTCAGCCGCGGGAAGTAGGCGTAGACGCGTTCCAGCTCGGCCTTGATTTCGGCGCGTGAAAGTTTGCGCGTATAGGCACCGGTAAGCAGATTTTCTTCAACGGTCAGATGCGAAAAACAGTGCCGACCTTCCATGACCTGACACACGCCCATACGCACGAGATCATTGGTGGTGAGCTTGTCGGTGCGTTTTCCGTCGAACTCGATGGAGCCTTTGGTCACGTCGCCGCGCTCGGTGCGCAGCAGGTTGGACACGGCTTTGAGTGTGGTGCTTTTGCCCGCACCGTTAGCGCCCAGCAGCGCGACGATCTTGCCTTTGGGGACTTCTAGCGACACGCCCTTCAACACGAGGATAACGTGGTCGTATATGACTTCGATGTTGTTGACGGATAGGTAGGCTGACATGGCGTGAATTAGGAGTTGGAGGGAAGGTAGTTGCGTCGAAGATACCTGGCAACCGCCCTCACTTCAACCCTCTCCCGCGCTGCGGGAGAGGGAAAAGATCATTAACCTGCTAAGCAGGCCGCCGTAATTTTCTTCTCGGCTGCGTACTTCGCAGACGACTCAGCGACCATCTTCTGGACCATCGCGCGGTCGCCCATCACCCAGCTGGGGGTCACGGCTTTCCATGCTTTGCCGTCCCAGACTTGAACTTTCGTCGCGCCGGAGCCTTCGTGATCCTGGCAGCTGGTTTTGATGGTTGGGAACATGTTGAGCACGCCGAGAACCTTCTGACGCGTCTCGTCAATGTTCAGGTTCTCAAGACCCCAACGGACTTGCTCACCCGTCGACACTTTGCCCTTGCCGTACTTGGCCTGCGCATTGCGCATCGCTTCAACCCAGATGATGCCGGCCGTGATACCACGCATGTGATAAACCGAACCGATGCGGTCCTTGTCCGACAGATTGCCTTTGCCTGCGCCGTAGACTTTCTTGCGGATGTCATCGATCACTGGATAGTTGCCCGGCGTGTTGAAAGTCATTGTTGAGTAACCCTTGGCTGCGTCGCCGGCCGGAATCGTGTCCTCTTCCGAGCCTGCCCACCAGACGCCAAGCATCTTCTCTCGCGGGAATCCAACGCGAGCCGCGGTCTTCACGGCAACGGCATTCATCACGCCCCATCCCCAGAGAATCACATAGTCTGGATTGGCCTGACGGATCTGCAACCATTGTGAGTTCTGCTCGTTGCCCGGATGCGGCACCGGAATTTTGATCAGCTGAAAGCCCAACGATTTTTCATACGCTTCAAGCACCGGAAAAGGCTCTTTGCCAAATGCAGAATCGTGATACAGATGCACTATTTTTTTTCCTTTGAGCTTGTCCATGCCTCCGGCTTTGTCGCCGAGATACTTGATCATGCCCGCCGCCTGCGACCAGTAGCTCGTGATGAGCGGAAAGACGTAAGGAAAGACCGCGCCGTTGGCCGCATCAGAGCGCCCGTAGCCGAGCGTGGTCATCGGAATCTTGTCAGTGGCAACACGATCCAGAATGCCGTACGCGATGCCGGTGCCCAATGGTTCGACGATTGAAGCTCCGCCGTTCTTCGATTTCAGGCGCTCGTAGCATTCGACGCCGCGCGATGCGTTGTATTCCGTCTCGCATTCTTCCCACGAGAGCTTCACGCCATTGATGCCGCCATTGGCGTTCACCAGATTGAAGTAGTCAATCATGCCGCCGAAAAATCCGGATCCGCCTGCCGCATACGGGCCGACGCGATAGGACAGCAGCGGAACGAATTGCTCTTGCGCGGCGGCGAGCGAGCCAGCGAGCGCGGTTGTCGCTGCCACAGCCGTGACTGCCAGCAGCTTGGTAAATTTAGACTTCATGGAACCTCCTGTTATTGCGAAAAGTGTGTCGTGAAAAACGTAACGTGAATTGCGAGCCGAACGGGTGACGCAACGCAGTCTGCGTTGCTGCGCGTTAGTGCGGAAATGGCCAAAGCCGCAGCTTCTCTTTACCGATTTGCCAGAGCCGCGCCAGTCCATGCGGTTCGACAATCAAAAAGAAAATGATGAGCGCGCCGAACACCATGAGTTCCAGATTGGACGTGACGGAGTTCGGCAAACCGGTGTAATGCACAACGACCGAGAGAAAAATGGGAAGCAGCACAATAAACCCTGCGCCTAGGAAAGAACCTAGGATTGACCCTAGCCCGCCGATGATGACCATAAACAAAATGCGGAAAGACAAGTCAAGGTTGTACGCCTCCGGCTCCACTGTGCCAAGGTAGCAAAACGCATACAGCGCACCAGCCACGCCGCAGTAAAACGAACTGACGGCGAATGCGGTCAGCTTGGTTTTCATGATCCGAAAACCGATGACTTCGGCCGCGACGTCCATATCGCGCACCGCCATCCATGAGCGGCCCACGGTTGAGCGGACCATATTCTTCGCGAGCAACGCCATGACGGCGACGACTGCGAGCACGAGCAAATATTTCTGCTGTGGCGTCTCGAACTTGAAACCGAGAATCTCCACTTGCTGCGCGGTAATGACGCCCGACGACGAATTGTTGGTGAACCATGGCACTTTGGTCAGACACCACACCACGAAGAACTGCGTCGCCAGCGTCGATGCAGCCAGATAGAAGCCGCGAATCCGCAAACTCGGCAGGCCAAACAGAATGCCCACCAACGCCGCACAAATGCCGCCCAGCACGAAAGCAACCAGCACCGGCATTCCGGGCACACGCAGCATGAAGTTATAACTCGCAAAAGCGCCAACCGCCATGAACG
>JAYUWL010000226.1:0-3582 GCA_043753585.1 Burkholderiales bacterium
GATGAAAGACAATCGATTCATTGATGCACATCCCAGGATTGAAGTTTGCCCGACATGAATGCTATCGCTGTCGTCATCGGTGCCACCGGCGGAATTGGCAATGCGCTCATGCGCGCGCTCGCGCAGCACGCCGCCTACAGCGCGGTCATTGGTCTCTCGAGAAGCAGCACGCCGCCGCTTGAATTGACCTCCGAGGAGAGCGTCGCCGCCGCCGCCGCGTTCATCGCCGCGCAGGGTACGCCGCGGCTCATTATCGATGCCACTGGCGTCCTGCAATCCGAAACCTTGAAACCGGAAAAAAGCTGGCGCGAACTCGACGCCGCACAAATGGCGCGGTCGTTCGCCATCAACGCGATCGGTCCGGCGCTTGTGATGAAGCACTTTTTGCCCTTGCTGCCGCGTGAAGGCAGCGCCGTGTTCGCCACGTTGTCGGCGCGCGTCGGCAGCATTGGCGATAACAGGCTGGGCGGCTGGTACAGCTACCGCGCATCGAAGGCAGCACTCAATCAACTGATGCGAACCGCAGCGATAGAACTTAACCGCCGCGCACCCAGCGCCATCTGCGTGGCGCTACATCCGGGAACGGTTGCTACCGGCTTGTCCGCGTCGTTCGCGAAGACCGGACTTGAGGTGCAAACGCCTGAGCACGCGGCAGAGCAGTTGCTGGCGGTCATATCGCTCCTCACCACGTCCGATAGCGGCGGTTTCTTTGACTACAAAGGCGAAACTATCGCCTGGTAGCGGTCGGGAATAAGCGATAGTCCGATATTGTGGTCGCCTACAACAGCCTTCCAATGATGGCGCAAACCTGGCCGCGCTTTCGCAACCCTGAGCGACGCCAGGCGGACCGCAGTGCAGTCCAAGCCCGGGCCCGACTCAGCGCTGGCATCGCGTCCTACATTGAAGGGGGCGGCCCAGTGCCATACTCCGCGGAAATAGCTTTAGAAAGTTTCATCGTGCATAAATCTGTCGCCTCGCCCGTTGGTGCTTGCATCTCGCGTCTAATGACCGCGACCCTGTGCTGCGCAGCGCTATTGTCTGGCGGTGCGATCGCCGCCAAATCGGTGAAGACCGGGACTGCAGCTGCCGCCAGTGCCGTTGTTGATATTGACGTTTTTAACAACGCCGCCGACAGTCCTTTGCTACGCAGCGGTGCCAAAGGCCCTGCGGTGGCCCGTGCGCAAGTGTTGCTTGACCGCGCGTGGTTTTCGTGTGGCGAAATCGACGGCCGTTTCGCTGCAAACATGCAGCGCATGGTGCGTGCGTACCAGACGGCACGGGGCCTTCAAGCTTCAGGTGTGATCTCGCGGGAAACGTGGGAGTCGCTGCGCGAGGACAGCGCGCCGGCGCTCGTGCGCTACACGGTCACGGACAAGGACGTGGCGGGACCGTTTGCAAAAACGCCCGCCGACATGAACGAGCGCGCGAAAATGACAGCGCTCGTATTCGAGTCGGCGGATGAAGCCCTCGCGGAGAAATTTCATGTCAGCGTTGCTTATCTGCATCAACTGAATGGTGGCCGCAAGGTGCAGGCAGGACTGGAGATGGTGGTGCCCAATGTGTTCACCAAAAACGCGCCGGTAAAAGCCGCTTCGATCGAAATCGTAAAGGCGCAGCGCGTGCTGTATGTGCTTGATGCCCAGAAACGGCCCGTTGCCGGCTTTCCCATCAGCATCGGCAACGAGAAAAAGGATCCGCTGCCCCTTGGCGTGATGGCGATCAAGAACGAGGTCAAGAACCCGAGTTTTACCTACGATGCGAAGCTTCTGAAAAACGCCCCCAGAGACGCGCCAAAGGTTGACATCGCGCCCGGCCCGAACAACCCGGTAGGCAGCATGTGGCTCGGGCTCACGAAGCCGCACTGGGGGATTCATGGTACGCCCGATCCCTCGAATGTGGGGCACTCCGAAACCAATGGCTGTATCCATATGACCAACTGGGATGTCGAGCGCCTGTCAGCGCTGGCCAAGGCCGGGTTCAAAGTCGTCGTCAAGCCGTGAAGTCGATCACTGGCAGCCGCGTCCGGATATGCGCGGCGGCCTCGTGCGCCGTGCTTTCGCTGGTCGCGGCCCTGGCCAATGGAGATTCGACAAATCCCGCTCCAGTTCTGCCAGCGGTGAGGGCAATGCAAACGGGTAACGCAGCCAGGTTCGTGCAGGCGCCACCGGAGACCGGTCCGCGTCAAAGAGACGTTTTGATTCCTCTGCGTGCGTCAACCGATGTCACCGATCGCGGCAGTCTCGATGACGTGTCGCGCCTGCGATCACGTGGCCTGACTATACCGTTGACCGGCATATATGCGTCTCAATTGATGGACACCTACACTCAGGCGCGCGGCGGAGGCGCAGCGCATGAGGCGCTCGACATCATGGCACCGCGCGGCACGCCTGTGCTGGCAGTCGAGGATGGACGCGTTGCCAAGCTTTTTTTGAGCAAGCCGGGTGGTATCACGCTCTATCAGTTCGACCCCGATGGTGAGTATGTGTATTACTACGCGCACCTCGACCGCTATGCCGATCACATCAAGGAGGGCGATGTTGTACGCAGCGGTCAGGTCATAGGCTACGTGGGCATTACCGGCAACGCATTGCCAGACGCGCCGCACCTCCACTTCGCCGTCGGCCGACTTGGCGCCGAACGCCAGTGGTGGCGCAGCACCCCCATTAACCCGTTCTTCCTCTGGCGTGACGGGAAGCCCTGAAATGGCATGCGCGGGTGCGAATTCGGTGGATTTCATCGTCGCAGGGACCGGTCGACTTGTCAACAGAGAATCCAAAACGGTACACTACGATTAGCTGCCTGTGCATCCTAGTGTCATGTCACACATTAAATGACGGATAAAGGCGCTTTAGTTTTATTCGCGCCAAGTCCGTAGTGAATTGCCAGTTGATGGTGGCTTTAAGCGCATCGCGCTGTCGCTGCCACGCGTTGACCTCGGCCTGCATCGTGCTGAAGTCACGGATGCGTTGATTCAGGCATTGTCCGATCATCACATTGAGCTCAATCTCGGCCATGTTGAGCCAACTGCCGTGCTTGGGGGTGTAGATGAACTCGAATCGATCCCACAGCGCTTTGGCTTTTTGTGGCGAGAAGGCTTCGTACAGCGCCGCCGGGGTATGGGTGTTTAAGTTGTCCATGACCAGCGTGATGCGTTGGGCCTCTGGGTAGTCGTTGGCAATATCGTCGACAAACCGCGCCCAGTCGAGCTTGGTTTTTCGTTCTGTCACCTTGGTTAGTCGCGTGCCCGCCAAAGGCTCGCAGGCCATGAACACGTTGCAGACACCCAAGCGCTCGTACTCATAGTCCTCACGCGCGAGCTGCCCGGCGCGTGCGGTCACGGGCGCGCGCACGTGACCGATCAACTGCCTCGGGGTCTCATCCATGCACACCACGGGGTGCGCCGCATCAAACGGGCGCTTGTAGATATCGAACACGCGCTCCATCGCCGCAACAAACTCGGCGTTGGCCTCTGGTGGGATTACCCAGCCGACTTTCTTCCAAGGCTTGAGTTCGTTTTTTTTAACGCTCGGCGCACCGTTTCGTGAGAAATCGTCGCCACGTAGTCCAACTCGACGGCTTTGT
>JAYUWL010000227.1:0-3580 GCA_043753585.1 Burkholderiales bacterium
CCCATCGCCATCATCAAGGCGGGCGCTCGCATCTTCTCCGACGGTCGCAACCCAAAAGATGGAACTTCGCTCGCCGTTACGCGACGCGATGCTCGTGCGATGCGCCGCCGCCGTGATCGCATGCTTAAACGCAAGGCGCGGATGATGCGTGCGTTGATCGAGCATGGTTTCTTTCCGACGGACGAGGCCGAACGAAAAGCGCTTGAGCGGATTGATCCATACTTACTTCGCGCAAAGGGACTCGACGAATCGTTAACACCCGCCGAATTCGCGCGCGCCCTCTTCCACATCAATCAGCGGCGCGGCTTTAAAAGCAATCGCAAGACTGACGCCAAGGAAAGCGACAGCAGTGTGATGAAAGGGGCGATCAATTCGCTGCGCGCGCTGCTCGGGAGTGGAGAGGCGCACACACGCACGGTCGGCGAGTGGCTGCACATGCGCACGCTTGCGGGTGACCCGACGCGGGCGCGGCGACGCGAAGAAATCGTGACGAAAGACGACGGCAAGAACAAGAAGCTTATAAGCTACGACCTCTACATTGATCGTGCAATGGTTGAGCAGGAATTTGATGCGCTGTGGGCAAAGCAGTCATCATTGAACCCTCAGATTTACACCGACGCCATCGGCGCGGCATTCAAGGACGTTTTGTTGCACCAACGTCCACTCAAACCCGTTCGCCCCGGTCGATGCACATTCATTCCGACGGAAGAGCGCGCACCGCTTGCGCTGCCAAGCGTGCAGCGGTTTCGCATTTATCAAGAAGCGAATCACTTGCGAATTCTCAGGCGGGGTTTGGAGCCAGTCGCACTCACGCTGGATCAGCGGAACAAAGTTGCTGATGCACTGGAGAGGAACGGCAAGCAGACGTTTACCCAACTCAAAAAACTGCTCGGCATCGGCGGTTCGGCGACGTTCACGCACGAGGACGTGAAACGCACGGAATTGAAGGGCAATGGAACGAATGCCACGCTATCTAAACCGGATCAATTCGGCAAAACGTGGTTTGATTTTGACGAAATATTGCAAGACGAAATCGTCATGCGTATCCGCACCGAAGAGAGCGAAGTCGCGTTGGTGAATTGGCTCATCGAGCACACAAAAATTGGCGAAGAGCACGCGCAAAATATTGCAAACGTCGGACTTGCAGAAGGCTACGGCAGCGTGAGCCGAGCAGCGCTTGCGCGCATCCTTCCCGAGCTTCGACGCAACGTTGAGCCGCCGTTGACCTACGACAAAGCCGTCATCGCGGCAGGATTCGAACATCACAGCAATTTGAGCCCCGCCGCGACTGGCGAAATACTCCACGAGTTGCCTTACTATGGAGAGCCGCTGCAACGCTTTGTCGGATTCGCCGATCCACGCGCGACGGAAAACGATCCGCCAGAAAAGCGCTTCGGTCGCATCGCCAATCCAACGGTGCACATCGGGCTCAATCAAGTTCGCAGGGTCGTCAACGCTCTAATCCACAAGTATGGTCACCCGGCAGAAATGATTGTTGAGGTCGCGCGAGACTTGAAGCAAAGCAAAGAGCAACGCGAGGACGACAGCAAACGGCAAGCTGCGAACCAGCGCCGCAACGCGCAGTATCGGAGCCTGATCGCGACGCAAATTAGCATCGACGAAAACCAAGTTCGCCGCGACGATTTGCAAAAAGTTTTGCTGTGGGAAGAATTGAATCTTGGCGACGCGCTGAATCGAAAATGCCCCTATAGCGGCGAGTCGATCAGCTTGGCAATGCTGCTCTCCGACCAGGTTGAGATTGAACATATCCTGCCGTTTTCGATGACGCTTGACGACAGTCTCAACAACAAAACCGTTGCGCTTCGGCGGGCCAATCGAGATAAAGGCAACGCGACGCCGTGGCAAGCGTTTGGTGATCGCATTGTCGCTGGTTACGATTTCAACGCGATCCTTGCCCGCTCTGAGTTGATGCCGACGAACAAGCGCTATCGTTTCGGCAAAGACGGCTATCAACAGTGGCTCCGCGAGGACAAAGACTTTCTCGCTCGTGCGCTCAACGACACACGCTATCTCTCGCGCGTGGCGCGTGAATATGTGCGCCTCATCTGCCCCGGCGCGCGCGTGATTCCCGGCCAGATGACTGCGATGCTGCGCGGCAAGTTTGGCGTGAACAATGTGCTGGGCGTTTCGGGAGAAAAGAACCGCAACGATCATCGTCATCACGCGGTGGATGCTTGCGTGATTGGCGTAACCGATCAAGGTATGTTGCAAAAATTCGCAAGTGCCAGTGCAAGTGCCCGCGAGCGAAGCACGGGGCGACTAGTGGAAATGATGCCTGATCCGTGGCCGACGTATCGCACGCACGTTGCTCGTGCAGTGAACGCAATTTGGGTGAGCCACAAGCCCGACCACTCGCACGAGGGTGCGCTGCACGATACGACTGCATACAAACCACCGCACTTAGACGGCGCAAAGATGTGGAGGACGAGGGGAATCAACGGGCAGAACCCAAATGAGAAGAAAGCGGATTCCGAGGCCATGATTTCTGTCACCGATGCTAACAGTGCGAACCGCCACGCCAAGGACGAGTTCGGCAACGCACGCCCATACAAAGGCTACGTCGGCAACAGCAACTTCTGCATAGACATTGTGCTCAACGGCAAAGGCAAGTGGGAGGGTGAAGTTGTGTCCACTTTTGACGCGTATCAAATCGTTCGCGCGGATAGCGCGATGCGGCTGCGCGACCGCGTCTTGAGCATTAGTGGCAAACCACTTGTGATGCGCTTGATTGTCGACGATTCAGTACGGTTAAACGTCAATAGCGTCCTTCGCACCATGCGCGTTGCCAAAATAAGTGGAAATGGACAAATTTTTATGTCCGATTGTCATGAAGCGAATGTGGCCGCACGCAACAGCGACGCTAAGGACGAGTTCGCGTATGTCTCGAAGTACGCATCGTCACTGCAATCCGCTCAAGGTCGGCGCGTCACGATTTCTGAAGTTGGCGAAGTGCGAGACTCAGGCTTCAAGGGATAGCCCGCGATGATCGGTCGCATCGTTGAAGTGGCCGATGACCGACGACATCTGTTTGTGTCGCGCGGCTTTATGGTCGTTCAGGACACAGAGGGGGAACGCAAAGAGCTTGGACAGGTGCCGCTGGACGACATCGCGGCGGTAATCGCCAACGCACACGGCTTGTCGTACACGAACAATTTGCTGGTGCAGTTGGCCGAGCGGTGTGCGCCGTTTGTGCTGTGCGGAGCCAATCACAACGTGGTCGGTATGCTGATACCGGTTGACGGCAACTATCAACAGGCCAAACGCTACGACGCGCAAATCGCAGCGACCAAACCTACGCACAAGCGACTGTGGGCAGACATCGTGCGCGCAAAGCTTCAGCAGCAAGGCGCAGCGCTGGAGGCCACGGGCGCGCCGACCGCACCGCTCACCATGCTCGCGCGACGCGTGTGCTCAGGCGACCCCGACAATCTGGAAGCGCAAGGTGCGCAGAAATATTGGCGACTACTGTTCGGCGACGACTTTCGCCGTGATCAGCAAGGCGCGGGATTGAACGGCATGCTCAATTACGGTTACACCGTTTTGCGGGCCGCAACCGCGC
>JAYUWL010000228.1:0-10810 GCA_043753585.1 Burkholderiales bacterium
GCCCGAGCGCGTACTTCTAGCCAATCCGCATGCCTACTTTTGACAGTCTGACCGCAATTTCCCCGCTTGACGGCCGCTACCAGCGCAAGGTAGCTGCGCTTGCGGAGGCTTTTAGCGAGTACGCGCTGACCCGGGAGCGAGTTCGGGTCGAGTTCGCGTGGTTGAAGGCGCTCGCGGATCACCCCGGTATCGACGAATTGCCGCGACTTTCCGCGTCAGCCGTTGAATTCCTTGACGCGCTCGTGGCGCAGTTTTCGGTTGAGGATGCGGCCGCAGTGAAAGCGATCGAAGCGACCACCAATCACGACGTGAAGGCTGTCGAATACTGGATCAAGGACAAGTTCAAAGCGCTACCCGAGCTGGCGCCGCACTCGGAATTTGTGCACTTTGCCTGCACCTCCGAAGACATCAATAATGTTTCACACGCGCTGATGTTGTCGCGGGGGGTGCATGGCGTGTTGCTGCCGCAACTCGATCTGCTGATCGCTGCGCTGGTAAAAGTTGCGATCAACACCGCCGAGATGCCAATGCTGTCGCGCACCCACGGACAGGCCGCAACACCCACGACTATGGGCAAAGAAATGGCGCTCTTTGTGGATCGGCTGCGCCATGCGCGTTTGAGCGTTGCCGAGGTGCCGCTGCGCGCCAAAATGAACGGTGCCGTAGGTAACTATAACGCTCATTTGTCGGCATATCCGAATGTGGACTGGCCGGCGATTTCGAAACAGATGATCGAATCGCTCGGCTTGACGTGGCAGCCGATGAGCGCGCAGATTGAGCCGCATGACTACATGGCGGAATTGTTCGACGCGATTGCGCGAGTGAACACGATTCTGATCGACTTTTGCCGCGATACGTGGGGCTATATTTCGCTCGGTTTCTTCAAGCAGCGACTGAAGGACGGCGAAGTCGGCTCCAGCACCATGCCCCACAAAGTCAACCCAATCGATTTTGAAAATGCCGAGGGTAATTTCGGTCTGGCCAACGCGCTCTTGCGGCATCTCGCCGAAAAGCTGCCGATCTCGCGCTGGCAGCGCGATTTGACCGATTCCACCGTGTTGCGCAACATGGGTGTTGCCGTTGGCTACAGCCTGCTCGGCGTAAGTTCAGCGTTGCAGGGCATCGCCAGGCTGGAAGTCAATGCCGATGCCATGCTGGCTGATTTGAACGGCAATTGGGAAGTGCTCGCCGAGCCGATTCAGACGGTCATGAGGCGCTACGGCGTCGAGGGCGCGTACGAGCAATTGAAGGCATTGACTCGTGGGCAACGCATTACGCCAGAAGCGATGGCGTCGTTCATAGCGACGTTGCAAATCCCGGTCGACGCGCGCGCGCAATTGGCGGCGTTAACGCCGGCCCGCTATATCGGGTTGGCCGCAGAATTGGCCAAACGCTACGCAGCTTAAATGCCAAACAGCTTTTGGCTAAATGCACGCTTACGGCGGAGCCAACGCTCGATTATTACTAATATCGACTTTAGCCACTTCTAGGCTCTAGCCCATACTAAATTTGAGTTTCACAGAAAAGCTGCTAGCACAACGACGATCGAAACTCCCGCTGCGAGCGTTTGGATATCGCGCAGCTGCCGCACCAATACGCGTCGCTAAAACTTGGCGGTTGGTTAGCGGTCGTTTCCACGATTGTCGTCCTAGAATCGCAATTGAAACGGATCACACTCTGATCCCGCTAAATCATTTTGGAGGAGGGCCTGTCATGCACACTCGAACGTCCCAGTTAGTCGCGATCGTCGCCACGTCTGCGCTTGCAGGTTTTGCGTTTTCGCAAACACCCGCAAGCCCCCATCTCGCGCGAAATCTTGCAGCGCAATGTGCCAACTGCCACGGCACCAACGGCAAGAGCATCGCCGAAGTGCCGTCGCTCGCCGGGCAGCCCGCGAACGTGATTGTGCAGAAGATGAAGGACTACCGCGACGGCAAATTGCCGGCCAGCATCATGCATCAACTCGCCAAGGGTTACAGCGACGAACAGGTAGCGCTGATGGCTAATTATTTTTCCGCGCAAGCGAAGTAAGGGTGAAGTTCATGAACACTGTTAATCGTCGTGACTTCGCCAAATCTGTAGGCGCTTTGTCGCTCATCAGCGCAGCAGGAATCACCGGCTGCGCCAGCATCGGTGGCATCGCCAAACCCAAAGTCGTTGTGGTTGGCGGCGGTTATGGCGGCGCGACGGCCGCAAAATACATCGCCATGTGGAGCGAAGGAAAAATCGACGTCACACTGGTCGAGCGTGACGCTCAATTCATCTCCTGCCCGTTGTCGAATCTCGTGCTCGGTGGCTCCAGATCCATGGGCGATATCTCGGTCGCGTATGGCGGTCTCGCCAAATACGGCGTCAAGCAAGTCCGGGGCGAAGCCACCGGTTTCGACGCCACGAAAAAAACGCTCTCATTAGCGGACGGCACCACGCTGGACTATGACCGTTTGATCCTCTCGCCGGGCATTGACTTTATGCTGGAATCCCTGCCCGGACTCGCCAGCGCCGAAGCCCGCAGCAAAGTTCTCGCCGGCTGGAAGGCCGGTCCGGAAACCGTCGCATTGCGCAATCAGCTGGTTGCGATGAAAGACGGCGGCGTCTACGCCATTCATATTCCGAAAGCACCGTATCGCTGCCCACCGGGGCCGTATGAGCGCGCCTGCCAGGTCGCATGGTATTTCCAGCAGGCAAAGCCGAAATCAAAGGTGCTGATTCTCGATGCCAACGAGGACGTGACCTCGAAGAAAGGCCTCTTCACCAAAGCCTGGAACGGTCAGTTCAAAGGCCTGATCGAATACCGCAACAATCAGGAAATTCAGGATGTTGATGTCAGAACCAATACCCTGAAGATGACTTTCGGTGATGATTTGAAGGCCGACGTGCTCAACGTGTTGCCGCCCATGCGCGCGGGCAATATCGCCGCGCAGAACGGCCTCAATAACGCCAACAAACGCTGGTGCCAAATCGACTGGCTCACCTACGAATCAACCGCAGTGCCCAACGTTCATATCCTCGGCGACGCACTGCAAATTGCGCCCGCCATGCCGAAATCCGGCCACATGGCCAACCAGCACGGAAAAGTTTGCGCCGCCGCAGTCGTCGCGCTGCTGACCGGTGATGTGGTCAATCAAACTCCGATGGTCGCCAACACGTGCTACAGCTTCATCGACGATAAAAATGTGGTGCACGTCGCCTCCGTACATCGCTACGATGCCGCACAAAAAACGATGGTCACCGTAGCAGGCGCAGGAGGCCTGTCATCCGAGCAGAACGCGCTTGAGGGTGTCTATGCGAATAGCTGGGCGAGGAACATCTGGGCGGATATGCTCACGTAGTCGATAGGCAAATGCTGATTCATGTCACCCGGAGGCTCGGAAAGGATCAGTTCGTTTGCGCGGACGGTTGTAGGCGGTAGAGATCATTGCATGCCACCTAATCCTTCGCTCCCGCTCAGGATGACAGATTGAATAAATCCGCGCATCTCTAATTGCCGTTTAGGCCTGCAACGCCCGCTGTATGCGGGCGTTGTCTTTTGTGCGACGCGTGTTTACGTAGCCTGAAAGCTCGCAAAGCGAGCTTCTATGCAACTCTGCATGACATCGAGCGCATCAAGAACGAGGCAATTCGCGCCGCGACTATTCTCCGCGCAACGCAGGGGCGCACCACACTGGGCCGTCCCCTGAATATCCGTTGGCAACCATGGTTGCGTAAGCCAAACGTGATTGCGTCCATCGATGAGTTACCACCGAAGGATTAAAGGTCTGGAAGATCGGCGACATACCCAACGGGCAAACTCCATTGACAAACCGCCCCACCGCTAACTGCGTCGCAGTGACTGGCTTGGACCACGACCTTGCCAGCGCATCAGCGGATGAAGAATCGATGGTCCAATACACCCCGGTCAACGGATCGGGAAACGGAACGCTGTACAAACGCGCGAGCGCAGCAGGCAATTTGTCCGATGCAGCGAATGAAAACGCCTTGAAGGTAAACGCTGTCGTCTCTGGATCGCCAGCCTCCAACCAGTCCCACGCGCTATTGAACATACTGAAGCGGCTTGCTGTGAGAACAAACCGAACAGGTGAACTCGAACCAGAGAGCTCGGGGGTAAAACGACCCGTCCAGAACGTCGCGGGCAGAACCGTCTGACTGACCGGCTGCACGACTACATCACTAGAAACTGACTCCGCGATATACGTAATACCTGTCTGGCTAGCGGAGAGTGGCCCGCGCTCGGTCACCGACACCTTCAGGGTCGTTACGCCGCGAGGCAACCCTGGCACTGTGATGAATTGCGGTACGGGACATCCGCTACGCTGGAACAGATGCGTCAGCGTAATTGACAACACATTACTCTTGTACTCCGTTTCACTAACGGCCGCAGTTTCATTCAGACAGTAGGGTCGGCTGAAGTGCACCCCCACTTGAAAAGGGACGTACTCTTGCGGAGGTGCCGCGAGCTGGATCGAGGGCTGGGCGTAAGCCAGATTTGTCAGGCTCGCAAGGCAAATAATTTGAAGCGGTTTAGGCACCGCCAGCAACATAGCGGCTCCGCGAAGCTTTCGCAACGCGGTCGCAAGGTTTACCAACCGGCGCAGTGTGGAAAGAATCTTCATGGGAATCCTTATGGTCCAGTGTACGAAATGACGTTAGAGAAAGTCAGATACCAAACACTTGAGGAGTAGGAGGCACCTACTTGAAGAAACGCGACGCCAGCACCTCCAGCACGAAAGTACGGCGTAGTGCTGTTCACATCTGGCGACACCACTACAGGACAAGCGCCACCCGGTACACAATGCCAATACCTCGATAACTGCGAGGTGTTCGCACCGACCAAGAAGCGCTTTTTAGCCGTTGCGCTCCAATAATTGCATGAGTTTGGCTCGAGGTTCCACGGTGCTGGCGCAGAACCACGGAATACAACGGCCAAGCAGTTGGCCGGATTGGAGCAGGTTCCTGTCGCGTCGGAATAGCCTTGTATCGCCCACGACTCCAACACAGTGCCGCAGAAAGGGTCCGACGCTGCGAAGTACGCTCCTTTGCCGTCGAAGTCCTGATCGAGATTGCTATTGCTTACGGTGAGCGTACTCACACCGAAATGCGAGGAGGCGCCGGTGGTCGAATAGTTGTAAGGATCAACGGTGAAGTCGACGACTTGATAAGTGTGCCCAGATGGCATGGCACCGGGAACCCAGAAATTTCCCCAAGTGACGTCGTACAGACCAACAATCGAAAATGATGACTGCAATGACGAGAGCGGTTCCACAGCGGTTTTCTGACCGCTCACTGCCCGAGCGACTCCCGTCGAATCAACCACCGAAACCGGAAACCCCGCATCGCACAGCCGCTTAGCCTCGTCGACTGAAACCGGCACGCTCCGTGCGCCGACAATCCCTCCCTTTTCGTCCGTTCGCGTTTCAAGCCGAAATAGCGGTCCGCCCGCTTTCTGGCGGTTTAGCAAAATCGGCGGTGTGCCATCCTCGCCCGCGCTAGGCGCAACTGTTGTGGCCTCACAAACTTTCTCCACGAATACCGTGTCGGCGGCATAAGCGGAGGCCGATCCTAGTCCGAGACACAATATCGCAAGGAATACCCAGCGATGCGAGCCCGGTTGATTCGCGTCACGCGGAGACTTAGGATTCGACCGTAACGTCCGCACTACCGTCGTCGATAGAGGAAGAGTGCTAGGCGGGGGGGAGGAGGAGGGAGAACGCTTGCATATTTTTCGTACAAATGAATGAAGTCCCGGGAACATCCAAGGACTACGTGCACTAATGGAAAGTACAGTAAGGCAAGATGTATGTCAACATCATAATTTGACTCTTTCTTGATTCTGCGCAAGCAAAATCTTTCCACTCAGAGCTGACCGTCGCGCTCGTCAAATTAGCCTCAGCCGGCGACGTGGGAAGGATCGATTTGCATGCGAGGACGGTTGTACGTCATAGAAATCATTGCCTGAGTCGACAGTCGTCCTCCGCGGGCTACCCTTTAACAGTCTGCGCAATTGCCGCCGCTTCGCGCTCGGCCGCACTCGCCTCGTCGCTGCGGCTAAGCGCCTTGAGGGCGATGCTGCGACTTTGCAGAAGCTTGCCGTAAACGGGGCTTGATTTTCCGTGTTTACCGACGACGACGGGGGTGAGGTCATCAAGTACGGTCAGCGCGTCGGTGGGACGCTTCAGGCGCACCAGTAGCAGAGCGTATTGCCGCCTGGTCTCGATGGTGGCATCTGCATCAACGGAAGCCAATGCGGGCAGTTGCGCCATCACACCATCGAGGTGACGCGCGGTAGCCTCCATCGTGCCAAAGGCGACGCTTCGTTGCCAGAGGCTCACACCAAGCGCTACGATTACCAGCACGACTGCGGTGCTAACCGCGCTCACGATTTTCCAGTGCCGCCGGAACCAGAGCCGGGTGGCGTGGGTGCGGTCGCCCGCATGGCGCGACGTGGGGCGCTGCGACATCCATGCGTCAAGGTCTGCGGCCAGCGCGGCGGCGGTCGGGTAACGCTCTTCCGGCGCGAGGCGCATAGCGCGGCTGATGATGGCGTCGAGATCGCCGCGCAAACGATAAGTGTCGCTTGGCGGAATGATTTGATCGGGGAGCACCGGGCTGAATGGCGCCAACTTTTCCTTTGAAATACTCGCTGACGCCAAAGGGGGATCGCTGTTGACCATCGCGTATTCGAGCGCGGCGCGGGTGCTGCTCCCGGCAAACGGGCGGTTTCCGGTGCACAAGTGAAACAGCAGCACGCCGAGCGAATAAACGTCGCTCGCGGCCATCGTCGGCTCACCGGTGATCTGCTCGGGGGAAGCATATTCCAGTGTGAGGCCGCGCCCGGTGAGCTGGGTCAACTTGGTCATCGGTTCTTCGGTGCTGGTGTCCAGCACGCCGGCAATGCCGAAATCGAGGAGCTTGACCTGGCCGTCGGCGGTAACCAGAACGTTCGAGGGCTTCAGGTCACGATGCAGCACCAGTTGACTGTGCGCATGCTCGACTGCGAGCGCGATGTCGCGGATCAAACGCAAGCGGTCCTCCAGGGTTCTGGTGTGCGTGGTGACGTAGTCGAGCATGGGAATGCCGTTGACCAGTTCGAGCACGATGAACGCCTGATCTTTTTCAACACCGGCATCTAGAAGGCGGGCAATATTGGGGTGATTAAGTCGTGCCAGCACCAGGCGTTCGCGGCGAAAGCGGGCGCTCAATTTTTCGTTGGGGATGTCGCTGCGCAGGAGCTTCAACGCAGCAGAAGCCTTGTACAAACCGTCACTGCGCTTGGCGCGCCAGACCTCGCCCATGCCACCGGAGCCGATGCATTCTTCGAGCGTCCATGGACCGAATTTCTGCCCCGGGCGATAGGCGGCGTCCTGTGTTGCCAGCGCGTCCTGCAAGGCCGAATCAAACGGTGCCTGCGCGAGCTTTGCCGCCGTGTCGACTTTGGCCGCCGCGACCAACAGCGCTGCCAGTTCGCACGCTATTTCCGGCTCGTCGACCCAGAGGCGACGGATAAACGTGATGCGCTCACTTTCGGCCAGTTCAATGACTTCGTCGAATAAATCCGATACCCGCTGCCACGTTTGCTGTGGCATCGTGTTCAAGTTCAGAGGATCGGACATATCAACATGGGGTCATCAAATCGGTGTCATCGTGAGCTGCAGCGAAGGATCGGGCGTCATCGGATAAGTCTTTAATCAACAAAGAAAAGTGTGCTGCCTGATCTTTCTTTGGGCAAGGGATCACATCGTGAACGGGTCATGCCACCGGGTCGGCTGTCGGTGCTCCGAGCGTTCGCGACAACAGCGCGCGCGCCTTGAGCAGATCGCGATTCACGGTGCGCAGGGTGATGCCCAGTTCGTCAGCGACCTCCTGGAGCGACATTCCCGAGAACACATGCAGCTCGATTACCTGGTAGAGCCGCAGATCAAGTTTTTGCAGCTGATCGAGCGCCTCATCCAGCGCCAGCATATCGGTCACGTCCATCCATGGCGCCGGGGTGGCATCGGCCGCGGATAAGGTCATCAAAGTCATGCCGCCGCCGCGCTTTTCGGCATCACGTTCACGCACAAAATCGATCACGATTGAGCGCAGTACCTTGCCGAT
This sequence comes from Burkholderiales bacterium, assembly GCA_043753585.1. Classification (GTDB taxonomy): domain Bacteria; phylum Pseudomonadota; class Gammaproteobacteria; order Burkholderiales; family Casimicrobiaceae; genus Casimicrobium. The sequence goes on from JAYUWL010000228.1 coordinate 8,092, forward strand.
ATAGGCGAAGAATTGCAGCCGCGTTTGCCCCTGCAAACCCTCGCGCTCTGCCATGCGCATGAAGCCCTCGTGCACCAGTGCAGTGGCGTTCAAGCCGGTAATGCCGCCGGCCTGCGCCAGACGGCTGCGGGCAAGGCGCTTGATGTCCGGGTACAGCGTCGAGAAAAGCGCACGCATGGCGTCGGCATCACCGGCGGCTGCGCGCTGCACGAGAAGAGTAGGGGAGGAGGCTGCCATCACTGCATTTTGCAATGGAACAGGCACGTTGCGGCGATGCGATACAGCTTTTCGCGCTAACCCTTATTTCATCAGGGATAGAGCCGATATTTACAGCTTATCGACTGATGCAGGAAATGTCGCCTAATCGCAGGAGCAATGGGGGTTTAATAGAAAAGCTGTCGATTCAGTTCAACGTGGTCGACAACGCCTGACGATACCGTCGCACCAGTTCTGGTTGCTCTTTGGCGAGCGTGAAGTATTCGACCATGCGTTTTCTAGCGGCCTGCTCGTTCCAGGTACGATCAATCTGTATCGACTCCAGAAGGGTCTGAAATGCCGGTTCAAAGTGGCTTTGCGCTGCCAGTACGGCAGCCAGCTGCGAGCGCGACTCATGATCGTTCGGATTGGTCTCGATAAGTGCTTTGAGCGCCGCAGCCTCCGGCGAATTACCCGCTTCTTCGGCCGCCACAATTTTCGTGGCAACGCGCTGAAACTCTTCATCCATGCGGGTTAGCGGCTTGCAGGCGTCGAGATAAGCCTTCGCTTCCTCGATCCGGTTGTCACGCATTGCGATGTCGGCGAGCATCACCCGTGCATCGTCTAAAGCAGGGTTCAGCGCGAGCGCCAACCGAAGCTCATCGACGGCACCCTGAACGTCACCCGCAGCCAGTTTTTCCGCAGCTTTACCGAGCTTTTCATCGCTCGCCGAGGGCACAATTTTGTCGAGGAATTGACGAATCGTGCTCTCGGGCTGGGCACCCTGAAACGCGCTTGCAGGCTTTTGTTTCACCAGGGCAATTACCGTCGGAATCGAGCGAACCCCGAACATCCCGGCTAGCTCCTGCTGCTCGTCCGAATTGACCATTCCCAGACGGAAACGTCCACCGTATTCGATAGCCAGTTTTTCCAGCAGCGGTGACAACGTTTTACAGGGCCCGCACCACGGTGCCCAAAAATCAAGCACGATGGGCGTCGTGTCAGACGCGGCAATGACGTCAGTTTCGAAGTTTTCGGCAGTGACGATGAAGATATGGGGGCTGGTGGTCACGACGGCAATCAGGATCTATAGATTGTCCATTTTACTGATGACGGGACAGTAGCGGGGAGTCGGCGGGCTGTCGCTTTCCCGTTTGACCCTAAACCCGTGAATAATTGTCCTGTAGCCGGACGATGTCGTCTTCACCGAGGTAAGCGCCAAGCTGCACTTCGATAATTTCAACAGCCGATTCAGTCCGGTTTTCGAGCCGATGCACATCCCCGAGGGGGATAAATACGTGTTCGTTCGGGTTGTAATCGCGAACCAACTCGCCCACCGTGATGGTGGCCGTGCCGTTGACGACGACCCAGTGCTCAGCCCGCTTGTGATGCAGTTGCAGGCTTAACGACTGGCCCGGATACACGCCAATGTGCTTGACCTGAAAGCCGGTGCCATCGGGGCCGGAGCCCAACGAGTCGTACCAGCCCCAGGGACGGTAGACCTTGCGATGCAGTTCGGCGCGGCTGTCTTTCCTTTCGGAGAGTTGGTTGGCGATTCGTTTGACGTCTTGCGCGCATTCTTTACTGGCGACCAGAATGGCGTCGTGCGTGTGCACTATGACAGCGTCGTTGATGCCAACGCAGGCAATAACCGGCGCGTTCGGGCCGGTGCTGCGCACGTAGGTGTTGTGGGAATTTTCGAACATCGCCTCGCCGATGCTCGCGTTGCCGTGCGCGTCTTTGGTCGCGATGGCCCACGCGCTGTCCCACGCTCCGACGTCGCTCCAGCCCGCGTTCAGCGGTACGACCGCGCCCAAAACCTTCAGCGCAGGGTCGCTACCGAGTTTTTCCATGACGGCGTAGTCGATGGAGTCCGCCGGACAGGCGGCGAAGCTTTCGCGGTCGGGCAGCAGGTCGTCGCCCACGCGCTTGCCCTGTGCCAGAGACGCTTTGCAGGCAGCCAGCATGTCCGGTGCAAGGACTGTCATCGCTTGCAGCCACACCGACACGCGCATCACGAAGAGCCCGCTGTTCCAGAGGTATTGGCCGCTGTCGACGTATTCTTTAGCGACTTCGGGCGTTGGTTTTTCGACGAAGCGCTTGAGATTGAATGCCGCCGGATGAAAATGGCTGGTGCCACCGACTTGCAGGTAACCGTAGCCGGTTGCAGGCTCCGTCGGCACGATGCCGAACGTCACGATGGACGCGAAGCCCGAGCCTTCGGCATGCGCAGCGACCGCCGCGATCTCGGTCGCGGCGCGAAACGATTCGACGTCTGGAATGACATGATCTGCGGGCATCACCAGCATCACGGCTTCGGTGGCCGCAATGGAAAGTGCAGCTAAAGTGAGCGCCGGAGCGGTATTGCGCCCTACCGGTTCGGCGATCAGGGTGGACTGATGCAATCCGATTTCCTGCAACTGTCGCCGCGTCATGAAGCGGTGCGCATCGTTGCACACGACAACCGGCGGCCCGACTGATTCTTCAGCGAAGCCTTTGAGGCGCTGCGCGGTTGCCTGCAGCA
>JAYUWL010000229.1:0-10777 GCA_043753585.1 Burkholderiales bacterium
CAACCAACGACCTGCGATCTCGATGCGGACGCGAACTTGAGTGTCAGGGCAATGACGGACGGCATTCTTGCGTTGCGCTGGATGCTGGGAATGACAGGCGCCGCCGCGACACAGGGCGCGATAGGCGCTTTGCCGGGTCGTGCGGGAGCAGCAAACATTGCGACCCATCTCATTCTCCAGCGCATCGACATCGACGGCGATTCAAGCGTCGATGCAGCAACGGATGGTTTGTTGCTGCTGCGCGCTTTGTTGGGCTTGAATGGGACGGCGGTTACCAATGGCGCGGTATCGCCCTGCGCGACGCGTACAACGTGGGCGCAAATTCGAGCGCACCTTGCAGCGACCTGCGGGTTGGCGGTTGCACCGTAGCTTTTTAAGCGCCCAGCTTCTCCGCATACGCTGGCCACGCGAATAGACTTGCGTGAACGCGCGGCGTGTAGAAACGAAGGCCAGTGATTGCGTGCGCGGCTAGCTGCTCTGAGATTTTCGCTTCACTCAAGGCGCGCGGGTCATTCATGTTTGATGCGCAAGCCATGCCCCATTCAGCACCGTATATCGGCATGAACGCTTTGTACGCCGCGACTTCGGGGAATACGCTGCGCAGATCGGCGAGCGTTTTCAAAAAGCGACCGGGATCATAGAACGGGCTGCCGATGTGTGTCGTCATTAGCCCGTCTGGGGATAGTCGCGAACGGATCAACTCGAAGCAGGCTTTGCTATACAGCGCGTTGGCGGGCGTGTCAGGATTGTCGTCCGGATCAGTTAAATCCATCACAACAAGGTCGAACAGTTGTGTTTGATCAGATAGCGTTTTCCGCGCGTCACCAATAATGATTTGCACCCGTGAATCGTCCAGAGCGCCTTGATTGACGGTGGCCAAATGCTGGCGGCAACTCGCAATGACGCCAGGGTCAAGCTCCGCGATGACGATGCGCTCGATACTTGCGTATTTGAGCAGTTCACGCGCGGTGCAACCGTCGCCACCGCCCATCACAAAAGCGGTCCGTGGCGCCGCATGTGCAAGCGCAGGCACATGCACCATGCACTCGTGATAAATGAACTCGTCGCGCTCTGAGAGCATGAACGCGCCGTCGATTGACAGCGTGCGCCCCAGCGCGGGCGTGTCGTGCCAATCGAGCCGCTGGAATTCGGTTTGCATCGTTTGCAACGGGTGTCGGCGCACAAAGCCATGCACGATATCCGGCGTTAACCACTCCAGCGTGAACTGCTGCTCACTGCGGGGCGCCGGGCAGTCGGGCACGCCGCGAACGAGGCTGTTTCGATTGCTGCGCAGCGGGGCGAAAAGTGCCTCCAGCGAATCAGTCAGCGCCTCTGCTTTGCTCGTGTTGTCCTGCCGAAAATTGCACACGTAAACGTCAAGTGTGACCGCGTTTATCTCGGGCCAGGTGTGCACTGCCAGATGTGATTCGGCGAGCAGAACGAGACCGGTGACGCCGCTGGCGTCTCCAGCGATATCTGAAAACTGGTGAAAGTCATCGCCAACAACGGTGAGCCCGTGTTGCCTGACCAGCCGAATGCAGATCTCCTGCAATGCGCCTCGATCGGTCAAGAGCTCAGGCGGACAGGCACAGGCAAAGAGGTCGGCGGTGAGATGAAGGCCTTGCATGTTTTGCTCCCTCGCCGTTGACGGGAGAGGGGACAGGGGACAGGACTTTTTACGGTTTGATGTACGCGTAACGCTCGCGCCCCTGCAACTGCGCTATGCGAACGACGCCCGAGGGCGTGTAATCTGCATCAAGGACGAATTGCTCCTTTTTGAGACTACGGTTCTTGAGTGTGATCTCGCAAATCTCGAAGCGCACGCCGCGCGCTTTAAGTGCTGAGACAAGCGGCGCGTATTCGGTCTTGCTCTTTTCCTCTTTCGCGCCTTCCATCAACATGTCTACGCCCTCAGCGTGCGTGACAACGATAATTTTTGTGTCGGGTGCGGTGTCCAGGTGATTCCGAATATTGCGCAGGCCCTTTAGCCCTTGCGTGGCAGCCTGATCAATGTGATAGACAACCTTATCCTGCGCTGCCGCAACATTGGAAATACTGGCAACGCCGATAATGGCTAAAGTAGCGAGCAAATTGAAGATTCGATTCATGGAGCGGCTGCCTTGTGTGATTGAATACATAAGCAGTTTATCGCTTGCGTCGCCGCGCTACAGCCGCAATATTGAAGGTGCGCTACCGAATTTCGTCGTCGCGAACCAGTTGAACATCGAATCCACGGTCACCGTTTCGATGCGATCTGAAAAACGTTTCTCGTTGGGGTGATCATCAAAGGCAACGTTGGCGGCGCTGATGCGTCCTCCGAGCCTCGTCAGCGGATCGATTTTCAGTGCGGTTGGTTCATAGCCCTTGTATTTCAACCAGGCTTGCGCTTGCTCACGGCTGCGAATGTCGGCGTCCATCGCCAGCGCCAGTGTTTCCAGCGCCCACTGATTGGACTGTTGATAGCGGGTGGCCCACACGTAGCTCACGATGCTGTAGGGCTTGGTGTGCATCAGGACGAGGTGTCGGTCATCCTGCAGCAGCGCGCTGAGGCGCTCCTGAATATCCGCAGTCGGTACTACCCACGCGGTTTCAAAACGATAGGGATCGTCAAGAAAGAATTCGCCCAATCCCTGCCGATAGATCGAAGCCTCCGAAGTGCCGCACGTGTTTAATTTATGGATAACCAGCCACTGCCCGCCCGCCGATTTGTACGCCCAGCCGAGATGTGAATAGTTGAGACCGTATCTACTCAAATCCTGACCGGCACGCGCAAGCAACACGACTTTTGCGCCACTCGTATTTAGGGCGGCATGCGTTCGCTCGGCGAGCGTCAGGCCTCGGGTGATTCGTGCGACGTCAGGGGGCTTGCTTTCGCAGGAGCGGCCCGCGTGCGCGGGGTGCGTGAGGAGCAGTGCGGCGAGGGCGATCGTGACGATTTTCGACACACGATTTACGAGCGGATTCATGGGTTCGACTTTCAGTTGGCAATGCGTTCATTGCGCAGCAGCGCGCGGCCCAGCTCGTTGGGTACGAATGCCACAACGTCACCCGCAACTGACAGCACGGCGCCTGCGGCAATGACGCCGACTGAAACTGTCTTGCCGACACTCAGCGCCGTTTTTTCAACGCCTCGCGCGGCGATTTCAATCTTTGCGCGGGCTCCGTCGGATACCCGCTCCAGCACGCACAAGCTGCCGCGTGCGCTGACCTCAACTGATTTGACAACCAGCGTGGAGCCAGCGACCGAGAGGGCGACCGGTAGCAGTAAAGCGGCGCTGCTCGCCTCGCTGGCACCCGTACCAGCGGCGACCACCACAGAAGCTAGCGGCAGCGCGGAAAGCGCGCTCACAGCTGATGCGGCGTCGGCGTTTGCGGCGTGAGTCGGAGCGACGGAAAAGGCAATTGCGACTGCGACGGCGAGGATTGCAGCGGAAGATGATTGTGTTTGAAATTTCATATTTCTTTGGATTTCTTTTGATTGAGCCTGGCGTGGAAGTGCCACGCAAGCGGCTCGTTGAATGTCGAAACGTTAGAGCGCGTGACCTTACAGTTTGCCTACATCGACTGACACGATATCAAGCCGGCAAAGCCGGAACCAAGCAGGTTCGCGTGTCGGAGGGGCTCTGCCGCGACCCAAGTTGCGAGCGCCACCGTGGGTCGTGGCAGAGCCCCTCCGACAGGGGTTTAACTCGATTTCTGAGCGCTCATTGTCATCATTGAACTGGTAGGTGATCAAAAAGTCAGCCGTTCGTTGTGAAGGAGCGTTCGGACACGCCCGCGCCAATACGATACATGTCGACACGTCGCCGCGCCGCTACGTACTGCGCGCCGGCCACCAGCACTGACGCGACCGGCAGCGCCGACAGCGTGCTCAGCGCGGAGAGGCCGTCGCCATTGTGGGCGCTGCTTTGCGCGCTGAAGGCGGTACTGCCGAGCGTCATTGAAATGGCGGTGAGCGTCGCGCAGATTCGTTTGTTAAGCGTATTCATCGTGTTTCCTTTGAGCGTTTTTGGGGGCGGATTAGTGCGAGCCGACCGTCGGCATGCCTGACGATGCGGTCGATGTACCGGAGCGCACATTGAGCCGCGCCTCCGGCGCATTAGCGTCATGGGCGTCGCGGATAGCCTTGGCCAGGGTGAAGGTCGAGCTGATCAGAAAGAGCCAGACTACGAACAGAAAAGCCTTGTACGTTTCGTTGATCGTCATGCGCCAGAGTCCGCAGCCGGTGAGCGTCATGGCGAAGCTAAATGCACCGAAAACCACCCAGCGCCACAGGGGCGTATCGACGTTGCTGGTCCGGTTGTCGCGTGCAAATTTCGACACGACAAACGTCGCCGAGAGGCAGAACAGACAGCCCATGACCCTGAACGCGCGGTCAATGTCCTGACCCGGCAAATATTTGAGCCCGGTTGCGCAGAGAAAAACAGCGATGGCGAACGATGCCCAGACCTGAACGCGCTAGGCGCGGGTGTCACGTTGAACGATCATGTGCATTGTGAAGTCCCTTTTTTTATTTAGCACAACCGCGCTGATGAGATGAACTATTTCACCGCTACGCAGGCAAGGCGATACCGGCGTGCAGGGTTGCATCGGGGCAATCGTTCGGTATTGCGTTTTGATACCGAATGCGGGTTTTGTGCAAACTGACGGAGCGGCACCAGCCTTGATTAGGGGCTAAGCGAAGATTCGCGGCCAACGCCGTGCCGCCAAAACCTGAACTACTGCCGTCGGGGCAACGGAAAGCTCAGGTAGAGTCCTGACCATGACATTCCCAGCACCGCCCGATCACATTGCCGTCCTCGCCGCGTGCGCTTTTCTGGCGGGCGTTATTCGTGGATTTTCTGGCTTCGGCTTGTCAGCGGTTCTGGTGGCGAGCGCGGCCTTTGTGATCTCGCCGAAGCTCATCATCCCCACCGCGCAAACGATGGAGGTCATCGCCAGCATCGCGCTGATTCCCACCGTGTGGCGCGACGTGAACTGGCGGTGGTTGACGCCCATGGCGGCGGCATATGTAGTCTCGATTCCGCTGGGCGTAGCAGCACTTGCGTATTTGCCCGAGGCCACGATCCGCATTGGCGGCTGCCTGCTGTTGCTGGTTGCTGCCTTGTGTCTGCTGCTCAATCGCCGTCCCGAGTTGCTGGACGGATTGCCACTGCGTTTCGGCACCGGGCTGGTCGCGGGTTTCTTCGCCGGGGCGTCCTCGCTCGGTGGCATGGTGGCTTCGGTGATGCTCTTCGCGGTGTCCCTGCCACCGAAAAACCTGCGCGCCACGCTGATTGTTCTGTTTTTTGGCAGCTCGTTGTACTCGTTATTTTGGGGCGCATGGCACGGCGTGGTGACGCAGGGCACGTTTGCAAGAGCTGCGTGGCTTGCACCATCACTTCTGATTGGTATCGCCGTGGGCACGCGGGGTTTCAAAAACGTCAGCGAAACCGTGTTCCGGCGGGGCGCATTGGCGTTTTTGGCGATCCTTTCAGTCGCAGGAATCGCCAACGTCATAACGGAAGCAGCTTTTCGGTGAAACCCCCTACGCATGTGGGCTTAAGCCAGTAAAGTTAAAAAGTTGACCTACGAAAATTTAGGCAAAAAGCTGAATAGTTGTTCCCGGCGCGTATGGCTACTTTCGCCCTGAGAATGCCCAATGGTGCATCGCGCTCAATCAAAACGATTGACCAACCCACACCAATGTTGTCTGGATAGGCCATCCTTTATGCTCATGCTATGAACATCGTCTTTGATTTTGGTAACGTGCTGGTGGAGTGGAACCCGGCAAGGCTGATCGAGTTTCACTATGCTGCTGCCGACGGCAGGGCGCATTTTCCCGAAGCGCTGGCCGATACGCTGATCAATCATCAGGACTGGCTGGATTTTGATCTGGGAGTGATTGAAGCGGCGGAGCTGGCTACCCGCAGCGCCCGCCGCCTTGGGCTGGATGCTGCGGGTCTGCTCGCCTTCATCGAGCGTATCCCGCATGTGTTGCCGGTGCATGACTCTGCGGTTGCTCTGATGCAGGAACTTGCCAATGGTCAGCATGGCGGGCACCGCGTGCTGTACCTGTCGAACATGCCGGTGGCTTTTGCTGAGGTGCTTGAAGCGCGCTGTCCGTGGATTGCGCGATTTGAGAGCGGGATTTTTTCAGGGCGTGTCAATCTGGCCAAACCTGATGACGCCATTTTTGCGGCGGCCGAGCAGACGCTGGGGCTCAACCCTGCAGAGACTTTGTTTCTCGACGATTCCGTGCGCAATGTTCATGCCGCCCGAGCGCGCGGCTGGCAGGCCGCAGTGATTGACAGCCCGCATAGCGTGCAGCATGCGCTGGCCGCGCATGGCGTACTAAATTTGCCGTAGCGCTTTACCGATACTTTAGAGCGTTGCTTTCATAATCGGCTTTTTCACGAAAGCGCCATTCCACATAGGCTGCACATGAAAAAGGTAACAAGTCGACTTTGTAAGAAAACCGCGCTTAACCCTTATGAGAATTGGGTTTTGTCGAAAAGCTGATAACTACAAAGCGGCGATCGAAAGTCTCGCTGCTCAGTGAATTCCGCGCGAACGAATTACGCCGACAGCCAGGCCCTCAATTGCGAAATCGTTGACCTTTGGGTCCACCACAATCGGCGACAACGAATCGTTCTCCGGTAACAGCTCAATCGCGTTGCCCTTGCGCTTGAGCCGCTTCACGGTCACTTCGTTGTCGATACGGGCGACCACCACCTGACCCGAGCGCACTTCGGTCGTTTTGTGCACCGCGAGCAGATCGCCGTCCATGATGCCGATATTAATCATCGAATCACCCTTGACCGTAAGCAGATAGTCTGCTTTCGGCGAGAACAGGGACGGATCAACCTTGTGCCGCGACTTGATGTTCTCCTCTGCGAGGATGGGCGAACCCGCCGCGACGCGCCCGATTAGCGGTAAACCGGGCAGCCCGGATTGCTTCAACTGAATGCCGCGCGACGCGCCTGGCAGGATGTCCAGAATGCCCTTGCGCTCCAGCGCGCGCAGGTGCTCCTCCGCCGCGTTAGCGGACTTGAACCCCAACTGGGCGGCGATCTCGGCGCGGGTCGGCGGGAAGCCGGAGCGCTCCATAAAGTCCTGGATCAGGGCAAGAATTTCAGCCTGGCGGGCGGTCAAGGGGCGCATCGTGCTCTCCAATTAATTTACCGGTGCGCTTGACTCGAAAACTGTTTTCTTGTACAGTGCGCATCCATACAGTGAATTATATCCAGTGCTGTGAATAAATGCAAGTGAGTAGTGAGCCGTGAGTGGTGAGCTGTGCGAAGCAAAGTAGCGGTACATAAGCGAATTACCACTACTCAGGACTTACTACTCACAGCTCACGGCTCACTTCAACCGTTTTGCCGAACACATTTCGGCCGCCTGCGAGGCACCTTTCCTAAAGCTGGTCGCTCTATTTAGGAATGCGCAGGCGGTCAAACCCCCAATCCGCAACCAAAAGGTTGCAAAACTTACAATCAAAGGACTTTCAAAATGAGCAAAGAACTCCCCATGGATGACCGCAAAAAAGCGCTAGCTGCCGCGCTCTCACAAATTGAGAAACAGTTCGGCAAAGGCTCCATCATGAAGATGGGCGAGGGAAACCTTGAGCTTGACATTCAGCCAGTGTCGTCCGGCTCACTCGGCCTCGACATCGCGCTCGGAATCGGCGGACTGCCACGTGGTCGCGTGGTCGAAATTTACGGCCCGGAATCGTCAGGTAAAACCACACTGTGTTTAAGTGTCGTCGCCGAAGTTCAGAAATTGGGTGGTGTCGCCGCCTACATCGATGCAGAAAATGCGCTCGACCCGATCTACGCCGCGAAGCTCGGCGTGAACGTGCCCGACATGCTGATCAGCCAGCCAGACACGGGCGAGCAGGGCCTTGAAATCGCCGACATGCTGGTGCGTTCGGGTGGTGTGGACATCGTCGTCATCGACTCAGTCGCCGCGCTTGTGCCCAAGGCCGAGATCGAAGGCGAAATGGGTGATCAGCTCCCCGGCCTGCAAGCTCGTCTCATGAGCCAGGCGCTGCGCAAACTCACCGGCAACATCAAGCGCACCAACACGCTGGTCATCTTCATCAACCAGATCCGCATGAAGATCGGCGTCATGTTCGGCAGCCCCGAGACGACGACCGGCGGTAATGCGCTCAAGTTCTACGCCTCGGTGCGTCTGGACATTCGTCGTATCGGCGCGATCAAAAAGGGCGACGAAATCGTCGGCAACGAAACCCGCGTCAAGGTCGTCAAAAACAAGGTTGCGCCGCCATTCAAGGAAGCCTTGTTTGACATCATGTATGGTCAAGGCATCTCGCGTCACGGCGAGATCATTGACATGGGCGTAGAGCACGGTTTCATCGAAAAGTCCGGCGCTTGGTACAGCGCCAGCGGCAATCGAATCGGTCAAGGCCGCGACAACGCCCGCGAATACCTGCGCGAAAACCCAGCCCTGTCGAAAGAGATCGAAGACAAGATCCGCGCCAAAGTCGGGATCACGATTGGTGGCGTGGTATCGAAGGACGAAGGTTCACCAGACTGAAAGCGCTTCATACCGCTCGCTAAGCTTGTGCGTCGCTGAGTTTTTCCCCCTTTCCCCCCGCGGGAGAGCGTGCCAAACTTGGCCCTAGTGATGGCCGGGGTGAGGGGGCGGTAGAACTGGCATCAACCCGACCTGTGGGAGTTCACACATGTACGTTCTGTACGGAAGCAAGGGATCAGGCTCCGCCGCCATCAAGGTTGCGCTGGAACGCTGCGCAACGCCCTACAAAATCGTCCGCGCCTCGACCTGGGAGTCGGACTCTGCCCTCGCCGAACTTGAGCGACTCAATCCACTTAAGGGCACTTCCAAAAATTTGTTTTTCGGAATGAAGTGCCCAATTTGGCAACATCGGTGGGGCGCGCAGCAACCGCAATGTACGCCCACGTACACGAGGATTGCGAGCACCCCACAACGAAGCAATTCGCCCGAGCAACGGATTTATAGGAGTGCCCTTATGAATGCACCAGCGACCGCTAAAGCCTTCGTGAACAGAATCAGATCGGTTTATTGGAGCTGGCTAGTCTTATGCATGCTCGTCCTGATGGCCGTTGCTGCCGCTGCGCCTGCAAATGCGCAAGCCGTCGCCGCAGTCCCGATGGGGTTCGACGAAGCCCGTCACCTCTTGAACCGCACGAGTTTCGCGGCGCAAGTGGGTGAAATCAACGAATTCGCTAAGCTCACACGGGTGCAAGCCGTGGATCGTCTGTTGGCAGAGACAAGACGGCAGGCAGGTTATCCGCCGCCCGTGTGGTCGCAAACCTACGAGCGTCCCTATCGCCCTGACATGACGCAGGAAGAGCGCATGAAGGCCAATCGCCGCGAGCTGGTTGAGCGTGGGCTGGAATTGCGCACCTGGTGGGTCGCTGAAATGCTCTCAACGCCGTCGCCGTTTACCGAGCGGATGACACTTTTCTGGCACAACCATTTCGCCACGTCACAACAAAAAGCGCGCTCCGCCACACTGATGTATCGCCAGAACGTGCTGCTGCGCAAATACGCGACGGGCAATTTCGCCGCCATGCTGCGCGAGGTCGGCAAAGATCCAGCGATGCTGATCTACCTTGATGGCGCGCAGAACCGCAAGGGTGCGCCGAACGAAAATTTCGCGCGTGAAGTGATGGAGCTATTCACGCTCGGCGAAGGTCATTACACCGAGCAGGACGTAAAGGAGGCCGCGCGCGCGTTCACCGGCTGGAGCATTGACGGAGACAGTGGGGAGTTTCGCTTCCGTCGTGCGATTCACGATGACGGGGTGAAAAAAGTGCTGGGACAAGAGGGACGTTTCAACGGCGACGACATGATCACGCTCCTGCTGCAACAACCTGCGACGAGCGAGTTCGTCGTAGGCAAGCTATGGCGCGAATTCGTGTCGCCTGATGCCCAGAGCGCTGCCCATGTCGCTGCCGTCAAGAAATTGGCCGCCTACTGGCGCGCCGCAAATTACGAAATCAAACCGCTGCTACGCGAAATGCTGCTGTCTGATGCGTTCTGGGCGCCAGAGAATCATGGCGTACTCGTGAAATCTCCGGTGGATCTGGTGATTGGCTCGCTGCGTCAATTCCGGTTTTCGGTGGAAGACCCGGCACCGTTTGCCGTGATCCTGCGCCAGCTCGGGCAGGACTTGTTCAACCCGCCCAACGTCAAAGGCTGGCCGGGCGGCGAAGCGTGGCTCAACACGACAACCCTGCTCGCGCGCAAAGGATTTTTAAACCGGTTGTTCCGGGTCGATGAGATGGTCAAGCCCGCCGATGGTGCGTCAACGATAGCAACGAACACATGGTCGATGGATGCCAAACCGGTCGGCCAGCCGATGGACACGATGGACGCCATGGCCACGACGGGTCAAAGCACCGCGCAATTGATGGATAAAGACCTGGTTGGCGCCAATCGTCAGCGCGCACAAATGCGACTGGCTGCCCGAGGCACTGGAGGCACGGGAGGCACTGGAGGCGGAGCGGACGCGTTGACCGCCGCTCTTCCCGCCTTCGGCGTCGCCAGTCAGCTACGTGGTCAATATTTCTTCAACGCTGAGCAGTGGTTTGCGCAACAGCAGCCGGAGAGTGTGGGCATGCAAACGGACATCATCTGGCGCACCGTACTTGCTGGGCCACCCGTCCAGGCCGCGAAGGACGTGCCTGCTACGCTAGTCGGTTTACGCAGCCTCGCGCTCGACCCGATGTATCAACTCAAGTAGCAAGGCCCGATCAAGATGAACCGCAGAAATTTTTTGACCACCGTC
>JAYUWL010000230.1:0-31647 GCA_043753585.1 Burkholderiales bacterium
CCGGAAAGAATCGCCGCGTGGCCGACGGCGGTCACGGTGAAGGCATGCGCCTGATGCGCATCAGAAAACCACGCGCCCTTATCCATCAAGCGGCGGAAGCCGTTGGGTGCCAGCAAGTCGTAGCTCTTCAATAATTGCTCCTGCGGCAAGCCGTCAATCACCACCACTACAACCAATTTGGGTGGTGTGCCACCGCGCGGTACATCAACGGCTTGAGCGATTGGCACACATGCGACACTTGCCACAGCCAAAAATGCTAAATTTTTCAACCAACGCATAAACCTGTCCTCCAGTCTCACGAGTTGCACTATTTGACATTGATTCTAGGCTGACTCGACCGCCAGGATCGTTCACGCTTACACTAATCGATATTGAAACTCCGTTGTATTTGTTGTGAAAACTAAAGCTGCTGTCGCATGGAAATCGGGCGCTTCACTCACCATAGAAACCGTTGATCTCGAAGGCCCGAAAGCGGGCGAAGTGCTGGTCGAAATCAAGGCCACGGGTATTTGTCACACCGATTACTACACCCTGTCTGGCGCAGACCCCGAAGGAATATTCCCCGCCATCCTCGGACACGAAGGTGCTGGCATCGTGGTGGATGTCGGCCCCGGCGTGACGACGCTGCAAAAGGGCGATCACGTGATTCCGCTCTACACACCGGAATGCCGTCAATGCAAATTTTGCCTCTCGCGCAAGACCAATCTCTGTCAGTTGATTCGCGGAACTCAGGGTAAGGGCTTGATGCCCGATGCGACAAGTCGCTTTTCGCTCGACGGCAAACCGATCTTCCATTACATGGGTACGTCCACATTCAGCAACTACACCGTCGCGCCGGAAATTTCGCTCGCCAAGATTCGTAAGGACGCGCCTTTTGACAAGGTTTGCTACATTGGCTGTGGCGTGACGACCGGTATCGGCGCTGTAATCTTCACTGCAAAAGTAGAAGCGGGCGCCAACGTCGTTGTGTTCGGACTCGGCGGCATTGGTCTGAACGTGATTCAGGGCGCGAAGATGGTCGGCGCGGACAAAATCATCGGCGTCGATTTGAATCCGGCGCGCGAGGCGATGGCGCGCAAGTTCGGTATGACCCACTTCATCAATCCAAAAGACACAGAGAACGTAGTCGATGCGATTGTGCAGTTGACTGACGGCGGCGCGGACTACAGCTTTGAGTGCATCGGCAGCACCAAAGTCATGCGACAAGCGCTGGAGTGTACGCACAAAGGCTGGGGCCGAAGCATCATCATTGGCGTGGCCGAAGCGGGCGCAGAAATCAGCACCCGACCGTTTCAGCTGGTCACCGGTCGCAAGTGGGAAGGCTCGGCATTTGGTGGCGCACGGGGACGCACCGATGTTCCGAAAATCGTTGACTGGTACATGGACGGCAAAATCAACATTGATGATCTGATCACTCACACTATGCCGCTTGAGGACATCAACAAGGGTTTTGAGTTGATGAAGCGCGGGGAGTCGATTCGGGGTGTGGTGCTGTTTTAGTTCCCTCTTTGCTTGCGGCAGAGAGCTAGGGTGAGGGGTAAGGTGGCGGTCAAGGCCACCGTGACTTCTACTTCCACCAACCCCTCACCCCAACCCTCTCCGACACGGGGAGAGGGGATAATAGGTTCGCTACTTTAGCTACTTTGATATGACAGATACCCTTCAACTCCTCGCCGAACACGCCTGCTTCGGTGGCGTGCAGCGCTTCTATCAGCACCAATCCCAGGTCATCGGTTTGCCGATGCGGTTTTCGGTGTTTTTGCCTCCCGCTGCGCACACTCATGATGCAGTCGCAGTTCCCGCGCTGATGTACCTCGCGGGACTTACCTGCAACGAGGAAACGTTCGCCACCAAAGCAGGTGCGCAGCGCCGTGCAGCGGAGTTGGGTCTTGCGCTCATCGCGCCCGATACGAGCCCACGTGGTGCGGGTATTGCTGGCGAGAGCGTTAGTTGGGATTTTGGTCTGGCGGCAAGCTTTTATGTCGATGCCACCGCCGCGCCATGGTCAACGCACTACCGCATGGAGACCTATCTCGCCACTGAGCTGCTCTTGCTCGTAGGAGTGCACCTGCCAATTGACGTAAAACGCCTTGGTCTGTTCGGCCATTCGATGGGCGGACACGGCGCGCTCACGCTAGCGCTCAGGCATCGTGATTTGTTTCAATCACTGTCCGCGTTCGCGCCGATCTGCGCGCCAACGATGTGCCCGTGGGGGCGGAAAGCGTTTGGTGGCTACCTTGGGCCTGATACAACGAAGTGGGTAGCGCACGACGCCTCTGCATTAATGTCCGCATGTGGCGGTGCGCCCTACCCCGACGGCATTCTGATCGATCAGGGTCTTGCCGATAAATTTTTGACCACGCAGCTTTACCCTGAGCATTTCGAAGCCGCCTGCGAAAACGTCGGGCAGCCATTACAGATGCGCCGCCACGCGGGCTACGACCACGGTTATTACTTCATCTCCACCTTCATCAATGATCACCTAGAGCACCATGCGCGAACGCTGTTTCGCTCATAACTATCGCTAATTAATCCACCGCTAACGCCATGACCAAGAAAAGCCCCAGCACCCTGCTCATCCATCCGTCGCGCGCCGTACCGCCCGGTTTTCGCTCACTCGTACCGGGCACCGAGCGCGCCTCCACGGTGTTGTTCGAGAACATCGGCAAGTGGAAAACACGCTCCGGTCTTGACGAATCAATTTATACCTACGGCACCAGCGGCACGCCGACCACGCGCGATTTGCAGAACCGCATCGCGGAGTGGGAAGGTGGATTCAATACAGTGCTTTTTCCGTCGGGACTCGCGGCGGTTGCCTACGCTTTCCTGCCGTTCATTGAGCCTGGTGATCACGTTCTGGTTCCGTCAAATGTTTACGACCCGGTGAATACGCTGGCCAACGGTTTGCTCAAGCGCATGAATGTGGCTGTCGAGCAATACGATCCGCTGATCGGCGCGGGTATCGCGGCGCAAATAAAGCCGAATACCAAAATCGTATGGGTTGAAACGCCGGGTTCGATCACGATGGAAGTGAGCGACCTGCCAGCGATTGCGAGCGCTGCGCACGCGGCGGGTGCCCTGGTCGCAATTGACAACACCTACAGCGCGGGCTGGTATCTGCGTGCCTTCGAGCTTGGCGCGGACATTTCGGTGCATGCGCTGACCAAATACCCGGCGGGCCACAGCGATCTGGTAATGGGTTCGATCACCACCAAGGACGAGGCGACATGGCGGCGCGTGAAAGACATGGCGCTGCAAACAGGACAGTGCTGCGCGCCAGATGATGTTTATCTGGTGTTGCGCGGCTTGCCGACGATGCCGATGCGCATCAAGCATACGGAGCGCGTTGCCCTCGACATCGCTCATTGGCTGAAGACTCAGCCTGCGGTGAAGCTCGTGTTGCACCCTGCGCTGCCCGACTGTCCCGGTCACGAAACGTGGAAGCGCGATTTCACTGGCTCTACGGGCGTGTTCTCTTTCGTGCTGCACGATCAATACGACGCAGACGCAGCGGCGCGCTTCATTGATGCGCTTGAAATTTTCGGCGTCGGTGCCAGCTGGGCGGGTATCGGGTCGCTGGCATTGACTTACGATCTCGCCATATCAAGATCAAGGTGGCCGCACCAGGGTGCGTTGATCCGGCTTAATATCGGGCTGGAAGATGAGCTTGATCTACGCGACGACCTGACGCGCGGCTTCGCAGCACTGTAGGAGCGGCTCTGCCGCGACCACTTCAACCTGAAACAACCGCGGGTGGCGGCAGAGCCGCTCCTGCACAAGGAAAAACACCATGACGACCGCTTACGACTTCGCGGCTAGAGACATCACCGGAAAAGAACAGAAACTTTCCCAATACGAAGGCAAAACGCTGTTAATCGTCAACACGGCCAGCAAATGTGGCTTCACGCCGCAATACGAAGGCCTGCAAAAGCTCTACGACACGTATCACGAGCAAGGTCTCGAAGTGCTGGGCTTCCCGTGCAACCAGTTTGGCGCTCAGGAGCCCGGTGACGCCGCAGAAATCGCAAGTTTTTGTGATTTGAATTACGGTGTTAATTTTCCGATGTTTGCCAAGGTAGACGTGAACGGCGACAACGCTGCACCGCTATTCGAGCATCTGAAAAAGGCCGCGCCCGGCCTTCTCGGTAGCGAGGGAGTGAAGTGGAATTTCACCAAGTTTTTAGTGACGCCGGATGGCAAAGTAAAGCGCTTCGCGCCCAACGATGAACCCGCCTCCCTGGCGAAAGATATTGAGAAGGCGCTAGCTTAACCGTGCGCAGCGCCCGCGCTTTGGGCATGGCGCTGGCGACAGCGTGCGCTGCTTTTCTGGCGATGGGCGCTAACGCAGTAAAGACGCTCAACCTCGCGATGGCCGCCGCCGAATCCACCTTCGACCCGGCGGCAAGCGACGACACCCAGTCAAGCGATCTCATCGTGATGATGATCGAGCCGCCGTTGCAGTACGACTACTTTGCACGTCCGGTCTCAGTCACGTCACGCACATCCGATCTGATCGAATCCTCCGCGGACGGCAAGACTTACACGTTGCGCGTGAAGCCGGGTATCTTCTTTACACCGGACGCGGCTTTTAACGGCAAGCCTCGCGAACTGGTAGCCGCTGACTACGTGTATTCGTACAAGCGGTTGCTCGATCCGAAAGTCGCGTCACCCAATTACTACCTCTTCGAGAAGAAGCTGCTCGGCGCAGACGCCGTGCGTAAAGACGCCGAAAAAACCGGACGCTTTAATTACGACGCGGAGATAACGGGACTGCGCGCGCTCGATCGCTACACATTTCGCGTTGAACTCAACAAACCGGATTTCGAGTTTGTCTACAACTTCACGACGTCCCCGTTTGCCGGCGTCGCGCGCGAGGTGATCGAGAAGTATCGCGATGAACGCAATCGGGTGCGTGAGCACCCTGTGGGCACGGGTCCCTTCATGCTCGGCCAGTGGCAGCGCTCGGCGAAGATTGAGCTCATCCGCAACCCCGGTTAT
Source organism: Burkholderiales bacterium (assembly GCA_043753585.1). Taxonomy (GTDB): domain Bacteria; phylum Pseudomonadota; class Gammaproteobacteria; order Burkholderiales; family Casimicrobiaceae; genus Casimicrobium. The sequence continues at coordinate 4,999 of JAYUWL010000230.1, forward strand.
CGCGAAGACTTTGTGCCGACGCCAGCGACTGAAGCCGACAAGAAGCTTGCGCAGGCAACTATGGGCAAGCGAGCGCCGCTGGTGGATCGCATCATTGTCAACGTACTCGAAGAAAGTCTGCCGCGGGTACTGGCGTTTCAGAAGGGTGAGCTGGACCGGCTCGAAGTGCCGCGCGATTTGACGGATCGCATGTTCGATAAAAACGTGCTCAAGCCCGAATTTGTCGCCAAAGGGATCCAATATCAGCGAGCACTTGAACCACTGCTCGGCTTTAACTATTTCAACATGGACGACCCGGTTGTTGGCGGGTACTCGCTCGAAAAGAATGCGCTGCGACGAGCCATTTTGTTGGCCTATGACACGGATCGCGAGATTGCCGCAGTGTTCAAGGGTCAGGCCGAACTTGCGCAGCAGCTGGTACCACCGGGATTGTCGGGGCATGACCCGAAACTGAAACTTCGCCCGCCGCACGACCCGGCGCTGGCAAACGCAATGCTTGATCGCTTTGGTTACAAGGATTGCGACGGCGATGGTTTTCGCGAGGCGCCGGGATGCAAATCGCTCAAGATTACCCGCAGTTCGACCACCGACAGCCGAGGCCGCATTCAGGAAGAAATCTGGAAGAAAAGCATGAACGCGATTGGGATTCGCGTCGAATTCTTCAGCCAGAAATGGCCGGACCTCATCGAAATGTCGCGCACCGGAAAGTTGCAGATGTGGGGCTGGAGCTGGATTTCCGGCGGACCAGGCGGTGATGGCTACGCCAGTCTGCTTGTTTCTCGCAACATCAACGCGATCAATGACATGAGATTCAAGCTCGCGGAGTACGATCGACTCTACGACGAGGGCACGGAACTGCCGCTGGGGCCAGCGCGAGATCGCATCTATCGGGCGCTATCGGAACTCGCCGCGGCTAACAGCGTGCTCGATTTCGGCATTCACACTTATGCGAACGACGTGTCGCAACCGTGGCTGCTTGGCTACAAGCGGCATCCGTTCTGGCGAACTGCGTGGAAGTACGTCGACATTGACGAGAAAGCGCGTGAAAAGGCCACTGGCGGCAAAGTTTCGCCATAATCGCAGCTTCAATTTTTTGCACGCGTCTGTATGAAGCGAATCCTCTTTCTGTGCCTCGCCACTGTGGCACTCGCGCTGCCCGCACGGGCAACCGACATGAACAAAACCGTACGCGTCGCCTTTCAGGTCGATGTCACCGGCTTTGACCCGTCTGCAGTCAGCGATCTCTATTCCGGCCACATCAACAACGCCATTTTTGGCAATTTGTGGGAGCAGGATTATTACGTCCGCCCGGTTCGCTATCGTCCGTTTCTGGCCGAAAGCATGCCGGAGATTGCGGCAGACGGCCTGACCTGGCTGGTTCGCCTGCGCAAGGGGCTCTATTACTCGGACGATCCGGTGTTCAAGGGCAAAAAGCGCGAGGCGACTGCGGAGGACTTGATCTATTCGTGGAAGCGCATGCTTGATCCGAAAATCATTTCGCCGAAGGCATGGGAAATCAACGGCAAATTCATCGGCACCGATGCTCTGGTGGAGGAGGCAAAGGCAAGCGGAAAGTTCGACTATAACAAGCCGATTGAAGGGCTCAAGGCGGTTGATCGCTATACGGTGCAGATGAAGCTGGTGAAGCCCGCCTACACGCTTGTCGATTTGATGCAGCAATACAACTGGACACCCATGTCGCGCGAGGTGGTGGAGGCATACCGGGACGTACAAGGGCGCGTGCAGGGCAATCCCGTGGGCGTTGGTCCGTACATGATCAAGCAGTGGAGCAAGGGCAGCAAAATTGTGCTGACACGCAATCCCAACTTCACCATCGGTACGTTTCCAACGGAGGGCGAGGCCGCCGATGCTGAAACGCTCGCGAAGTACAAAGGGCAGTCGCTGCCCATCGTTGGCAATATCGAAATCAGCATCATTGAAGAGGCGAATCCACGATTGCTGAGCTTCAAATCGGGCGCGCTTGACTATGAGTTTGTGGGCCAGGATTTGATCGGCAACGTGGTGCAAAACGGAAAACTGGTGGCCGAGTACGCCGATAAGGGAGTTCGTCACCAGCGGGCACTTGAGTCGTCCATCGCCTATGACTACTTCAATATGCTGGACCCGATCGTGGGTGGTTATACGCTGGACAAGATTGCGTTGCGTCGCGCCATCATCATGTCGTTTCCGACCGATCAAATGATTAAGACGGTCTGGCGTAATCAAGCAACGCCAGCCAATCAAATTATTCCCGCGACGCAATCGGGACATGATCCAAAAAAATCGACCATTTCCGTTTACGACGTTGAGCTGTCGAACGCGTTGCTGGATCGCTTTGGCTACAAGGACAAGGATGGCGATGGTTGGCGGGACATGCCCGACGGTTCGCCGCTCGTGATCACGCGCTCGAGCACGCCACGTGCAGTAGATCGCGAGAAAGATGAATTGTGGAAAAAGGCGTTTGACTCGATCAAGATCAAATTGCAGTTCAACAACCAGAAGTGGCCCGACCTGATCAAGCAGGCGCGCGCCAAGCAATTGCAGTTTTGGGACTTGGGCTGGATTTCTGACGGTACCGACGGCGACTCCTTCGTCGGTCTGCTCTACAGCAAAAACAGTGGCCAATCGAACTTCGCCAACTTCAATGTGAAGCTCTACGACGAACTATACGAAAAGGCGCAAACCTTGCCGCTCGGGCCGCAGCGCTGGGCGCTGTACCGGACGATGAACGAAATCGCCACTGTCAATTCAGCGTGGTATCCCGGCGTATTCCGATATCAGAATGTGCTGATGCAACCGTGGTTATTGAACTACAAACGCAACCCGTATCGCCAGCATTTTTGGCATTTGGTGGACATTGACGAGAGCAAGCGCCCGAAAACGTAGGGGGTGTGCGCATACTTGTTGATGCCCGGCGCGTTATTGCCACGCACGGTTCAGGTCAGAGCGTTACGTAATAGCTTTTTTGATTTATTCTTAATTTCATATGGGATACGCGCGCATTTAGTCCTAACTCGATAAGTAGCCTTTTGTGCGTTTGGCCCTTATTTGGTCTGCGTTGTATACAAAAGCTGATGGCTGCATTCGGACGCAAACTTTTGTCCATAATCAAACCGTCGAACCACCACGCCGCTGGCATCTTCGGCGCAGCCTGCGATCCAGCTCGTAGTCCCCGCGAAGCGCAAATCAATGCCCTCTCCCGCAGTGCGAGAGAGGGCTAGGGTGAGGGGACTGATTTGCGCTTCGCGCGGAGTAAGAACTGGATTCCCGGCTATGCCGAGAATGACGGCGGTGGCGCACAATCGGCCGGAGCGAACCAAGCTGGATGGAACTAAACCAGCGCCTCCGCAAACTCTCTCGCCACAAACGGCCTGAGATCATCAATCCCTTCACCCACACCAATAAACCTGAGTGCAATCGGCCGCTCTTTGGCAATCGCACAAATGACGCCGCCTTTGGCGCTGCCGTCAAGTTTGGTCATCACGAGGCCAGTCAGGCCGAGGGCGTCATCGAATGATTTGACTTGTGCGATGGCGTTTTGGCCGGTGGTGCCGTCGAGCACCAGGAGCACTTCGTGCGGTGCTCCCGCCATCGCTTTGCCGATAACGCGCTTGGCTTTCTTCAGTTCTTCCATGAGATTCAACTGCGTGGACAAGCGGCCTGCGGTGTCGCACATCACAACATCCGTTCCACGCGCTTTGCCAGCGGCGACGGCGTCGAACATGACCGCTGCGGGATCGCCGCCTGCCTGTTGAATGACCGTGACGTTATTGCGCTCGCCCCAGATCGCGAGCTGCTCGCGGGCGGCGGCGCGGAAGGTGTCGCCGGCTGCCAGCAACACGCTTGCGCCCTGGCCTTGCAGATACTTGGCGAGCTTGCCGATGCTGGTGGTTTTGCCTGCGCCGTTAACGCCAGCGATCATGATGACGAATGGCACGACCTTCGCATTGAGCGACTCGGGGGCTTCCTTGGGGACGGCGAACGGTTGCTCAAGCGGTTCCAGCAAATCGGTGAGTGCATCGACGAGCATCGCGCGCGGGTCGCCGGCGCCACCAGCGGCTTTCCAGCGTTTGCGTAGATCATCGAGCAGATGTTGCGTCGCGGGCATGCCGCAGTCGGCCATCAGAAGCTGAGTTTCTAATTGCTCTAACGTGTCTTCGTCGAGCCTGCCTGCGAACAAGACGTTGAGACCGAGCTTGTTGCGCGTGGCCGTCAAGCCAGACTTTAGCTTGTCCAGCCAGCCTTTTTTTTCTTCGACGACGGCGGGGAGGCTGTCTTCCGCAGGTAGTGTTGCGGGAACGTTGAAGGTCGAAGGGGGTTCGGCTATCGCGGGTGACTCAACCGGCTCTGCGACGTTCGGTTGCGTTTTTTTCTTGAACAAGCCCCACATGGAGCGCTTTCTTACGGGATTCGAGACAATTGTATTTTAGGCGGCTCGCATGTCCCCTCTCCCGTAGCACGGGTTGGGGTGAGGGCCGTCGATTCACCGCAAGGTTGCCATAGTTCCGATGAATACCGCCCTAACCCCGGTCCACACTTGGACCAAGTAAAGTCCGCTCTCCCGCGCTGCGGGAGAAGGAGTTAGCTCATGACCCCCTACAAAAATCAGATCCGCATCATCGGTGGCACGCACAAGCGACGCATTGTTCGTTTTCCAGACATGGAGGGCGTGCCGGGCTTTCGGCCGACGCCGGATCGGGTGCGGGAGACGCTGTTTAACTGGTTGGGGCAAGATTTGCTCGGCAAGCGCTGCCTTGATGTGTTTGCGGGCTCGGGGGCGCTAGCGTTTGAGGCGGCGTCTCGTAACGCGACCCAGGTCATCGCCATCGAGAACTCGCGCGCAGCGGCTCAGGCCATCGTGCAAAATCAGCGGTTGCTGGATTTTCCAAATTTGAAAATCGTCAACTCCGATGCATTCGCGTTTCTCACAACCACGCCCGACAAGTTCGATGTGATTTTTCTCGACCCGCCGTTCGCACAGAACTGGTGGGATCGGCTCGCGCCCCTGGTTGCACGCGTGGCTGCGCCCGAGGCTTTGATCTACTGCGAGTTCGCGAAAGAAATGAAAACACTGCCCGGCTTCACCCGAACGCGACAGGGACGCGCCGGGGTGGTGCACTATCATCTCTTCACGCCCGGCGACATGGTTCCCGCAGAAGGAGCAAAAGAAGCAAAAGAAACTCAGGGCGATCACGACTGGGAGAGCTGATTATGTTGCGCTGCGTATATCCGGGCACGTTTGACCCGCTGACCAAGGGCCACGAAGATTTGATTCGTCGTGCCTCGAAATTATTTGGCGAAGTGGTTGTCGGCGTCGCAGACTCGAAGCGAAAAGGGCCGTGGTTTACCGCCGATGAGCGCGTGGCGCTAGCGCAGGAAGTCACCAAAGAATTGCCCAATGTTCGCGTTGAGCGGTTCTCCTGTTTGCTGCTCGATTTTGTGCATCAGCAGAACGCCAGCATCATCATGCGCGGCTTGCGTGCGGTGAGTGATTTTGAATACGAATTTCAGATGGCCGGCATGAATCGCGGCATGGATCCGAGCGTGGAAGTGGTGTTCCTCACGCCGTCTGAGAAATATCTCTTTATCTCGGCGACGATTGTGCGCGAGGTTGCGTTTTTCGGTGGTGATTTTGAGCGCTTTGTGCATCCGTTCGTTGCTGACGCGCTCAAACGCAAAGTGGCTGAACGCAAGGCGAACGGCGACTAGTGTCTCGGGTCATAAATTTCGGAACAAGAAAAGTGCCACATTTTCATGTCAGGCTAGGCGCAATGCGGAACAATAGCAAGCTATTGTGAGCATTTGCAACGACGCATGGCGCGGAAAGGCGGTGCTTTTATGTTTCGAAATTTGTGATTCGAGACACTAGCCCTTGCCAGAGCGACGATAGCCGCAAAAGCTTGCGGTACAGGCTGTTGGCGACTACAGCCGCTCCCACGTGAGAAACGCCGTGCCGCCTAAAATGGTGATATGGCTTTAATGATCACCGACGAATGCATTAACTGCGACGTGTGCGAACCCGAATGTCCCAATGACGCAATCAGCATGGGTTCGGAGATTTATGTGATCGATCCCGCGAAGTGCACTGAGTGCGTAGGCCATTTCGAGGTGCCGCAGTGCCGCGAAGTCTGCCCCGTGGATTGCATTCCGGTTAACGCCGACCACATCGAGAGCAAGGAGCAGTTATTGCTCAAGTATTCCGCATTAATGAAACTCAAAGAGAAAACCGCATGAATACGAAACCCGTACTGACCCTTGAAGACGTTAAAAAGATTGCAGCGGGTGCTGAGGCTGAGGCGGTCAAAAACAGTTGGGCAGTAACGATCGCGATTGTTGACGATGGCGGGCATCTGTTGTGGCTGCAACGACTTGATGGTGCGGCACCGGTGTCGGCCTGGATCGGGCCGCAAAAGGCGATCACGGCCGCCATCGGTCGTCGTGAGAGCGCGGTTTACGAAAAGATGATCAACGAAGGGCGGGTGTCGTTCCTGTCGGTGCAGCCGGTAACGCCGCTTGAAGGTGGCGTACCGATCATCGTTGATGGCCATTACGTGGGCGCTGTGGGCGTTTCGGGCGTGAAGTCGTCAGAGGACGTTCAGATCGCTAAAGCAGGAATCGCTGCGCTTGGCCTCTAGCATCAGCTTTTTGGCTAACGTCGCGCTGCATTGGGGCTTGCGCCAGTTAGCGGCATAAGTCGATTAGTACGCATTTTGGCGTTTAGCCCCAATGCAATGGACGTTATAGCTAAAAGCTGTTCATAAAATTTTGTAGGAAAGTCTTGCAATGACCATCGCGCTGTTTTGTATTTTGTTGGCGACACTGATGCCGATTGTCTGCGCGGGCCTCGCCAAAGGTCGCGACATGGGTGTGTCGCACAAGGATGGCGGTTACGACAATCGCAATCCGCGCGACTGGCTTGCAAAACAGCAGGGCTTCAAGCGCTGGGCGCAGGCGGCACAGGAGAACTCCTGGGAAGCGCTGCCCTTCTTCGCCGCAGCGGTGATCGTAAGCCACATGCTGGGCGTGATCGGCTGGTTGCCGAACGCTCTGGCGGTTCTATTCATTGTGTTGCGTGTTGTCTACATTTGGCTCTACGTGACGGCGCAACAGCGGGCGCGTTCGCTGGTATGGGTCACCGCGTTTGTTGTCAATATCGCGATTTTCTTGCTGCCAATATTCAAGTGATCGGCTGCTGAATCAGAGCGCACCGGGAGACCGACGGAGCATCGCGCAACCCGCTCAGTTTTGCCGCCACGGCAATCCGCGGTAGCACCAGCCCCCGCGTGAACTGCGGTGCGCCACTGCATCGGGATCGCCCTCGAATCCTTCAAGGATGTTGTAGGCAGTGAGCCCCAGCTCAGTCGCACGTTTGGCCGATGCAATCGAGCGAATGCCGGATCGGCAGAGCATCACCATCGGCTTGCCGCCCCACGCCTCTACCACCGCACGAATCTGCGTATCAAAATCCGGATTCATTGCCATTCCGGGCCACTCCTTCCATGCCACAACCTGCGCGTCCGGAACGAAGCCCACCCATTCGCGTTCGGCCTGCGTGCGAATGTCCACCAGCACGGCCTTGCCGGACTGCCACCAGCGCCACGCAAGCTCTGGTGATACATCACCCGCGTAACCCGCTGCGACCTTGGGCGTGTCGTCGTCGACTGCGCCTGCATGATGCTGCACGCCGAGCCACAGATTGGCGGGCACGGCCTCGTCAATGCGACGCGGTTTCGGCAAATGCAGCGCATCCATGATTGCGACAAATTCGGCGCGGGTCTTGTGAGCGAGGCGACTATTGTGTGCTCGCTCATAACCAATGCTGCTTTGCGTACGGCCTTTGTAGTCGTGCGCCGGCCACACGATGCTTTCGGGCGATAGCGTGAACAAGCGCTCGGTGATACTGCTGTAGAGCGCGTCGGCTGAGCCCGACTGAAAATCAGTGCGCCCGCAACCGTCGATCAACAGCGAATCACCGGTAAACACGTTCGTTCGCCAGAGAAAGGACATACTCCCCGCCGTATGCCCTGGCGTGTGGATGGCTTTGACGAATTCGCCGCCAAACTCAATCGTGTCGCCATCCTGCAGTTGTCGTGCGGCAGACTGCATGCCGCAGCCAGCCGGCGCAGCCACCTGCGCACCGGTGTGCTCAATCAACTGCCCGGCGGAGGTGATGTGATCGGCGTGAACATGCGTCTCAAGAATCCAGCGGAGGCGAACATTGTGCTCTTTAAGCGCGGCAAGGTCACGCTCCAGTTGGGTATCGACGGGGTCGATCAGAACTGCGTCGCGGGTGATCTCGTCGATGAGCAAATATGTGAACGTCGAGGATTCCGGGTCGAACCATTGAATGGGGTGCATGAGAGGGCTCTGCTTTCTTGAAGAATTAGTGTGATCAGGCGTATTTTGCAAGCAGATCTCCGACCCCTTCGGGTGCGACTTGTCCGTGTTGCACCGCGCGGCCGACCAGCGCGAAAAATGCTCGATCCAGTGCGCGCCGGGCGGCGGTCAATTGCTGTGCGACGGCCTCGCAACTCTCACCCTCTTCGATCAAACGCGCGACGGCCCGCACCTGACCTTCGGCTCGACGCAGACGGGAGGTTAACGCGCGCGTATCCGCCTCCGACATTGCGTTGGGCGTCGGCTGGCGGGTCGGGCAGCGCTTCGCCGAGGCCACTTTCGCCGCTCTTGCAGGCACTGGTTTGCTAATTTTCATACGATTTAATATACTCCCTACCAGTATATAAATCAAACGGAATTTCTTAACGATGCATCCCTACCTGCTTTCACTTTTCGGCGGCCTGTTGATCGGTGCCTCTGTGTGGCTGATGCTTGCCGGGCTGGGTCGAGTCACTGGCATTAGCGGTATTGCCGCGACTGCGCTCAGCGCGCCTAGGGAGAGTCTGTGGCGCTACGCCTTTCTGGCCGGGCTAATTGGCGGAGGAGTGCTGTTTGTGCGCCTGTTCAGTACGGTGACAACAGGCGTTGCGAGCACACCGTGGTTGATCGTTGCTGGACTGCTGGTGGGATTTGGCACCGTGCTCGGCGGTGGCTGCACGAGCGGTCACGGCGTATGTGGACTGGGGCGTCGCTCGTCGCGCTCACTGATTGCGACGCTGGCATTTATGGCGGCAGGCATGGCAACGGTCGCTGTCATGCGCGCATTCCATGGGAGTGTTGCATGAGCGCGCCGACCAATACCCGCGCTGTCGCCATCGCATTTTTCGCAGGCCTGATCTTCGCCGCGGGCCTGACGCTTGGCGGCATGATGGATCCGCGTAAGGTGCAGGGCTTTCTCGACGTCGGCGCTCTCTTTGGATGGGGCGGCGGCAAGTGGGATCCGAGTCTTGCGTTTGTGATGGGTGGGGCGCTGTTGGTGTCGCTCATTGCGTTTGGCACGGTCAAGTCGCATCACGTGCCGTGGGTCGCCGCGCGTTTCGAATTGCCAACGCGACGCGACATTGATGTGAAACTGGTGGTCGGCGCGATCCTGTTTGGGATCGGTTGGGGGATGGCTGGCTATTGTCCCGGCCCTGCGCTGGCGAGTCTGTTCACTGGCGGCACAGACATTCTGTGGTTTCTAGGAGCGATGCTGCCGGGTATGCTTGTCGCAAAGAAATGGTTCTCCTGATCTGAAAATTGCCTGATGTCAATAAACCCACAACCCAGAGATATTGTTCTCGTCCAGAGCATGCGCAACACCATCATGGTGGCGAGTGTGCTGGCATCTGCTGCGCTACTCGGGGTCATGGCATTTGTCGGCGCGACGCACGGGCTGCAAGGCGGATCATCGTCAACAGCCATTCGTTTCTCGGTCGGTGCGATGGCGCTACTGGCCGTCGCGTTTTCCGTTGTCGCACTGGTACTCCTGTCACGCGCAAGTCGCGATTCCGATCCCGATTTGATTGAGCGGGACTGGCGACGCGCCCACAGCTGTGTGATGATTGCGGGCGCTGCGTTTGTGCTGTTTGCATTTGGCGCGCTCTGGGTCGCGCTCTGACGCGCTAACAGAAAAACGAAAACCTGACGCCGTGCAGGCGATCCGGCAGGAGATACATATTCCACGCAACCAGCAATAGCAGCATGAGACCCAGCCAGCGCCTCGTCCGCGCAGTTCGCAATCGTTTTACCGCCGTCTGCGACAACATGCCAAGTGCGAGCAAAACAGGCAACGTCGACGCGCCGAACGCAGCCATCACCAGCGCACCATCAAGTGGATTCGAAGCGAGCACCGCGAGCCCCAGCGCGCTGTAAATCATGCCGCACGGCAACATGCCCCACAGCGCGCCGCGAATGAAGTCACCGCCCACACCTGACTGCGCTGATGCCCATGTGCGTGCGCCGTCAAGTCCGCGCCACACGCGACGCCCCGCAGTTTCGACCGGCGCATAGGCCTGCTGAAAGCCCATCAGATAGAGCGCCGATAACAGCAGCAACAAATTTGGCAGCAACAGCCACGCGGTTTGCAGCACTTCGCTGCGCAAGAAACTTGTTGCAGCAGCACTAAACGCAGCCACCACCGCACCCAAGAGCGAATAGACGCTGATACGACCAAAGTGGGAGACGAGTGGTTGTCGCGGACGCTCGGGCGTGCGCGTGACCAGGGCAAGCGTGATCGGGCCGCACATGGTGGCGCAATGTCCCGCGCCCATTAGACCCATGATGACCGCCGAGGCGAGAAGCGATAGCGTCATGGGGTGTTCTGGACGCTACGCAATGCGCGAAAAGGTCATCGGTTGTTCACGCTGCAATTTAGCGTGTGCGTCAAACACCATAGCGACGGCCCGCAGCAGTAAGCGGCCGTGTGGCGTGACGACCAGGTGCTCGTCGTCGAGATCAACAATGCCTTCGACGACAAACTTTGCAAGCGCGTCACGTTCAATGGCAAAGTAGAGTTTGCAATCAATCACAAATGTCTTTGCGATGTCGGCCCACTCGACGCGCCCCGTGCACATGATCTGCTCAATCACAGCAGCACGAACCTGGTCATCATGGGTCAAAGTGATGCCGCGCACGGTGGCGAGCTGCCCGCTCTCGATTCGCTCACGGTAGACATCAAGCTGCGGGCTATTTTGCGAGAAAACCCCATTAAGCTTGCTGATCGCAGACACGCCAAGCCCGATGAGATCGGTGCTCTGGTGCGTACTGTAACCCTGAAAATTGCGGCGCAAAGTGCCATCCGCGACCGCTTTTGCAAGCGAGTCACCAGGCTTGGCGAAGTGATCCAGTCCAATTGCCACGTAGCCGGCATCAACGAGCCGTTCGGTTGCATACAAAAACAGCTCGGTGCGCAACTCGATTGTTGGCAGCGTGTGCGTCGGAATACGTCGCTGCGCCTTGAAGCGCTCCGGGATGTGGGCGTAATTGAACAGGGCCAGGCGATCCGGTTCAAGAGACAAAGCCCGCTCCAGAGTCGCGGCAAATGTTTCGCGCGACTGGATCGGCAACCCGTATACCAGATCAAACGAAATCGAGTTAATGCCGCTATCACGCGCTGCGCTCACAGCCTGTGCCGTTTGTTCGAATGTCTGCGAACGATGAATAAGCGCCTGCACTCGCTCGTCAAAATCCTGAACACCGAAGCTGACACGGTTGAAGCCCATTGCGGGCAGAGCGCTGACGTAGGTTGCGTCAAGATAGCGCGGATCGAGTTCAATGCTCTGCTCGCGACTTTCGAGCAATTCAAACTTGCCAGACAAGTCTGTCACCAGCCGACGAAGTTGGTCGATGGTCAAAAAATTAGGCGTGCCGCCACCAAACGCGAGTTGCACAAAAGGTAGCTTCGGTACGGCACCGAAAATCAGGGAGGTTTCCTGCGCCAGCGTAACGAGGTAGTCGTCGGCAACCGTCGCGCTCTTGCTGATGATCTTGTTGCACGCACAATAGTGACATAGGGAGCGACAGAACGGCACGTGCACGTAGAGCGAAGCTGGACGGAGCTTCATAGTTTCCAGCGCGTGCGCGTAATCGTCTGGCCGAAAGGTTGCGGTGAATCGGTCGGCGGTGGGATACGAGGTGTATCGCGGCCCGTTCAGGTCAAAGCGTTTGAGTACGTCGGCAGAAAACACGGCTAATGCTGCAAATCTATTGGAGACCCAACGAGTATCGAACCAACATCAGACGTGGTTGTTGACCCAAATCAGCGCAACGGCGCGTACTTCGTTTTTTCTGCGGTGTCACTGTACAGCCACAGCGTAGTCACGCTTGCCGCGATCATGATGAACCAGAAAACAAAAAAACCAACGGTGTACGCCGCCGGACGCGAGACACCCGGATGCACGCCAAACAGCACGATCGTCTCGGGGTCAATCAACGTGAACAAAACGGCGTCCGCCAGCGCTGCGCCGAGAAAAGCGGGCCACAAGACGGCTCCCCACTTGGCGATGTTGAACTTCATGTTTGGCTCCCCTGCATTCCTATGGCCGTTTGGGAATCAGCAACGACTCTACTCGCCAGCTTCGCACCGGCGCATCGGTCACGATCACACGACGACGCTCTGTGAGTTTCTTCCGCAGCGCAATCTCGTAGATGCCTGCTGCGTTTGGCGATACGGTCGCTCGAATGTCCAGATCAGGATCGACCGGATGTGCGAGCACGACGTCGATGCGATCACGCAGTGACGAATCGGGAAATGTGATCAAAACTGCCTGATCGGTTGCTGCCATCTTCATTGTGCTTAAACCAAGCTCTTCGGCGCGGCGCAGTTGCGCGAGCTGCGCATTGATCGCCTTGCCCTGCTTGTAGTAGTCGCTCGCCACCAAGCCGTCCGGATGCTGGACGACGAAAAACGCAGTGATGATGCAGGCAACAATGACCGATGCAGGGCCGGCAATCAGGATGCCGGGCCATATCCAGCGACTTACTGGCACGATGGCGGGAACAGTGGTTGTGGAATTCACGGGCTACCTCGGAACAAGAAACACAGTCTTCTCGGTGACGCTGATGGCAGCATCCTGTTCAGACTGAATTTTGAAATGAATGGTGTGACTACCCGCTTTGACGCTGTCGACCGGAATCCTCACCGCTACGCTTGACGCAGCGGTCGAGGCGGGCTCAGCGCTGATTTGACCGCCGCGATTAATTTGCGCATCGGGCAGTCCATCCACGGTGACAACGAAGCGCTGCGCCCGTTCAACGGTGTTCATCACATTGAGTTGATAAATATTTTCAATATAGCGCCCCTCGACTTCGCGCGCGAGCACGCGTTGATCGCGAATGACATCCACCTTGAGCGGATTGCGCAATATCAGGGAAGCTGCCAGTCCGCCAACCAGCACGACCAGCACGCTAAAGTAAATGAGGATCCGTGGACGCAGCATGTGCTTACGAATGGCCGCCGTGCCCCAGCTTTTTTCCAGTGCGTTTTCTGTGGAATAACGAATCAGGCCTCGCGGATAGGCCATCTTGTCCATCACGGTGTCGCAAACGTCAATGCACGCGGAACAGCCGATGCATTCATATTGCAGTCCGTCGCGAATGTCGATGCCAGTGGGGCACACCTGAACACAGAGTGAACAATCGACGCACGAACCAAGATTTAGCGCTGCTATATCCGCTGACTTCTTGCGGCCACCGCGAGGCTCACCGCGAGCTTGGTCGTACGTCACAATCATCGTGTCACGATCAAACATGACGCTTTGAAAACGCGCGTACGGGCACATATATTTGCACACCTGCTCACGCATGAAGCCTGCGTTGCCCCACGTAGCAAACGCGTAGAAAAATATCCAGAACGTTTCCCACGAACCGGTGGAAAACGTCAGCACCGCATGCATCAACGTGTGGATCGGCGTGAAGTAACCGACAAAGGTGAAGCCGGTCCACAGGCCGACTAGCACCCAAAAAAAGTGCTTGCCGCCTTTGCGCCACAGTTTGTTTATCGAGAGCGGCGACTGGTCGAGCTTGATGCGGGCGGTGCGATCACCTTCAAATTTGTTTTCAATCCACATGAAAATTTCGGTGTACACCGTCTGTGGACACGCGAAACCGCAGAACACGCGACCAGCGATGGCAGTGACAAAGAATAGTGCATACGCTGACACGATGAGGATGAACGTGAGATACAACACGTCCTGCGGCCAGAACACCCAATCGAAGATGTAGAACTTGCGGGCATTTAGATCAAACAGCACCGCCTGACGCCCATTCCACGGCAACCACGCCAGACCATAAAAAATGGCCTGCGTAAATAGCACCATGAACACGCGCAGATTGTTGAAGCGGCCAGTAGCGGGTTTGGCATATATCTTCGCCTGCGATTGATATAGCGAGATGACCTTGGGCTCGCTCGTTGCGGAGTTCATGGCTGTGAAGCAGTTCTCTGTATCACGGCTTGCGATTGGACTGTGGCTGCGACTGCGCCTGCGCTTGCGATTGTGCGTAGACGTAAGCGGCGAGGATGTGTACGCGCGCCTCGCCTAACGTGTCCTTTTGCGCGGGCATATGGCCTTGTCGGCCCTTGTTCAGGGTTTCAACGATGGTGGCGAGGCTGCCGCCATAGAGCCAAATCGAGTCAGTCAGATTCGGTGCGCCAAGCGCAAGGTTGCCCTTGCCATCCGCCCCGTGACAAGCAACGCAAAGCTGCTTGAACGTGACATCTCCACGAGGCACTGCATCCGGCGCCGTAGACCTGCCGGAAAGAGAAAGCACGTATTGTGCTGCGTCTACTATCTGGTCGGGTTTCAGCACGCTGGCAAACGCAGGCATCACGCCGTTGCGGCCTTCGAGAAGCGTGGTTTTGATGCCCTCCGGTGTTCCCGGATACAGCCAATCGTTGTCAACCAGGTTCGGAAAACCTTTGGAACCGCGCATGTCGGTGCCGTGACATTGCACGCAGTAGGTCTGGAACAGTCGGGCACCAATCTTTAGCGCGCCGTTGTCAACCGAGACGGTCTGCACGTCCTGCTTTGCGTAGGCGTCGAAGATAGGATCAGTCTCTGCTTTGACCAGATTCACTTCGTCACGGTATGAGGAGGAGGTGCTCCAACCGAGCAAGCCGTTGGTCACGACCAAGCCTGGATACAACAGCAAATAACCGAGCGCAAAAAATACCGTGATGTAGAACAAATTGGACCACCACTTAGGCAGCGGATTGTCATACTCACGCAAGCCGTCCCACTCATTTTGGCCGTGCAGTTTGACCTCCGCAGACTCCGCTTTCTTGGTGCTGTTCGCCCGCAGAATCCATAAGCAGGCGGCGAGGCTGAGCATCGTGACGATAGCCACAAACCAAGCCCAGCCGGGCGCGAGAAATCCTGATGCCACTAGGTCGTTCATGGCTCAATGCCCCGACTCGTCGCCGGGGCAGACGCAAGTTGTGGTTTGCGGTCATCATCGAGCAGCATGTCGCTCATTACGAGTTCCGCCTGCTGCTTGCTGCCTGGTCGCCACGCCCACCAGATAATGCCGATGAACGTTAAAAAAGAGATGACTGTCACTACGCTTCTAAGCTCGTTCATGATTGTCCTTTCGACGCTTTGATTTGTATGCCGAGCCCTTGTAGATAGGCGACCAGGGCATCAAGCTCAGTTTTGTCCTTTATCAGTCCACCCGCATTAGCGATCTCTTCATCGGTGTAGGGATGGCCGAGCGTTTTTAGGACCTTCATGCGGCGAGCCACCGACGGCCCGGTGATCGGCCGGTCAAGAAAGTCATAGCGCGGCATGTTGGAGTCGGGCACCAGCGCCCGTGGATTGTCAAGATGGAGCCGATGCCACTCGTCGCTGTAGCGACCGCCGACGCGCGCGAGATCTGGGCCGGTGCGCTTACTGCCCCACTGAAACGGGCGGTCGTACACAAATTCACCCGCCACAGAATACGGGCCATAGCGCTCGGTTTCGGCGCGAAATGGTCGAATCATTTGCGAATGGCAGTTGTAGCAGCCCTCGCGCACATAGATGTCTCGGCCGACCAGACGCAGCGGGTCGTAAGGCTTCAAGCCTGCCACCGGTTCAATCAAATTTTTCTGGAAGAACAACGGAACAATTTCAACCAGTCCGCCGATACTCACCACAAAGATGACCAGCGCAATCAGCAGTCCGGTTTTGCGCTCAATGGTGTCGTGTGTAATCTTCATATTGTTCGTCCTAGGCAGCCACAGGCAATGCAGCGTCAGGGAGCATGGCAGCACCCGACACCGGTGGCGGCACGATGGCGTTCACCACTTTCGCGCCGCGCACCGTCATGAAAACGTTGTGAGCCATCAGAAACATGCTGCAGAAGAACAACAGACCACCCACAAATCGGATGAACCAGAACGGATAGCTGCTCTTGACCGCTTCAACAAAGCTGTAAGTCAATGTGCCGTCCGCGTTCACTGCGCGCCACATGAGCCCCTGCATGACGCCGGAAATCCACATCGATGCGATATAAAGCACGATGGCGAACGTCGATACCCAAAAGTGAATTTCAATCAGTTTGGTGCTGTACATTTTTTCTTTGCCGACCAGGCGCGGAATCATGTAATAAATCGCGCCAATCGACACGAATGCAACCCAACCCAACGCGCCGGAGTGAACGTGGCCAATACCCCAATCGGTGTAGTGCGAAAGCGCATTGACGGTTTTGATCGACATCATCGGCCCCTCAAAGGTTGCCATGCCATAAAACGAAAGAGAGACTACCAAAAACTTGAGAATTGGATCGTCACGCAGCTTGTGCCAAGCCCCCGAGAGCGTCATCATTCCGTTAATCATGCCGCCCCATGAGGGCGCTAGAAGCACCAGCGAAAACACCATGCCAAGCGACTGCGTCCAGTCAGGGAGCGCTGTGTATTGCAAGTGATGTGGCCCTGCCCACATGTAAGTAAAAATCAACGCCCAAAAGTGCACCACTGAGAGCCGGTAGGAGTACACCGGACGCTCGGCTTGTTTGGGCACAAAGTAATACATGATGCCGAGAAATCCTGCGGTCAACAAAAACCCCACCGCGTTGTGACCGTACCACCACTGGATCATCGCATCCTGCACGCCAGCATAGGCTGAGTACGACTTTGTCAGCGAAACGGGGATCGCGGCACTGTTGACGATATGCAACAGCGCAATGGTGATGATGTACGAGGCAAAAAACCAGTTAGCCACATAGATGTGTGACGTACGACGCTTGACCAGAGTGCCGAAAAAAACCACCGCGTACGCAATCCAGACTACTGCGATAAGAATGTCGATTGGCCATTCAAGCTCGGCGTACTCTTTGCTGCTGGTGACACCGAGCGGCAGCGTAATTGCAGCCAAAACGATCACCAGTTGCCAACCCCAGAAGGTGAAAGCAGCGAGCCTTGGCGCAAAAAGTGGCACGTGCGAGGTTCGCTGAACCACGTAGTATGAAGCCGCGAACAGCGCGCAACCACCAAACGCGAAGATCACCGCGTTGGTATGCAAGGGCCGCAGGCGACCAAAGTTCAGGTATTCATGCGCGTTCAGTTCGGGCCACACCAGCTGTGCAGCGATGATCACACCCACCAGCATGCCCACCAAACCCCAAACCACGGTAGCGATCGCAAATTGATAGACCACCTTATAGTTGTAGGTCTCTTTGTAAGCGCTTAGCGCTTGATTACTACCCATTGATTTCACCCCGTCACCTGTGTTTACTCTCGACGTACTAACGTTAATGCGAGCGCTACGCTGGTTTATTGATACGAATCAACTGGGTTGCAGGAATTGCGCATCCGGCTGGCTAGGGACGATCGTTGTCGTCAATGACACTACGTCCTTCTTCTTCCAGATTTTCAAACTGCCCTGATGTGGTTGACCACCAGAACGCCACCCCGATCACCACAGCGAGCACAAGTGCCAGCGGAATCAGAATAAACAGAGATTCCACGTGATTTCCTAGGCGCTGCGCACGTCGAGGCGCATCACGTTCAACATCACGACCGCAGAGCTGGCGGCCATCCCCAGGCTCGCTACCAGCGGATCGACAAATCCTGCCACGGCGAACGGAATGGCGATCACGTTGTAGGCAATAGCCCACGCAAAATTCGATTGCATGACTCGTCGGGCACGAGTCGCATAGTCGATGCACTCGGTGATCGTTGAAAGGTCGCCCGTTGCGCACACAATGTCTGCGCTGGCGCGTGTTGCATCGGTTGCCGACCCAACGGCGATGGCAACATCTGCCCCCGCGAAACCGACACTGTCGTTAACACCGTCGCCGATCATGACCACGGTATGTCCGGCCTGTTGTAAGACTTTAACGCGCACCGCTTTTTTCTCTGGAGTCTGCGCACCCGGTGTCGCCTGAACGCCGAGCAGTGCGGCGATACGCTTTGACTTGTCTTCGTGGTCGCCGCTCAGAATTTCCACCATTCCACGGTGCTTCAATGTCGCGACCAATTCGATTGCTCCCGACCGTAACGTCTCACCCAGTTCAACCACGCAAATGAGCCCTGAGTGATCGGCGAGCCACAGGTGTTCCTGATCAGAAACCGCCATGGGTAATTTGGTCAGCCCACGGACGAACCCTGCGCGACCGAGGCGGAACTCGGCGCCATTAACGATTCCGGAGACACCCTCACCCGGGACCCAATGAAGCTCTCGTGCAGTGAGCCTTGTGGCTTCGGGCGATGCAACAGCTCGCAACGCTACGCTCAACGGATGATTGGCGGACGCTTCCAAAACAGCGATCAGTTCACGCGCCAGCTCTTGCGTGAAGTCACTGCGGAGCGCGGACAGGTTAACAAGGCTTGGCGTGGTCAGGGTTCCCGTTTTGTCCAGCAGAAAACAGTCGGCGTTCGCAAGACGATCCAGTGCAGCGACCCGGCGCAGTACGATTCCCCGGCTCAGCATCCCGGCGAAGGCCCGCGCCTGGGCGGCGGGCGCGGCGAGCGCCAGCGCACAGGGGCAGCTAATGATCAGCACGGCGATCGCGCGCTCCAGTGCAACAGCAATGCCGCCAGGCAACATCACCAGAAATGTCAATGACGCCACAAGAAGCAGCGCAGGCATAAAGTATCTGGCAACGATATCGGCAAGCGCCAGCGTCTCAGGCTTTGCGGACTCATCCGCCAGTGAAAGCAGGCGGCGCTCTGTACTTTCATCCACGGTCGCCACCGCGCGTACGTTGATCGCACCGCCGCAGTTGATCGCTCCCGCTATTAGCGCCTCGCCCACGGCGTGACGAACGTGTGCTGATTCGCCAGTCAGCAGCGCCTCATCACACATTGCGCTCCCGCTTTCTAGCAGGCAATCAACCGGGATTGCCTCACCGGTGCGTATCCACAGGCGATCTCCCGGCTGAACCGTTGAAACAGAAACGGCTTGCGTGTTTTGGTCGCGACCATCATCGAAAAAACGCATGACCGTAGCGGTCGTCGTGCCCGTAGCAGCGCGTAGTATCGCTGCATGATTACGCTCTCTCTGTTCCCACGCAAGCCAGCGAACGCCAAGAAGAAGTGCGACAAACATCGCGACAGAATCGAAGTACAACGTACCGGTTGCGGACAGGAGATGCCATACCGATCCCGCAAACGCCGAGACAATTCCGAGAACGATGGCCATGTCCATTCCTGGCCGCTGCATGCGTATTTCGCGCAGGGCACCCCGATAGAAATTGCGGGCACACACCAGGACGACCGGAAATGAAAGCATCAGCGCCGTCCAGTCGAGTAATAGCCCAAGCTCCGGCTCCATTTCCGTTCCGGCCAGAAATCTCGGCAACGTCAGCATCATGATCTGCATGGCACACAGCGTTGCCAGGCCAAACTGCCAGATGTGCCGTCTGCGCTGGTGCTTGACAACATCGGCGCGGCTCTGGTCAGACTCGGAGCTGGCGCTATAACCCAGAGCATCAATTGCCAGGAGCAGGTGTTCTTCGTCGGCGATGAGAGGATCGAAGGAGACTCGGGCACGCTGGGTTGAATAGTGAACGCGGGCTCGCAGCACCCCGCGATATTGGCGCAGGTTTTCTTCGATGAGTGATGCACACGCCGCGCAGTGCATATCGAAAATATCAAATGTGCGGGTAGTTGTTGTGGTCGCTTGAACTTTGATAACGGTGTGCTCCGCAGCGGGCAAATCGTCGACAGTGATCGCATGATTCAGCATCGATGTGAGCTTAGTTGGCAGAGCCTGCGTACTGGTTGATCGAAATCAAATTGAAACCGATTGTTTCGAATGATGATCACGGCCAAGGAGAAAAGCCATGTCACCAGCCCAATTAACATCGATGCAACTAACCGACCTTAGCGAATTGTTGCGTCAGCGCCATCGTGCTCTCTCATTGGTTGTGGAGCGAGAACTACACGCCGACGGTGCGCCGGAAATTTCCATAACAACGGCAACTGATGCCGACTGGGCATCAGCCGACGTCGATGCGGATGCGTTTATAGCCAGAGCGGAGCGAGATTCCAGCGAACTTACCGAAGTCTCTAATGCGATTGATCGCGTACAGACGGGCCGCTACGGTGTCTGCGAAGTCTGCGCGAAGGATATCGGATACACCCGTTTGCTGGTGCATCCGGCCGCCAGGCGTTGTCTGTCTTGCCAACAAGCGGTCGAGGCTAAAGGCGATGCAGCCATTGCATATTCGAAGCGCTCACGCTGATTTTTCAGGCAGGTGAGGGGGTTGGGCGACGGAGTTTGGTTCCTACAACAAGACCCTGCGGCTAACGGACGGGCTGCTGATCCTGCGTCATCTGCTGAAACTGAGAAGCAGAGTGCTCATCGCCAGGCCGAAATCGGCGATGCGATCCAAGGTGCTCCCACCCTGTTTCTTTTTCCCTGGAAGATGAGTAACTTTCTTCTCAAATGGCGGCTGAACATGGGATTGAGCGCAAAAACTGCTAAAGCTGACTTTGGCAAACTTCGGCGGCTAACCTATATTAAATGGGCTTCACAGAGAAAAGCTGAATAGCGACGTTGGCGATCATCGTAATGTCGAATCCTTTGTCCGCAAGCCCTTGCGAGGGTGCGGTGGCCCCGAAGGGCATTAAGGCGCAAAGCGACATTACGTTTGCTACGTGGGGCGAATATGAAACGCTTTCACGGCAGGCGGGTTGACAGAATCAAAGCTTACAAAGTGATGCGTTCGTAGCGCGAAATGATGCAAATCTCCGGCAGGGGCAATCAGACTCAAAAACTGACACTGCGTTTATGCGAATATTAGTGTGGCGCGTTAAAGCAGCTTTAATTCCTTTGTCGGCAAAAGTCGCAGATTTTGATGGTCGTCGGCAGAAGCCCTCCGTTGTTTACCCCTTGTATCGAGTGATAGCAATTTTCTCCAATCTGTTTCGATTCGTCTCCGCAGCAGCAACAGCGCAACTGCTAGTGCTGCTTGCGTTTAATGTTCACGCAGCTCCGTTTGTTCCTGAGAGCGACTCGATGCCCCTGGAGCGCCTGGCGAGTAAGCCGCGAGACGGCAGCACCGCCGACCGCTCGGGACGTGCAATGCGTGCCGCCCTGAAGCTTGACCCCAAGAATGCCGATCTCGCCATGCGCATTGCGCAGGTTTATGTGTCGCGGGCGCGAATTGAGTCGGACCCGCGCTACCTGGGTCAGGCACAAGCGACGCTTGCCGCATGGTGGACTCAGGATACGCCGCCGGTACCCATCCTCTTGCTGCGTGCGACGATCCGTCAGAGCACGCATGACTTCACCAATGCGCGGCGTGATCTCGACCAAGCCGTCAAGCGTGAACCCGGCAACGCCCAGGCATGGCTGACGATGGCGACTGTGCAGCAGGTCACGGGCGATCTGGAGGGTGCGGCTGATAGTTGTCGCAAGGTGGTGCCGCTTGCGCCACAGCTCATCGGCATCACCTGCATGGCCGGTATCGACGGCGCGGCAGGCCGCGCGGTACAGGCCTATGACGCGCTGAATGCAGCGCTGCTGGCGTCCGACGCCGGTCGTCGCGACTCGGTCGGCGTGCGCAGTTGGGCAATTACGTTACAGGCCGAAATCGCCGAGCGGCTGAATCGTGTGGCGGATGCTGAGCGGTTGTACCGTGCAAGCCTTGCGCTCGACCCCGCCGATGCTTACACCATCGCGGCGTACTCCGATTTTTTGATTGATGCGGAACGTCCGAACGAAGTACTAACGCTGATCCCGGCAAGTACGCGTGCCGACGTGTTGCTGCTGCGGCGTGCGATTGCAGAAAAGCTCGTGGGCTCAAAGGAAGCGGTTGCGGTGGCAAAGGATCTGGGCGAGCGATTCGCTGCATCAACGGCGCGCGGTGATCGGGTTCATCTGCGCGAAGAGGCGCGCTACGCTTTGGCTATCAAAAAAGAGCCAAAGGAGGCTCTGGAGCTCGCGCGCGAAAATTGGCGAGTGCAAAAGGAGCCACTTGACGCACGCATCGCGCTTGAGGCCGCCATCGCCGCGCGACAACCGAAAGCCGTTGCCGACGTGCTGAGCTGGATTGATACCACTCGCCTGCA
The DNA here is from genome assembly GCA_043753585.1 of Burkholderiales bacterium. GTDB lineage: Bacteria > Pseudomonadota > Gammaproteobacteria > Burkholderiales > Casimicrobiaceae > Casimicrobium. Next base: position 27,371 of record JAYUWL010000230.1, read on the forward strand.
AGGTGCGAAATTGTCGCAGCTCTCTGCGCAGTTGAAAGCGCAATGATGCGCCGGACATTACCCGTCTTGCTTTGCCTGATTGGAGCGCTGGCTGCATCAGTCGCACAGGCACACAAGGCCAGCGACAGCTTTCTCACGCTGCACGTTGACAGCGCAAAAATCACCGGACAGTGGGACATCGCGCTGCGTGATCTCGACATCGTGCTTGATCTGGATCGTAATGGCGACGCCGTGATCGACTGGGGCGAAGTACGCTTGCGGCACGCCGAAATCGCATCCTATGCGCTGAGTCATCTCGCGTTGAGAGAGGCCGGGCCGGCCGGTGCCGCCTGCACGTTAGCAGTCTCTGATCATCTCATCGATAACCACACGGACGGCGCTTACGCCGTGATGAAATTGACCGGTTCCTGCCCGAGCGCTGCTTCCACCTTGTCGGTCAAATACAGTCTCCTGTTTGACCTGGACGCGCAACATCGTGGCCTGCTCAAACTGTCATCAAGCGATACGGGCAGCTCCGGCAATGGCACCAAGCCGTTCGTGGTCAGCGCGGTTTTCCCTGCTGAAAACCGGACGCAGAGCTTTGTGCTGGTAGCGCCAGGCACGCTGTCACAGTTTGCAACCTTCGTTGCCGACGGCGTCAAGCACATTGCTATTGGATTTGACCACATTCTCTTTTTAGTGGCGCTGCTGTTACCTGCCGTTCTGGTTCGCAACAAAGGCAACTGGACTCCGGTGGCTGATTTACCCACCGCGCTCTGGAGCGTGTTCAGAATTGTCACCGCCTTCACTGTGGCGCATTCGATCACGCTATCACTGGCGGTGCTAGACGTAGTGCAGTTGCCGTCGCGCTTTGTTGAGTCGGCCATTGCGGCATCGGTATTGATCACAGCGCTCGACAATTTGTGGCCTTTTTTGCCACGCAAGCGCTGGCTAGTGGCGTTTAGCTTTGGACTGTTGCATGGCTTTGGCTTTGCGAGCGTCCTGGTTGATCTCAAGCTGCCAGCATCTACGCTGGTGCTGTCGCTGTTTGGTTTCAATGTGGGCGTTGAAATTGGCCAACTCGTTCTTGTCGCAGTACTCGTGCCGCTAGCGTTCATCTCACGCGCTTCGTGGGGGTACACACGGGTCGTGTTGGGCGCTGGATCGGTAGTGATCGCCGCGATTTCGCTGGGCTGGCTGCTCGAACGCAGTCTTAATCTGCAACTGATGCCATTTTGATGCACCGAGCTCAATAGCGCTTGCGCAGCGACCTGTGTCGGCTGCATGATGCCTGATTACCACCCGGGAAACGAGTCAACCGACCCGGCAGGACCCACCATTCCAGCGGGTGCTCATCAACGATCAAAGTGTTGTGGCTCGCAGCTGCCTGGGCAGAGGCGCTCGGGTCCACTCCTTATCGTCCACCTCAAAACTTCGGTTTTTCTGCCGGAACTAACATCCTGTTGTATTGTCTCACGGCGGGTTTTTAAGTACATTACCGTCCGAGAGTTGCCTGAGCGCAAAATTTGTCCGCGCATGGCGACCACCCTCCGCAGTTTCGCTCCATTCAACCGGAAATATTATGGCCAAACCATCAAAATTCAAACCCGTACTTAGTACGCTGCTCGCGGCGAGCATCGCGTGGCAGCCGCTCGCAGCCAGTGCGGCGCTGCATCAACTACAGTTCGTCAAAGCCGAATCGGCCACTCTGGAGACGTTTGATTTTGTCGCCAATGCCGATTGGGACTATGACGCTAACCCGCCGGTCAAGTCGGCTCTCGGGCCGGCTGTCGGGCAAACGCTTGATCGCAACTACATCACCGCTGCCTTCACGCAAATGGCCAAGTCGACCTTCACCATGACTGAGGGACGACACCGCGTCGGAACGGTGTACGTGTACCCAAACAACCGCTTTGGTAACAAAGTGGACATCAAGATGGTGGGCCAGATTGCAGGACGCTCGAACGCAAACGTCAGCCGCTATCGTGTCGGTGCCGGCGTGAGCACCAATTACCTTGAAGCGACGCCTGAAGGCCTTGGCCGGGTGATGGCCCACGAAAACGGCCACTACGTTTATGGCTTGTTTGACGAATACCGTGAAGTTGGCAAGGCGCCCAACCCGAACGACGTCAGCGATCCAGCCGATGGCGACACCCCGCGTAATACGCTGATGAATAATCAGGAAGCGTTCTCATCGTTGTCGACAGCCGCAGACAACGAGGGTGCAGCAGTGACCACCGCTCACAAGCGTTTCTTCAAAGGTGCCTCTGCATGGGAAGTCTTGTCGCGTAGCAGCGACCCGGAGGATCAACAGAGCTATGGTTTGCGCACCGCGTATCCGGCATTGCGGGGATTTAATCCTGCGAGTCCTAGCGATCTGGCTCGCCCGATTACCGGTTGGGACGGCGCATTCAAGGTGGTCTTTGTCACCGACCCTCTGGACAGCACCACCTACGTAATTTCACGCGTAGTGAGACCTGACCAACTGCCAGCGGTAAAAAACGCTGTGGCGGAGTCGATTCGAAAAATCACGCTAGGTCCCAAAGCCGTCGCAACGGTGTGGACTTATGGTGGGAATAGTGGCGCGCCGCAACAGGTTTACCGCGCGTTTCTTCCTACTGAGGCCGATCGCGCGGCGGCGCTTGCAGCCGTTGAGGCAATTACGGTTGATACGACGCCCGGCAATCTTGAAGCCACCCTGAGCGCAATCTTGAACGAGATTAGCAGCCTCTACACGTCGAACGGCATCACCCTGGGTGACGGCATCACGGTCAACGTATTCGCGAACGCTGAAGACAATATCAGTGTGGCTACCCGCGACAGAGTCAGGCAGCTGCGCGTGGCGATCAACGCCAACCTCATCACCGACAACGGCATTCAACCTGGATCAAGCGCCAAGCGAGCCGTGCAGCCAGCAGATTTAGCGCAGAAGGCGATGCGCGCTAAGGTAACCGCTGGCAACGTCACGTTGGCGCAGCTTTCCCACGCCTCGGGTGGCCACTTCACCGACGCCAACAAACCTGCGGCCTTAACGGCTGGCGCGGTGAAGGCGCAAGCTGCCTCGGTCGGATCGCTCGAGGCAACGCTCTCGGTGGATCAAGTGGACGCGCTGGCGGCGGGTGCCAAGTTTGAACTTAAAACGCCAGTGCTCGCCAAAACCGACGCTAAGTTAACCTTTAATGCCTATTGGGGCAGTGATTCGGATAGCAGCAAGCTTCGCTTTGAACTGACCGCACCCGATGGCACCAAGTACACGCCGACCGACCCGCTGGTCAATCAAACGCTGGGTGCCAGTGGACAGATTAAATATGTGATGGACGCCGACAGTGCCAATGCCAGTTTTGAAGTGGCGAGCGCAATTGCCGGTAAGAACGGGGTATGGATTAGTACCGTCACAGCAACCGCTGCAGTCGCCTCGTCAATCGAGCAGGACGCCATTGCCGAGAGCTCGCTACGCGCCGAGGTGGAGGTGCAGCGCGACGGCACCGCTAGCCCACTGCTCACGGTGCTGGTGTCATCCAATCGAGCCGTGATTAACGCCGTAGCCACTGCCCTGATTTACGATGGCGATGGCGCGTTGAAGCTTACCAAAACTCTGCTTGATACGGGTATCAATGGTGACGCGAGGGCTGGCGACGGCACTTACAGCGCGTCCTTGGCTGGCCTGCTTCCGGCGGGCCAATATGACGTGGTGATAACGGTCACACAAGGTCCGAACGGCTCGCAGCTGTCGACCAACGGTTTGACGGTTAAAGGCGTAAATGCAGTGCCCGAGCCGCTCGGTGGTGCCTTTAGTCGTGTCGCCGACACCTTATTGACGGTGGCACCGACGACGGTCGTCGAATACTACGTGCCAGCTCTTAACAAGTACTTCATCACGGGGGCCGACAGCGATAAGGCGGAGCTTGCCCGATACCCAGCATTGTTTACGCTCACTGGTATGAGCTTTGTTGCTGGCCCCGGCTTAGCACCGCCGGCCGGCATGCAACCGATCTGCCGTTACTACTTCGCGCCGCCGTTGGCTAACTCCCACTTCTATGGCGTGCCGTCGGATTGTGCGCAGGTCGCATCGGTTTATGCGGGCAACAAGGCGGTGACCAATGAGGGCGTAAGCTTTGCAATTGCCGAGCCAGACAAGGCAACCGGCCTCTGCCCGGCACCAGCCCCGGTCAAGGTGTACCGTTCATTTAATAATCGTGCCGCACAAAACGATGGTAATCACCGCTACACCGTGTCGACGGCACGCTACAACCAGATGATCGCTGCAGGTTACTCGGCAGACGGCGCGGTGTTCTGCG
>JAYUWL010000231.1:0-3523 GCA_043753585.1 Burkholderiales bacterium
TCATGGACACCGGCATTCACGCGACGCGGTACCAGTGTGCTGTATTCGCCGTCCACAGCCACGATGCTGACGGGATATCGATGCAGGTGGGTGCGCGTATACAGGCGGCCATCAAGCACAGTTTCCCACTGATGTGCGCACCCTCCGAGCATGACCGCACCCGCAAGTGACATGAGAAGAGGAACAGTTTTCATGGCAATCTCCCCAATCGATCCGGTCTGAAGACTAACGGAGCTTGGGATTAAGCGCGTCGCGCAGCCAGTCGCCGACCAGATTGACCGACACCACCATAACGATCAACGCAATGCCAGGAAACACTGTAATCCACCACTCACCCGAAAAAAGGTAGTTTTGCCCCTCGCTGATCAACGTACCGAGCGACGGTTGGGTGGGCGGCATTCCCACTCCGAGAAATGACAATGTAGCCTCCGCGATGATGGCGTTTGCGATGTTCAGGGTTGCGATAACCAGTACCGGGCCGAGCACATTCGGCAGAACATGGCGCACCATGATGGCCATCTTCGAGACACCAATAACGCGCGCCGCCTGAACATATTCCTTGCTCTTTTCAACCAGCGTCGAGCCACGCACGGTACGCGCATATTGCACCCACCCGGTCAAGCCAATCGAGAGAATGATCACATAGAGCGCAAGCGAATCCTGCATCTCGCGAGGAACAAACTGGCGGCCAATACCGCTAATCAAAAGCGCCACCAGAATGGCCGGAAATGTGAGCTGGATGTCGGCAATACGCATGATGATGCTGTCAATGCGACCGCCGACGTAACCTGCGAGCAAACCAAGCCCGACCCCCATCACGATCGACATTGCCACGGCGCACAATGCAACGAGTAGCGAGATGCGGCTGCCGTACATGATGGTCGACAGGATGTCACGGCCCTGTTGATCCGTCCCGAGCGGAAACTCCGCCTTGCCGCTCGCATTCCACATCGGCGGCAGGTTGGAATCCAGCAGGGAAATTTGAGCGAGATCGTATGGATTGTGCGGTGCGAGGATCGGCGCGAGCACGGCGCCGAGTATGCACAGCAAAGCCAGCACTGCGGCGATCATCGTCACCGGCGAGCACTTGAAGCTCCACCAGATATCGCTGTCAAAAAAACGAGTCATAGTTTGCAAGAATTGAGCTGTACGTTTTCGTCGTCAAATGCGACGTCACAGTGGCAACCCACGCTCTGCCAACCGCGAAAAATAGCGCACCCCATTCGGAATGATTTCATCGCAAAAATCGTACCGTGTGTTGTGCAACGGCAAAATCTCAGCCGTATTTTTTTGCCCGATCACCGCGTAACAGCCCGGTCGCTTGTGCAGCATGAAGGAGAAATCTTCACCGCCCATCGAGGGGGTGTAATTGGCATCAGCGTTTTCTTCGCCCCAGACCTCAGCCGCAGCCTGCCGCGCGAACTCAACCTCCGCCGCCGTGTTGATCACGGGTGGATAGAGTCGGTCGTACTTCAACGTGCCTCTGGCGCGGTGTGCATCGCAAATCCCCTGCACCATTTCAGCGAGACGCGCTTCAATCAAGTCGCGCGTTGCGGGGTCATATGTGCGTACGGTACCGGTCATTTTCACCGTATCGGGAACGACATTAAACGCCGGCAAATTGCCACCTTCAATCGCACTGATTCCCACCACAGCAGTCTCCAGTGGGCTCACATTGCGCGACACAATCGTTTGCGCGGCAAGCACGATATTCGCGGCCACCGTCATCGGATCGCAGAGCAAATGCGGCCGGGCAGCATGCCCGCCTTTGCCACTCACTTCAATCGTGAAGCCATCGGCCGAAGCCATAAAAGGACCCACCCGTGTGCCCCATTTGCCAAGCTCAAGATCAGGGCGATTGTGGACGGCAAAGATGCGGTCGCAATCAAAGCGATCAAACAACCCTTCCTTTACCATCAAATCGCCACCCGCGCCGCCCTCTTCAGCGGGCTGAAAAATAACGTGCACCGTACCCGCAAAGTTTCGTGTTTCAGCAAGATAGCGCGCCGCGCCGAGCAACATCGTCGTGTGGCCATCGTGACCACAGGCGTGCATGACCTTTGACGTTTTTGAAGCGTGGAAAAACGAGTTTTTCTCCTGCATCGGCAGCGCGTCCATATCGGCCCGCAGCCCGATAGTTCCGCCACTGCGCCGTCCTTTGATGACGCCGACCAGACCGGTTTTTGCGATGCCGGTATGCACCTCGTCAACGCCATAAGCCCGCAGCCGCTCGGCAACCAGGGCAGCGGTTCGCGTCTCGAGGTAACCCAGTTCCGGATTGGCGTGAATATCGCGACGAATCGCGACCAGGTCGCTGACAAACGAGTCGGGAAGATCGTTGAGTTTCATTCCAGTTCTTTCTCAGCAATCGCCGCCAACAATCCCGCACCGTTCGGAATGATGCGATCATCGAAGTCGTAGCAGGAGTGATGAATCGGGAAGCCACCTTCTCGTCCCTGCCCGACCCAGATGTACGCACCGGGCACCGCCTGAAGGAAGAACGCGAAATCCTCACCGCCCGTATTCGGAAAAATTTCCGTGATTACGTTTTCGGCGCCGAACACGCTGCGACCGACTTCAGCAGACAACTCCGCTTCTCGCTTGTGATTGATCGTCGCGGGGTAGCCCTGAATGAAATTAACTTTACCGACGGAACCAAAGGCGGCGCAAGTGTGCTCTACGATTTGATTAAGTTTTTCGAGCACCATCTTCTGTGCCTCTTTGCGATAAGTGCGCACCGTGCCAATCAATTTAACTTCGCGCGGAATCACGTTGTAGGTGTTCATCACGCCGGCTTCCATCGCGCAGATCGAGACAACCACCGAATCGGCCGGGTCGGCGTTACGCGATGCTATCGACTGAATCGCGGTGATCACGTGGCCCGCAGCAAGCACGGGGTCGCTGACGAACTGCGGCATGCCGCCGTGACCGCCTTTGCCCTCAATATGGATTTCGATGCGGTCAGCCGCCGCCATCATCGCTCCGTTACGCACCGCCATCGATCCGAACGGCACCCAGGGCGCGTTGTGCAGTCCGTAAAAAGCGTGGATCGGGAAGCGCTCAAACAGGCCGTCATCCATCATCGCCTTGGCCCCCGCTTCGCCCTCTTCGGCTGGTTGGAAAACTGCGTAAACCGTGCCCGAGAAATTGCGGGTTTTGGCGAGATAGCGCGCCGCGCCAAGCAGCATCGTTGTGTGGCCATCGTGGCCGCAAGCATGCATGTATCCCTTGTTTTGCGAGGCGTATGGGAGACGCGTTTCCTCGGTCATCGCGAGGCAATCCATGTCGGCGCGCAGACCAATATTTCGAGTCCCCGGGCGGTCGCCACGAATGACACCGACAACGCCGGTTCCACCGACACCGGTATGCACTTCGTCCACTCCATACGCGGTCAGCCGCTCCGCAACTAAAGCAGCGGTGCGCGTCTCCTTGTACGCATGCTCTGGGTTGTTGTGGATATCGCGTCGAATCAGAGTGAGATCACCGTGAAATTCGCGCATCGCGTCGGAGACTTTGCTGGGGT
>JAYUWL010000232.1:0-3509 GCA_043753585.1 Burkholderiales bacterium
CGGTACCAAAGGTAGGTTTCGTCGCTCCAGGAGCGCAGCCAGCTCTTTTCATCGTCCAGCGTGCCCTGCATGTCCGGGAATGCTCGTCCCGTGTATTGACTCACGCCGACCCGCGGCACCGCACATTTGTTGATCACCGAATTCGACGCGACAAAACTCGCGCGCAGCGTGGCAGGCGTTGCCGAACGACCGCAGAACACCACACCTTCACCAACCCAGCCGCGCGTCAGCATTTCTTGATAGGCGCTCTGGCTCACGCTGTAGCGATGATTGGGCACGTCAACGGGCGTCAGGGTGCGCAGCGCCCGGTAAATCGGCACCGGTGAGCTTGCCGGGCACGCGCCTGCGGACGGTTTTTCCACTGCGAAATCCAATCCTTCGTTGGAAAAATTCGGCAAGTTGAGCGAGGCGATCAATGCGCAATCGGCGGTTTGACCGTAAAAATGCGACGAGAAGGATGACCCGGTGACATCGATGCGATAGCGACATACGCTGTCAAGCGGGGCTGCGGCCCCGGCTGCTGCGGTTGCCACGAAACTGACGCCGGTGCGCTGGAAGTCCGCTGTTGCGTCAAGCGTGGCCTGTTCGGCAGCCCGCCCGGTCAGGAAGTAAGACGCAATGGTTTTGTTGTAGTACTCAACCACGCTCACAGGCGTTTGCGCAAATGCCGCTGTTGCAAACCCCCCACAAAGCGTGACCAAAATTGTTGAAAGCAACGGGGCGCGAGCATTCAGTTTCATAAGCGGGCTCACCCAAACAATTAAATCAGATTGCGTATTATGACAACGGCAAGCGCAACACGCGACGTCATTGCGCCGGACCAGGTTCAAGGCAGACAGGCGGCGTCTTTGCGCGACGAAGTACGAATCAGAGCGCGAAGACAGCTCCATGCGTGCCGCCTGTTGCCCTCGATAGCGGGACGGTTTCCCTGTCCGGCAGCGACATTGAAATTGGTCTAACCGCCCCGGCGATCGTCAAAAGCACGCGGGCCCCAAACGCAATAGCGCGACCACGGCATGTGGCCGCAACGTTGCCAGCACGACCGCCGCTTATTTCAGCGTGATCCAGTCATACGTCAAAACGTTGTCTGCGCGATGCACGACCGACACGTTGCTGCGCGTGGCCCAGGGAATGACCTGACGATGCAGCGGCAGGTGATTGATCTCTTCGTTGTGGGCGAGCAGCGCCTGTTTGATGAGCGCTTCGCGCTTCTTCGGATCGCCCTCCTTACTCTGAGCAGTCGCGGCTTCTTCCAGCTTGGCGTTCTTGTAATTGCCGTAGTTGTAGTCGCCAACACCGTTCACGCCACGATTTCGCAACACCGGCGTCAACGTGGTTTCCGCATCGGTTATCGCGCCACCCCAGCCCAGCATGTAGAGCGAGACGTCGAGCTTGTCGAGACGCGGGAAGTACACGGCGCGCGGCTGAGCGTCGAGCCTGATCTTGATGTTAATCCTGGCCCACATGGCGGCAAGCGCCTGACAGATTTTCTCGTCGTTGATGTAGCGATTATTCGGGCAGTTCAGCGTGACCTCAAAGCCTTGCGGATAACCGGCCTCAGCCATCAATTTGCTGGCAGCGGCCACATCAAACGCACGGCGTTTCTCAATGGCTGGATCGTTGAATGCACCCAGCGGGGAGGGCGTGATGCCACCGGTGGGGAACGCTTGTCCGCGCATCAGTTTCGTCTTGATTGCATCGATGTCGATGGATTGGTACATCGCCTGGCGAACGCGCTTGTCCTTAAACGGATTTTTGCCCTTGACGCTTGAGTACAACAGCTCGTCGCGCGCCTGATCCATGCCGATGAAAACGACGCGATTTTCGACGCCGTTGATGACTTTGACGCCCGGCGTTTTTTCCAGTCGCTCGAGGTCTTGCGGCGACGGATCGAGTACGAAATCAACCTCGCCGGAAATCAGCGCTGCCAGGCGCGTCGCGTCATTTTTGATCGATGAATACGTTACCGATGTGATGTTGCCCTCAGGTTTACCCCACCAGGTATCGTTCCGCTTCCAGATTGTCTTGACGTCCGGTTGCCGGCTGACGAGGCGGAAAGGCCCGGTACCGTTCGCGTTCAAGGACGTGAATTTTTCTTCCTTGTTTTTGTAGTCAAGCGGTGTGGTGCAGTTGTTTTTTTCGCTCCACACTTTGCTCATGATGTTGATGGCGCTGGCGTGGTCGAGAAAGATCGGGTTGATCTGCGGCAGCTTGAATTCGACTGTGTGGTCGTCAATCTTGCGCGCGGTGCCGGCCTGATTGGCGTAGACGCGCAACTGGGACGTCGGCGCTTTGGCGCGCTCCATCGAAAACACGACGTCGTCTGCGGTGAACGGCGTTCCATCGTGGAACTTCACGCCCTTTCTCAGCTTGAACTGCCAGGTCAGATCGTCGATCTGATTCGACTCCGTGGCAAGACCCGGCCCAAGCTTTAATTTTTTATCCCGGATCAAAAGAAATTCGTACACCTGCGAGTTCACCGAGTTGGTCAAGCCCTCGTTCTGCGAATGCGGATCCATCGTCTGTGGGTCGCCCGATGCAGCCCAGCGCAAGGGGTTGGCGGTGACAGAGGTCACGCCCATCGCAGCAAGCGCAAAAGCACAGGCAGTGAGCGCAAAAAACCGGTTCGTTGTGATCATCGAGCAGCCTTCAGGCGGAAAATTTAAGAGAAACCAGTTTAACGATTTTTGTGGCGCCTGCTTTTGGGGCAAACCAGTGGATGCGGGAATTGCAGCTTTTTATTGAAACAACTGCTGCGATTGGGCTGAAGCACAGCTTTTTATGAAAGTCGGGTTCTTGCTTTTTGCGGTCCTAGCCTCAATGCAATATGGATTACACGAAAAAGCTGTATCGCCTACCGTAGAATCTGCAGCTCGCATGACCGTATCCATTTCCCCGCTCCTGCCTGACCGCAAGTCAATGCTGCTCGCAGACTATTGGCGCATCAGTCGCAGGGCCAAACAACTCAAACCTGATCAGCTCGCCGCAGACATTGCGGGCGCTGAGGATCGTTTTCGTGATCGTCTTGCCCGTTCGCCGGGGATCATTTACGCGGACGGTTTGCCGGTTTCGGAGCGGGCGGACGAGATCGCTTCGTTGATTCGCAACCATCAAGTGGTGGTGCTCACCGGTGAAACCGGTTCAGGCAAAACAACGCAATTACCAAAAATTGCGTTGGCGGCAGGGCGTGGGCGCTTTGGACTGATCGGTCACACCCAGCCGCGCCGAATCGCAGCGCGCAGCGTGGCGGAGCGTATCGCCAAAGAACTGGGCGAAGAGGTCGGTGCGAGCGTTGGCTACAAGGTGCGCTTTACCGAAAAAGCGACGCAGGACGGCTTCATCAAACTGATGACGGACGGCATTTTGCTAGCGGAAACGCAGGGCGATAAATTCCTCAATGCCTACGACACCATCATCATCGACGAGGCGCACGAGCGTTCGCTGAATATTGATTTTCTGCTCGGTTACCTGCGCGAATTACTGCCGAAGCGGCCCGATCTTAAGGTCAT
>JAYUWL010000233.1:0-3508 GCA_043753585.1 Burkholderiales bacterium
TTCGCTCGCGTCCAAGCGCTTTTTCATATCGGGCGTGTGTGCCCAAGCCTGCGACTCGGGAATCACCACCATCGGGCGAAACTCGATCACGCCATCTTCCCGCGTCAACACTTCAAAATATTTGCCGGCAAACTGCTTGCCCAGTGCAACTTGCCCGCTTGTACCTACTTGCTTCAGCATGAAATCACCCCTTCTTCTAAATCATGCCGCATGATAGCAAAATAACAGCTTTTTGGAACCAGCCATGCTCACACAGGCGTCAAAACTTCAACGCGGTCACGCCCCACATCGCGTGTCGCCACACGGCAAAACCGAAGCGCCCGGTGAACGTTTCATAATTGCGAATTCGGTTGATCATCGAGTCGGTCAACATGACCGCAATCAGCGCCATCAAGCCCGGCAAAAACGCCGCCTGAAGCAGCGTGCTCGACGAAATACCAAGCACTAACCCGAGGACGATGTAGGCGATGGACGGTGGAATCAGAATGCCGGTGCAAGCCCCCGACGCGACCAGCGCGCAGGCGTTATCGATGGGGTAGCCACGCTCTTGCAAGCGCGCCATGGTGAGCCGCCCACGCTGCCACATCCACTGCGTCCGAGCCTGAGATGCACGCGAACAAGCCGCAACCCATCACGGTCGACGTGCCGAATCCGGAACGAAAGCTTCCGAACGTAGCCTCGGCAAAATTGAGCAACTTGATGCCGAGCCGGGATCGCACCATCGCGTCGCCCGTGAGCACAAACAGCGCAATCGCGATCAGCGCAAATTAATCGACGCCTTCAAACAAGGCTTCGCCCACCAGCGTAAGCGGCAACACATCGGTGAGCCACAAAATCGCCACATTACCGAGGCCCATCGCGGCCCAGAACGGCACGCCGAATATCAGCAGACGATGGCACCGAAGACGCAGAGAGAAAACGATCATGGGCTGCTTTTATTCATCAAACATCGCCTTGCCTGCGAGCACCGGACGGCCCGCCTGCATGTCACGCCAGTCGCGGACAATGGCCTGCAATGAACGTAAAACCACCAGCGTAAAACCGGGGGGCACCGCGATCTCAAACCACGCCTTGTTGATGCGCAAAACCGGCGTGGTGCCGCCCAACGTGACAAGTTGCACAACAGCGTGAAGTGACCAGTAAACCGCGATTACCGCAAAGGCAATGGTGCACAGTTCAGCGAAAATGAAGAGCCACCCTTTTGCACGTTCGCCGACGCGACTGATGAATACGTCGAAGCGAACGTGCGCCCGCTCTTTTACGCCGTACGCCGCGCCGATGTAGCCGAGATAGATGAACAGATATTGCGTCGTTTCCTGCGACCACGCAGACAAGAAATTGAGGCCGAAGCGACGCAACACTTCTTGAACAATCACGATGCAGACGAACAAATGCGCGACGAGCATCGCGTAACGTTCAGCGCTTTTTCGAGCGTTTCAAGCCAACCGTGCCGCGTGCCCGAACTCTCATCAAGTGCGAGGCCAACTACAAAAAAGCAGGTGCCGACGAGCACCAGCAGGAACTCGCCAAGCTCGCCTCAGCGGAGCGGCATCGCACCGGTGGCGCGCTGGGCGACCAATGACGCGAGCACCCACAGCACATAGATGGCCGCCATGGCGAGTGAGATGCGATAGGCGAGGCGAGCGGTCATCATTGATTGATCGTGGTGTTCCCAGAAAACTGGTCAGCCCTGGTAGTCACCCACGGTAACCGAGGCCTGCGTATTCACCGCTACTTTGGGCTTCTCAAATGCAGCCAGCGAGCCCGCAAGTTCGATCTTGTCTTCGTCCCATTCCTTGCGTGATTCGCCGCATTGCTCAGCCCAGCGCTTAGACTCAGCGGCGGTCGGTTTGTGGAACTTGGTGCCGGTCGCGGTCATGATGCGTATCGACTCAGCGCGCCGTTTTCGATCTGCGCAAACGTCTGAATTTGCGTTAGTCGCGATGCCTCGTCAAACCCGGCCTGCTGATCTTTAGGCAGCGCGTTGAACCACGCATTGTTCGCCGCAAACATTTGCGCATCGGGGACGGATCGCACGAAGCTCACCGTCTCCAGAATGTTGCTAAATCCGAACGTTGCGAGTGCGGCGAATGCGGGATCGAGCGCGTCCGCGACGCCCTGTTTAATCGCGGTCGACGTTTCGCTCCACGCTATCACCGTTGGGTTTGCCCTGCGAGCCGATAAAACTTTTGCAGCAGTTTTGACGGAGGCACGCGCATCTTCACGCCCTTCATATCGTCTGGTGTTTTAATCGCTTTGCCAAAGCCACGACGCGTCGCAACGGTGCGCGGATCGACGGTGAAATAGAACATCGGCTTGTAGCCTTTGTCGAGCACCTTCGGTGTGATCTCGTCGTTCCATGCCTTGTTGTTGACTAAGTTTGCGAACTTCTGGTTTTTGCCGCACCAGAACGGAATGTTGATCAGATCAACAGCCTTGGTGCACGGAGAGAAGTTCGATAACTACGCCGCACCGCGCTGCACGGTGCTTGCCTGAATGCGCTGCGCGAATGCGGCACCCACCGCTAGCTGGCCCGCCGAAAAAAGGCGCACATACATTTTTTCACCGGACGCTTTCCACACGTTGTCGCGGAATGCGGCTTGCATCACCGGGTACTTGACGTAGTCCTCCAGCTTGTATTCGGTGGCGAACATCATGTTGTATTTCGCTGCCTTGCGTCGCGACTCGTTGTCCTTTGATGCCTGCGCAATCGCGTCATTACCCCACAAAAATCCGCCCCTGCCCCTGAGCACGGCGACAGTAAATCCGTATCAGTCTTCGACGTCTAAAAGACGACAGCGTTCGAGTCCTGTTTTGCCGCCCATCAATACTTTTCTTTGGTTTTTGTGACCGCCACCGACGCCGTAGTGCGCCGTTTTTAGCGTTTGTGTGAGAGGTTTTACCCCGATCGTTGAGGGTCAATTCCGCTCAAGTTGCAATCACGCCGATTCGTACAAACGCGTGAGCACAAATTCACGATGACCCAACGCCTCGGCCGATGTCAACCGTCCGTTTATCGTTCGCATCATGCAATCGAGCAATGCGTCACCGGCGTCATCCATCGTCATTTCGCGGCGCAATAAACCTGACGTGTCAACGTCCACATGCTCGCTCATCAGGCGTACCGTTTTTGGGTTGGCGCACACTTTGATCACCGGCAAAATCGGGTTGCCGATGACGTTGCCTTGACCGGTCGGGAAGAAATGCACGACGTAGCCGGCCGCTGCGCACAGAGTCACCATTTCCGCTGCTGCGCTTGATGAATCCATAAACCACAGGCCCGGCGACGTAGGTGCTTCCGCCTTGTCGAGCACGCCGTCAATCTTGCACTTGCGACCGATTTTCTGGATGTTGCCCAGCGCTTTCTCTTCGATGGTCGTTAAGCCGCCCGCGATGTTGCCTTTGGTCGGCTGTGAGTCGGACAAGTCGCTCGTTTTGTGCCGCTCAATCATCGCTTGATAGCGGTCGAACATGAACATGAAATCGCTCCACACTTTTGGCGTGCGGC
>JAYUWL010000234.1:0-3506 GCA_043753585.1 Burkholderiales bacterium
CCGCGTAAACCCGGTGCAATGGCTGCGCGCAAGGCGCTCCGCCTCAAGCTGCCAGGCGTGCCGGAAGGTGCCAATGATGGCGCGTGGCACGAAGGCGTACGCCGTTTCGTTGAGCCGCGCGGTGGCGGGATCGGCGAGAGTGCCCACGCGCAAATGATGGCCGCGCACATGCTCAACCTTGAACACGCCGTAACCCGCGCTGGCGAGCAACACGCCGCCAAAAAAACGCTCCAGTTTGTGATTGCGATGAATCAACTCGTGGCCCACGTTGATCGCCATAATGCCACCGACGATACCCAGCGAAAGCACAAAGCCGACGATATGCATCAGCGGCAATTGCATGACCTTTGGCGTGACAACCATCGCCCACGCGAGCGTCGCTAGCCACACCAGGCCACACACCCACGGCACCGCTCGCAACAGAGGGTCGCGCGCGAGAGCAGCCTGCTCATCGCGACTAAATCGCGTGGCCACGCGGCCGAACGGCGCATCCAGCAGCGGCACAATGCCCTGAATCACAATCGCCGCCCACCACGTCCACCAGGCATCAGCTGGGTCATCCAACGCCCGCATCACGCCCAGCCAAAACGGCAGCGCCACCAGCGGCGCGAGCCAGAAGGACAGACGGTAGAGTTGGCTTTGCAGCGGTTTCATAAATGTGCAGACGGTAAGCTGAACGCGAGCATTTCGGCTACCACACCTTCGGTGTGGTAACCACCACGTCCGCATTTTGCGCACGATGCCTCAGCGCATGATCAATGAGCACCAGCGCCAGCAGCGCCTCCGCAATCGGCGTCGCGCGAATGCCAACGCACGGGTCATGGCGACCATGGGTGTTGATGGTCACCGCGTTGCCCGCCTTGTCAATTGTGTCGCGGTCAAGGCGCATGCTCGATGTCGGCTTGATCGCGATATTGACCGTGATCGGCTGACCGGTAGAGATACCGCCGAGCACGCCACCCGAATTGTTGCTCGCAAATTTGCCGTCGCGAATCTCGTCGGAATGCTCGGTGCCTTTCTGCGTCACGCTCTTGAAGCCAGCGCCAATCTCCACACCCTTGACCGCGTTGAGCCCCATCATCGCATGAGCGATGTCGGCATCGATGCGATCAAATACCGGCTCGCCCCAGCCTACGGGGAGATTGACCGCTTCGACGTAAATCTTCGCACCGCAACTATCGCCGCTCTTGCGCAGATCGTCCATGTAATTTTCAAGCTCGGCGAGCTTCGGGGAATCGGCGTGGACTGGCGCGAAAAATGGATTTCCTGAAGGGCCATTGCCCGTACCAGCATTCACGTCGTCGTGTGATTCAAAGGGAATCATCACATCGCCAATCTGCGCGCAATAACCGCGAACGACGACCCCATAACGCTCCATCAGCCACTTTTTGGCAACCGCGCCAGCCGCGACAATCGGGGCTGTTAGCCGCGCGGACGAACGCCCACCGCCACGATAGTCACGCTGGCCGAACTTCATCCAGTATGTGTAGTCGGCATGCCCCGGCCGGAACGTTTGCGCAATATTGCCGTAGTCCTTGCTGCGCTGATCGATGTTGCGAATCAGCAGACCAATCGGCGTACCGGTAGTCGTGCCTTCAAATACGCCCGAGAGGATTTCTACCGTGTCATCCTCCTTGCGCTGCGTGACGTGCCGCGATGTCCCGGGCTTGCGGCGATCCAGTTCGGGTTGAATATCCTCGGCAGACAACGGCATCCCCGGCGGACAGCCGTCAATGACGCAACCGATAGCGGGCCCGTGCGACTCACCAAAGGTGGTGACGGAGAAGAGGTGACCGAGTGTGTTTCCAGACATACCCGGATTTTATGCGCGAGCGAACACGCTTCATCACTCGCACGCTCTGGATCAATCGCCACTTGCGTTCGGGCTGAGCCGGTCGAAGCCCACGTCTCACCTGATCGCACCACGCATTTCCCTCACGTCGCTCTCAAGCTTCGCCGCCGTGACATTCCCCGCAGACACCAGCGCCCCGCCCACCAACTCAATCCGGTTGAAGAATCCTCGGAAGCGTTTGAACGCAACGCCGTTCGCCGTGCGGCTGAAAAAACTGCCCCACAACCCACGCAACGCCAGCGGGACCACGGGCGCGCCTGTTTCGGCGACGATGCGTTCGATGCCGGGGCGGAACGGCCCCATCTCGCCGTCTTTAGTGAGCTTGCCCTCCGGGAAGATGCAGACCACCTCGCCCTCGTGCAGCGCCTGCTTTACTCGCTGAAACGCGCGCTCCATCATCTCCGGATTTTCCTTCGCACTGGCAATCGGAATCGCCTTCATCTGGCGAAACACCCAGGCCATGCCCGGTGTTCTGAAAATACTGTGGTCCATCACAAATTGAATCGGGCGACGGCAGGCAGCGCTGATCACCAAAGCATCAACGTAGCTCACGTGATTAGCCACGACGATGACCGGCCCTTTATCGGGAATGTTTTCGAGCCCCTTCACGTGCAGGCGATAGGCGAACGAAATCAGCATCCAGCAGATAAACCGAAGCAAAAACTCAGGTGTCAATGAGTAGATGTAAAGGGCCACGATGGCGTTGAGCACGGCGATGGTCAGGATCAACTGTGGCACGCCAAACCCGGCGAACTTTATGAGCGCGATGGCCAGCAGTGCCGAAACCACCATGAAAATCGCGTTCAAAATATTGTTCGCTGCAATGATGCGCGATCGGTGCGACTCATCGGAGCGCTCCTGAATGAGGGCGTAAAGCGGCACACTGTAAAGACCGCCGCTCACCGACAGCATGAACAGATCGAACACGACGCGCCAGTGTTCCAACTTGCCGATGAATTCCATCGCGCCACTCTGGCCCACCGGATGCAGCCCTTTGGTCGCAAAGTACAAATCAATCGCGAAAACACTCATGCCAATCGAGCCGATAGGCACCAGGCCAATTTCCACTTTTTTGCCAGACAGCCGCTCGCAGAACAACGAACCCACAGCGACGCCAACCGCGAACACGGCAAGCAACAGTGTCGCCACCTGCTCGTTTCCGCCCAGTACGTCCTTGCTCATGTTGGCAAATTGATTCAACAGCATCGCGCCGTAAAACCACAGCCACGATATGCCCAGCATCGAACGCCAGACGACGATATTTTTAGCGGCGAGGCGCAGGCTATTTGCCGTTTCGGTGAACGGATTCCAGTTGAGTTTGAGCGATGGATCGGTCGCAGCGGCAGCCGGAATGCTGCGGCTCACAAGATACCCGATCACAGCCACAATGATCGTCACCGCAGCCACGAACATCGGCCCGCTCGGTTTCAGAGCAACCACCACGCCACCAACAATTGTGCCCACCAAAATGGCCACAAACGTGCCCGATTCCACCAATGCGTTACCGCCGACGAGCTCATCGCTCTGCAACGCCTGCGGCATGATCGCGTATTTCACCGGGCCGAACAACGTCGAATGTGAACCCATCGCGAAGAGGCAGACAAACAGGACGCCCAGGTTAGCCGTGACGAACCCCACCGCCGCGAGTGCCATG
>JAYUWL010000235.1:0-10440 GCA_043753585.1 Burkholderiales bacterium
CATGTATCGTGACGGCACGCCGGACGAACGCGCGCTGGTCAGCTGGATGGAGAGGCTGGGGCATTGATGGCAGCGGAGGTCTTTGCAGACGACCAGCGCTTCATGCGCGAGGCTTTAAGACTTGCGGACGAAGCAGCCGCGGCGGGTGAGGTTCCCATCGGGGCGCTCGTCGTGGTCGCAGGGCAGGTCGTAGGGCGCGGCATGAATCGCGTGATCCGCGATGGCGATACGACGGCGCATGCCGAGATCGTTGCGCTGCGGGAATCGTTTCGTCTCATTAACAATTACCGGGTTCCCGGCGCTACTGTTTACACAACGGTCGAGCCCTGCGCAATGTGCGCGGGTGCGCTCATTCATGCGCGCGTGGCACGTGTGGTGTGGGGTGCGCCGGACCTCAAATTTGGCGCCGCTGGCAGCGTTGTCGATTTGTTTGCCGAGACGCGACTGAATCATCACGCCCGCTCGGTTGTAGGTGGTATCTGTGCTGCGGAGTCCGCGCTGCGGCTAAAGAATTTTTTCGCCTCGAAGCGAGGTCTGGATGTGCCCGTGAAACCTGAATTCAAAGTCAAAACTGCGACCTGGTCTGATGACCAGTCAACGCTCAAAGCTATTCGTTTCGAAGTGTTTGTTCAGGAGCAAAGAGTGCCGGCGGAGGAAGAGATTGACGCCCACGATCCCGTCTCCATTCACGCGATTGCGTGGACCGATGGCAGGGCGGCTGGCTGCGGTCGGTTGTTACCGGATGGGCACATCGGTCGTATGGCGGTGCGCAAGCCCTATCGCGGCGTGGGGGTAGGAGCATTCGTATTGCAACACCTGATCGAGCGCGCGCGTCAACGCGGCGATCGCGAGGTCGTTCTATCAGCGCAGACGCACGCGATTGGCTTTTACGAGAAATTTGGTTTCGCCGTTGAGGGCGGCGAATATCTTGACTGCAACATTCCACATCGCGACATGCGAAAAATTTTATAAAGGGAAAACGTTGATGAAAGCAACAATGAAGGGGGTAGTCGCCATGGGACTTTTTTCGACGATCCTGACGCTTGTCGGTTGCGATCGCGTGGTGATTGGGGAGTTACAGGCAGGGCAATCTACTGTCGCTGATCTGAAGCTCAAAATGGGTGAACCGGCAAGTGTGAACCGTGAGGGTGACAGGGAAATCTGGGAGTATCCGCTCGGTCCAGAAGGCGTGCGTACCTACATGATGACGATCAATGCTCAGGGCACTGTTGAAAAAATCGATCAGGTTCTGGTGGAGGCTAATTTCAAACGCATTCAACCCAGTATGACGATCACCGAAGTGCGCCGAATCCTTGGCCGCAACAGCAAGGAGCAGCGCTTTGGCATGACTCCGAATGAGCTCACGCACAAGTACAAATTCAACAACGGCAGCGAAGACCAATACTTCGACGTGACCTACAACGCAGAGGGACGCGTAAAAGAGGTAGGCTACGATCAGTTCAGCTTGCAGCGCGGCTCATCGCGCTAGACGTGGCTGACCTAAACGCGTGTTACCGTCCTTCACAACGGCGCGTTGCTGTAAGGACGAATGCAGTAAGTTCACCGCTCAGATCAGGGCATTGCGAGAACGAATTCAAGCACCGCCTGGGCGTGTCCGGCAACCTTGACACCGCGCCACTCGTGAACAAACGTGCGATCCGGGCCAATGATGAAGGTGCTGCGCTCAATGCCACGCACTTGTTTGCCGTACATATTCTTCATTTTGATGACGTCAAACTGGTCACAAAGCGTCACCTCGGCGTCGGAGATCAGCGCAAAAGGGAAGCCGTGTTTTGCGCAAAAATTATCGTGTGACTTGACGCTGTCGCGCGAGACGCCAACAACGACCGCGTTGGCTTTGACGAATTCGTCATGCAATGCCGCGAAGTCCATGCCTTCAGTCGTGCAGCCGGGGGTGCTGTCCTTGGGGTAGAAATACAGGACTACGATCCTGCTTTCACTTTTGTCAGTGTGCTCGGACAATTTGAAGCGACCACCTCCGTTGGTGGGTAGATCAAAATCGGTAACTTTTTTGCCCGACATAAAAACCCTGAAATACTAGAGCCGAATCGTTTTTTTCAAATTTGCGAGGTACGGCAAACCCTGCTTCACCATCGTGCCCGACCGACCGCAAACCTCCGCCCAATCAAGTTCGCAGTACGGCAGGGCGTCGATGTTCAGGCTATCGAAATAGGTTGCGGTGCTGACCAGACTGTAGCCCTGATCGCGCCAGCCCACAAGCAGTCGCTCCATCACCGGCAGCAGCGCCATGCCTTCAAGCTCGGCGTGCAGCGTGAACACATGATCGCGGCGATTGTGCGCGGTTAATTGCAGCAAATGTTCATGCACATTTTCGGCTGTGCTGCCGTCAAGACCGATCAGTTCGTCAAGCGTCGGCAGCGTGCCTGTGACTTGCGGCACCGGCAGGGCTTCACCTTTCACGAGCGGCCAGAACACGCTGGCGGTGTCGCCGTCTTTCGCGGGCGTAAGCGTTGGCGGATCAGAGCGCACATCGCTCGCGTAGCGATAGCCGAGCGTGCCCTGATGGCGCAACGCCTCCACGCTCATCTGCCAGCCAGCAGCGCCCCACGTTTGCGCGGATTGACCGAACACCTGCGTAAACCGCTCATGGGCGCGATCCATCTGGTCACGCGTCCATTCCGGAGACTTATGCATCACGCCGTCTTGCCAGCTGACATGATCCCAGCAATGAATGCCGCACTCAAAGCCGGCGTCGCGCGTTGCCTGCATCGGGAGCGCGGCGCGCTTGCCAATGTCCGGGCCGGGGATCAATGTGCCGTAAAGCAGCGTCTGCAAACCGTAGTTGGAGCGCACCGAAGTGCGCCGCACTTTAGCCAAAAATCCCGGTCGAAAGATGCGTTTAATCGCGCGACCGGTATTGTCCGGGCCCAACGAAAACAGGAATGTGGCGCCGACTTGTTCGCGCTTGAATAATTCAACGAGGCGAGGGACACCCTCCAGTGTTCCGCGCAGTGTGTCGACGTCGACTTTTAAAGAGAGAAACGGCATTACACTCGCTGTGCTGTCGTGATTGCCGCAGCTTCTTCGCGATACGTTTCAAGAATTTTTCGCAGCGCGCGCGCCATCGTCACGCGCGGCAGCCAGTCCAGTTCATCGACCGTATTGGTGATGCGCGGATTACGATCCTGCACGTCCTGATAGCCAACACCGTAGTAGTCGTCCGCCGTTGTGCTGACGATGGTCGTCTTTGCGGCACCGGCCCGATATTCGGGATATTCGGGAGCGATTTTGAGCAGCATTTCCGCGAGCTCGCGAACCGAGTGATTGTTGGCCGGATTGCCAATGTTGTAGATCTTGCCAGTCGCGATGCCGCGCGGATTTTCGATGATAGTCATCAAAGCGGCGATGGCGTCTTCAACGTCGGTGAAGCTGCGTCGCGCACTTCCGCCGTCCACCAGCTGAATCGGTTCACCACGAATAATATGGCCGATAAATTGCGTAATCACACGCGCACCGCCGGGGCTGCTGGCGGTCAGTGAATCAAGGCCCGAGCCGATCCAGTTGAACGGACGAATCAGCGTGTAATCCAGTTCACCCTTGAGACCGTGCGCATGGATGATGCGGTCCATCAACTGCTTGGCCACCGAATAAATCCAGCGCGGTTTGTTAATCGGGCCGACGATGAAGTCCGACGTTTCCGAGTCGAACTCGGCATCCTTGCACATACCGTAAACCTCGGAGGTCGACGGAAAAATAAGGCGTTTTCTGTGCTTCACACACATGCGCACGACCGGCAGATTCGCCTCGAAATCCAGCTCGAATACACGCAGCGGATCGCTTACGTAAGTCGCCGGCGTGGCAATAGCGACCAGTGGTAACACCACGTCACACGCGGCCACTTGCTCATCGATCCACGCCGTGCTGGTGAGCATGTCTCGCTGGTGAAAGCTCATGCGCGGATGGTCGAGCAAGCTCTTCACGCGATGCGAGCCCAAGTCCATGCCGACAATCTGCCAGTCGGTGTTGGCGAGTATTGCGCGGCTCAGATGATGACCAATAAAGCCGTTGGCACCGAGGATGAGAATTTTTTTCATGACGTCGCTTTATTTACCGCCGAAACAGGCAATATTGTTTCACGGAGCACATGTCGAACGCCTCACGAGCCACTCGCGCGTGGCTTTTACGTCTAGTTCAACGTCGCCGACAAAAATTTCCAGCGGCTCCAGCAATGCGCTATCGCCACAAACGATAGCCGCGCACTGCGGGTCGCAAATGACCGAGCCCGGAGTGAGCGCTTGGCGCGTTGCAACGACCGTCCGTGCGCGCGCGATCACGATGCGCTCGCCGCCAATTTCTGTAAATGCCCCCGGATACGGCGGCGCAACCGCACGAATCAGGTTGTACACATCGCGCGCCGATTTTGTCCAGTCGATGCGGCCGTCTTCGGGCTTGCGGCCTGAAAAGTACGAGCCTGCCTTGAGCTCGAGCGGAATGCTTGGCGCAGTGCCTGCGATCAATTGCGGAAGCGCGCGAACGAGTGTCATCTCAGCGGCTACGACGACCTTTTGAAAAACTTCGTGCGCGGTGTCGTCGCCCAGAATCGGCACCGATGTTTGTGCGACGAGATTACCCGCGTCCGGCTTCGCTTCCATGTAGTGGAGTGATGCGCCGGTCTCCGTTTCGCCGTTGAGCACCGCCCAATTTGTCGGCACACGGCCACGATATTTGGGCAGCAGCGAGCCGTGCATATTGAGCGCCCCGCGCTTCGGGATGCCAAGAATCTCTGCACTTAGCATCTTGCGGTAATAGAACGAAAACAGGAAGTCGGGCGCGAGCGCCCGAATGCGAGCGACGACATCGGGATGATTCGCGTCGTCAATCGTGATCGTTTCAATCTCGCGATCAGCGCAAACCCGAGCGACCGAGTCGTACCAGATGTTTTCGCTGGGGTTATCTTCGTGCGTGAGCACCAGCGGGACTTGCACGCCCTGATCGAGCAACACACGCAGGCAACGGACGCCTACGTTGTGATAGGCGAATACGACTGCAGTTGTCGCCGAAGTCGCAGCCGTGGTCATGCCAGATTGCGCGCCGTCTCGATATCGGTCGCACCTGCGGGGAACTCGTTGGCCGCATTTTCAACGATGCGATCAATCACGTAGCGCGGACGATCGCGCACCTGAAGGTAAATCCGTCCGACATATTCTCCAATGATGCCCAAACCAAACAACACCATTCCAGTCAGGAAAAATTGCAGGATGTCGCGATCCAGCAGTGCTTTCATCGCATCCCAGAACGGCAGCGTGATGCCGCGATAAATCATCAGACCGAGATAGGTTATGACTGAGCCGACGGCAACCGTCATGCCCAGCAGTGAAAAAATCTGTAGTGGCAACAACGAGAAGCCGGTCATCAAATCGAAATTTAGGCGCAGCAATTGATATAGCGAATACTTCGATTCTCCGGCCGCTCGCTCGGCGTGAGCGACGACGACTTCAGTCGGCGTCATTGAGTACGTATAGGCCAGCGCCGGGATGAAGGTGCGAACCTCGCGTGTCTGGTTGATCAGATCGACAATGCGCCGAGAATAGGCGCGCAGCATGCAGCCCTGATCGGTCATCTTGATGCTGGTCGTGCGTTCGCGAATGGCGTTGAGTGCTTTCGACGCGGCACCGCGCCACCATGCATCGCCGCGACGCAAATCGCGAATTGAACCGACGTAGTCATGCCCTGCGTGATAAGCAGCCAGCAGTTTGTGAATTTCTTCGGGCGGGTTTTGCAGATCTGCATCCAGCGTCACGGCGACTTCCCCACGCACCTGCGCAAAGCCTGCCATGATCGCTGCATGCTGGCCAAAATTCCCGGAGAAGAGCACGACGCGCGTGACGTCGGGCCGCTTTGATTGCTGGTCTAGCAAAAGCGCCGGGGAACGATCCTTGCTACCATCGTTGATAAAGATGATCTCGTAGGAAGTACCCGACGCGGCAATCGCATCCAGAGCGGGGTAGAGCCGCGCAAACAGCTCCAGCAATACGGCTTCTTCGTTGTAAACCGGGATGACAACAGATAACTTCGGGATCGTCATTTAGCGACGCGCTTTTTCGAGAACAGAGGCAAGACTATCGCACACGTAGTCAACGTCGGCCAGGTTGAGGCCCGGATGCAATGGAAGCGTCAATGTTGTGTCGGCTATTAACTCAGTATTCGGCAAATCGCCTTCGCTCCACCCTTGCTTGCGGAACAGTGATGTGAGGTGCGGCGATTCGTACGAAACGCTCGTCGCGACCCCATGCGCCTTCATCGCGTCCATGATCTCAGCGCGTGACAGCGTCAATCGATCAAGCGGCAAGCGAATCGCAAACATATTCCAGCTGTGACCCGCTTCGTCGCCGGAGTCACCGGCATGCGGCAGCAAGGCTTCATCAACCACTGTTTTCAGGAGACTCAAATAGTGATGGGCAAGCTTCGCGCGGTGCTGACAGAACCCGTCAAGCTTTTTAAGCTGAGCGCGACCAATCGCCGCGCTGACATCGCTCATGTTGAATTTGCCACCTGGAAAATCCACGTCGCGCGTCTGATCGGGCAGGCGGCTGATGCCGTGGAAGCGCAGCCCTTCCACGCGCTTCGCATCGGCAATATCGTTACACACCAGTGCGCCACCCTCGATGGTGGTGATGTTCTTGTTCGGGTGAAACGAGAAGAGGGTAATGTCGCCGAAAGCACCGATGGTTTTGCCGCGCCACGATGAGCCTATGGCTAACGCTGCGTCTTCAATCACACGCAAATGATGTTGTTTGGCAAACGCGTACAGCGCATCCATATTGCAGGCGAGCCCGGCGTAGTGCGTGGGGATGATCGCCTTCGTTTTCGCGGTGATGCGACGCGCCGCGTCTGCCAGGTCGATGTTGCGCGATTTCAGCTCGACGTCAACAAACACGGCCTTCGCGCCTACTTTTTCCACCATGTTGCCACTGGAGAAAAATGTTTGCGCACCGATCAAAACTTCGTCACCTGCGCCGATGCCGAGCAGTTGCAGCGCCACTTCGAGCGCCGCCGTTTCACTGGTCAACAGCCGCGTCGGGCGTCCGCCGAAGCAGGTTGATAGCTCGCTTTCAAGCGCGGTGACGTTTGCGCCGGATGCTATCCAGCCGGAGCGCAACACGGCGTCAGCGGCAGCAAATTCTTCCTCACCGAGCGAGGGCGCAGCGAAGGCGATAGGTTTTCTGTTGGGTGTCACTGATGTTATTTGCTCACCGTATTCGAGACAAGGATGACGCCAGCCACGATCAGGGCGATGCCTACTAATTTTTGCGCGGTGATTGATTCACCGAAGAGATACCAGGCCGCCGCGGCGTTGACCACATAGCCAATCGACACCAGCGGATAAGCCACGCTCACCGGCAAGCGCGAGAGCGTTGCGATCCACGTAAACAAGCTGATGCCGTAACACGCGAAGCCTGCCCAGAACCAGGGAATTCGTGCGATTTGCATGAGCGTATTGACCGTATTGGCATCGCCAAAACTCACGGTGCCAATGATGTTGGTGCCCGCTTTCAGGAACAGTTGTGCGGCCGCGTTCAGGAGGACACTCAGTAGCGCAATAGAGAGCGCGGTCGCGGTCACAATGCGGCACTCCGCCCGATCATTTTGGATGCTTCGCGATAATCGCGCGGCGCAAATCGGTGGCAACCACGCGATAGTCGAGCCCGGCAAAATCAAGCCGTGGCAGCTGGTCGAAGTCGGTGACGGCATAGGCGCGATCGGCCGCGTCCCACTGTTCGGCAAAATCGGCAAAATTAAAGCGCACTTTGTCCGGCTCGAACCACGCGCCCAGGCCCATCTCGTCAAGATAATCCACCAGTATCACAGTGCGCTTCAGGTAAGCCGGCAGCGTCTGCTCATACATTCCGATCGAAAAAAAGACATCGTCGTCACGATACTTCGGCTCTGCGGCCAGAAAATCCACCACCAGCTGCTGGCTTGACGTGCTCGGGGACAACGCGCCATAGCCGACCATCAGCGAGCTGGTGGCGGCGGTTGCAAGCGTTGCGGCAACAAGAACCGCGTCAATGCGGCGCGACTTCTGATTGAGCCACCAGGCCGCCACAATCGCAGCGGTAAACAGCGCAGCGCTCAACAAAAAGTAGCGCGCATACTCGTCAATCATGCCAACGGTGTAGGCGTCGCTTTCAAATTTGTCGCGCACGCTGGCCGCAATCACCAGCCCGACCGGGATAATCGCCATCGCCATCAGCGCCCGGTTGAACGAACGGTCCATCATGCAAAACATTAATGGCGCTAGCAACATGGCAAAAGCCGGTACCGTCGGCAGCAGATAGGACGGTAACTTCGACTTGGAGATGCTGAAAAACACAAAAAGAAACGCGCACCAGATCGTCAGAAACAGTGGCAAATTAAGTCGGCATTTTGCGTAAGTCGTTGCGACCGCATCGCGTGCGTCGCGGCGCAGCAGACCAAAGGCGGCGGGTGTCCAGGGCAACAAGCCAACAATCAACAACGGCACGAAGTAGTACAACTCGCCGCCGCGACCGTGTTCCGTGTTCGAGAAGCGTTCGAAGTGCTCATAGATAAAAAAGAAGTGCCCCCATTCCGGGTTCTTCGCCTGCACCAGAAGCGGCCACGGCAGCGCGATCAGCGCAAACGCGAGCGGCCCCCGGATCCACTCCATGCGTGCCAGCAACTGCCACTGCCTGGATGCGAGCAGGTACAACACAAAAATCGCGCCGGGCAGCACGATGCCGATCAGTCCCTTCGACAGAAACGCCAGCGCCGCTCCCGCCCACGCCGCAATCATCCAGCCCCGCGTCACCTTCGCAGATTGCCCGTCGATGCCGAAGCCGCGAATGAGTCCGACCATCGTCAGCGTCATGAACGCAGTCAGGCTCATGTCCACCGTATTGATGTGGGCGATCACAAAGTAGTAAACCATCGACGCCAGCAGCCCAGCGCTGACCCACGCCGTGTCACGTCCGGCGATGGCTTGAACGGTGAACCACACTAGCGCCAGACCTAAAAGACCGCAAAACAACGGCCACCAGCGAGCTGTGAAATCGTTTTGCCCAAATGCAGCGATCGCCAGCGCCGTTGCCCAGTATTGCAGCGGAGGCTTTTCGAAATACTTGAGACCGTTCAGCCGGGGCGTCACGTAATCGCCACTGAGCGCCATCTCACGTGCAATTTCGGTATAGCGACCTTCGTCCGGGCGCACCAGCGTTCTCGAAATTGACGGGATAAACCAGGACGCAAGAAAGATCGCGGCCAGCAGGGCGAGAATGGGGCGGGATAGGGTCACGGCGAAGGATGCTAGCAGACGCTCATGAGGCGAGATTCATTGCAGCGCGCCTCGAAAAATTCGCTTTTGGCGCGCATTGGATTGTCGCCCGGCGCTCGCCATCCCATCCACGCTCAGGAAGACATTAATCTGCGTTTCCCCAAGCCCGCAAAGCTGGAATCAAACAAGTCCGAATGTAGGACGGGCTCTGCCGCGACCCCAGTTACGAGCGCCGCCGTGGGTCTCGGCAGAGCCCGTCCTGCGGGAGTTTCACTCGACTTCCGAGCGCGCATCGTCATCGTTGGAGTGGCAAGTGACCAGGAAAACCCGGGTGTTACCGGGTTGCCATGTTGGCGGTTGAATATTGGATTGGGTCTGCCTCACACAGCTTTTATGCAAAACCTACGGTTTACATGGGCTAAGAGGCTGAATATTCATTTGTCGATAGTACGTGATATCCGTGGTTAGCCCATAAAAAATGGGGCATTGGTTAAAAAGCTGTTTCGGGTAGTTGGTTGCACAACCAAATTGGAGAGGCGAATTGGTATGATTACCAAAAATGAACATTAAACTCGCCATTCCGTGCCTGGCATCGCTCAAATCCGACGCCTCCGTACGCGAAAAAATTCTTATTTCCGCGAACGAGATAATGCTCACGGTCGGCTTCAGCGCGCTTACGCAGCAGGCCGTCGCTGCGCGGGCTGGGGTACGCCAGAGCCACCTCACCTATTATTTCCCGACTCGAAACGATTTATTGCGCGGTACTGCCAAGTTTGGCGTGGAAGCCCTGTTCCTTCCAATAGCTGAAACAGCAGCGCTGGGGGAAATGTCAGCCGGCGACTTGCGTCAACTGCTGATGCCCGAGAAAAGTGATCGTCAGTGGTTTCGCCTTATGACCGGCCTCGCATCAGCGAGCGAAGAGGACGAATCGATTCGTCAATGGATGCGCGAATTTAACGCTGGCGTTCTGGAAAAGCTCAAGGCGGGTTTCGCGCTGGTCGGCGTGCCGATCTCGCAGGATCATGCGAACTTTTTGCACGCAACATTTATCGG
Source organism: Burkholderiales bacterium (assembly GCA_043753585.1). Taxonomy (GTDB): domain Bacteria; phylum Pseudomonadota; class Gammaproteobacteria; order Burkholderiales; family Casimicrobiaceae; genus Casimicrobium. The sequence goes on from JAYUWL010000235.1 coordinate 10,328, forward strand.
CGCGTTGCATCTTGACATGGTCGATCCCAGCGACGAATCGTTCGCGCGCTTGAGCCGTGCGGTTGCAACTGCGCTCGATGTCGTCTTGCCCCGAACACACGTCCCTATTAGTC
>JAYUWL010000236.1:0-3449 GCA_043753585.1 Burkholderiales bacterium
TGGGAAATGAAGGCGGATCTCGTGCTGCTGGCGATGGGTTTTGTGCATCCGGCAGCACCGGTGCTGGCGGCGTTTGGCGTTGAGCGCGATTGGCGCGGCAATGCGAAGGCGAGTACGGATGAAGGTGGCTACATGACGAATGTGCCGAAAGTTTTTGCAGCGGGCGACATGCGGCGCGGTCAGTCGCTCGTCGTGTGGGCGATTCGTGAAGGCCGTCAATGTGCGCGCTCGGTGGACGCGTATTTGATGGGATCGTCAACGCTACCACGCTAGATCAGCTTTTTGTTTAATGCAAGGCTGCTTAAGGGCTAGAAGGCGATTTCGTAGAAAGTCGCTTATTGTCATTTTTCGCCTCTAGCCCATATATCAGAACTATTTCCCCTAAAAGCTGCTTGCCGCAAACGGTGTCGATATCGGCCCATCCGATCTTGCCTGTCGTACTAACATGCAGATCATGAAATTTCTGATGTTTGCCTCTCCGCTGTTGCGCGCGCTGCTTGCGGTTGGCGTGTTGTCGACGAGCTCCGCGCTTTTGGCGACCACGCTGCAGCTCTCCTCGGTCGCCGCGCGTTCGAGCGCTCAATTCATGATTGACGGCGTGCTGCGCGAAGCGCGGATTGGCGTCTTCACTGACGAAGGTCTGCTGCTAGAAAAGATCAACGACGACACCGCGACCTTCCGCTACAACGGCCTGCCTCAGCAGATGCGCGTCGGTGAAATGGCGGTGATTGATTCGCAGACGCAGGGCTTCGTGAGCCATCAAATTCGCGCCGATCAGAAGAACAAATACCTCACGCCCGCGCTGCTGAACGGGGGCAATGTCCAGGCAGAAATTGATCGCACCGCAGGCGTCATCGTGATCCCGGTGGCCGATGCTGACCGGCTGAATTTGCCGTACAAAGATAAAAAATCGCGGACGCTCCTCGCGCCAAAGCAGACGATCACCGAGACAAAAGATGGCAAGGAAATAAAGACCGTGATCGAACCGAAAGACAAAGACGGCAAGCCACTGACCTACAAAACCTACGTGATGCCGCTCACGTCCGTGCGCGTCGGCGCAATCGATGTTTACGGCGTGAACGCCATCGTGAGCGAAAAGCCGGGCTTGACGACCACCGTGATCGGTCGCGATTTTCTGAAACGCATTGCGCCCTCATGGTCGAACCGCATTCTGACGCTGATTCGCCGCTGAGCGACCGCCATACTGAGCTCTGAGCGAAGGATCAGGTAGAACCAAAATCACTTTACGCCGTTCAGACCGGCAGCGGTTACCCACCTTATCCTACGCACGGGTCAGGATGACAAACATTTAGCCCTCTTGTATGCACATCAAAAACGACCTTTTTCTTCGCGCATTCACCGACGATGCGCTTCCCCGTCCGCCGATCTGGTTGATGCGCCAGGCTGGTCGCTATTTGCCCGAATACAAGGCCACGCGCGCCAAGGCGGGCAGTTTTCTCGAACTCTGCCGTTCGCCGTCGTTCTGCGCCGAAGTGCTGCTTCAGCCGCTTGAGCGCTACGATCTGGACGCTGCAATTTTATTCTCCGACATCCTTACCGTGCCCGATGCGATGGGTTTGGGGCTCACGTTCGGTGTCGGTGAAGGTCCGCGTTTTTCGCATCCTTTGCGTGAAGAATCCAGCGTTCATGCGCTCGCCATACCCGACATGGCGAAGCTGCAGTATGTGTTCGACGCAGTCGCCGAGTGCAAACGCGCGCTCACGACAAACGGCGAGCAACGCGTACCGCTGATTGGCTTCTCCGGCAGCCCGTTCACGCTCGCTTGCTACATGATCGAAGGCGGCGGTTCGACGGACGCGTTTCCGCTCACGCGACGCATGCTGTTGCAGCGGCCTGACCTTTTCCAGAAAGTGCTCGACGTCAACGTCGGCGCGGTCACCGCGTATTTGAGCGAGCAAGTTCGCGCCGGAGCCGACGCGCTGATGGTGTTCGACACTTGGGGTGGCGTGCTCGCGCCGCGCCTGTATCGTGAGTTTTCGTTGGCGCCGATGACGCGAATCGTGGACGCGTTGCGCGCCGAGTTTCCGACGATTCCAGTGATGCTTTTCAGTCGCGGCGCTGCGCAAAGCGTCGGCGCAATCGCTGCCAGCGGTGCGCTGGGCATTGGTGTGGATTGGCAGAGCGATCTGGTGGATGCACGCGCCGCTGCGGGCCCGCATGTGACTTTGCAAGGCAATTTCGACCCACTGCTCTTGACCACGGACGAGGCGACCATTCGCCGCGAGCTGGCGAAATCGCTCCTCGGGTTTGATCCGCAGCATCGCTACATCGCCAATTTGGGGCATGGAATCACGCCGGACGCTGATCCCGCGCTCGTCGGCATTTTGGTCGACGCGCTAAGAAGCCTCCAAATTCGGTAATTTCACAAAAGCGAAGAAAATTTCGCTTGACAAAGGCTGCATTCGTCGCTCCGCCGCACCAGTTATGCACAAAAGTGACATTTCTGTGACTGGTGAGTACGCGCCTCCGCTGAAACGCTTGAAAAAGTGAATAACTCATTGATTTTATTGATTATTTGGCGACCGCCGCAGAATGAGGCATGGCCGCCACAACCGCATTCAGCCGGGCGTTGCAACGTGGCAAGAGGTATTAGTTCACATATTTATCCACAGGCGTTGGGGGCGAACTTTTGAAGGATCGGGCATCAACGATTTCACGCCGATTGAGCGGTAAGCAAGCACTCACCCGAGTGACTGTGGAGCTGCCGTTGGCGATTGGTCGGGCTCTGGATTACGTTGCAGCGGCCGATTGGGGAATTGCGCCAAATTCCTGCGTGGAAGTCACAGTTGGCGTGCGCCCGCACATTGGCGTCGTGACGTCTGTCGCAGAAATTGATCCCAAAACGGTGGCGACACTCAAGCCTGTGCGCCGAGTCATGTGCGCCGCATTGCCAGATTCGCTGATCGAGCTCGCGGGTTTTGTCGCCGAGTATTACCAGGTGTCGCTCGGCATGGCCTGCGGCCTTATCAGTCCGATGGAGGCTGCCCCGTCGCCTGAAGCGTCGAGCTGGATGCTCACATCATCAGGGCGCGATCATGTGGCGAACATCCCGGCGCGCCGCACAGCGCGGCGGGCGCTGGTCGTTGCGCTCCGGCGTGGCCTTGATGTGGAGGCCATGCGCGCGCTGTCGCCCACGCAAAGGCGCACGTTGAACGAGTGGATCGCGCAAGGCTTCGTCGACCCGGCTTATCCCAACGCGACGCGTCCCGTGCAGGTGCATCCCGTGCTTCCCGAATTCACCGAACCACAACGCCAGGCCGCAACCGCCTTGCGCGCAACCGTCGATCACTTCACCGTATCGCTGCTGCACGGTGTCACCGGCAGCGGCAAGACCGAGGTTTATCTTGACCTGGTTGCCACCGTGCTCAACGCGGGCAAGCAGGTTCTGCTGCTGGTACCCGAGATCAACCTGACGCCACAGCTCATTG
>JAYUWL010000237.1:0-10292 GCA_043753585.1 Burkholderiales bacterium
GAAGCGCATGAGATTTTCGCTAATGCGCTGGCGAACGGCGAAGTAGAAACGACCTCAGCCTTCTACGCGTACAACCTGAAACTGGTCAAGGATGTGCAGGCGCTTGAAGATAAGGCGCGGCGCAACGATGTACTGGTGTCCGAGGAAACGGTCGCAGCGTTCTACAAGGCGCGCATTCCGCTGGAGGTGTCCACGCGAGCCGATCTTGAAAAGTGGCTGAAAGCGGGCGCTGAAACCGAGCTGAGTCTTGCTCCGACCGAGCGCGCCGAGCTGCGTGCGAGCCGCGACCAATCCCTTCGCATGTCGCGCGAGCAGTTGATGCGGCACGGGGCTGAGGCGATTACCGAGGAGCAGTTTCCGAAAAGCTTGAAGCTCGGTGATTTTGAAGTGCCCGTGAGCTATCGTTTCGAACCGGGCCACGTGATGGATGGCGTGACGGTGCGCCTGCCGCTGGCGCTCCTGAATGCAGTGGAAGATCGTTACGCGAGCTGGCTGATTCCGGGACTCTGGCGCGAGAAGATCGCGATTTACCTCAAGGCTTTGCCGAAGGCCGAACGTGGCCGCGTTCAGCCAGTACCCGACACGGTCACCGCCTTCCTCGAACTCGCCACACCGCGCCAAAAACCGCTCGCCAGTGCGATGCTCGATTTTCTCGGTGATTATCTGAACCTCAAGCTGCCCGCGAGCACCTGGGACCGAACAGAAGTGCCCGCGCATCTAATGGTCAATTTCCGGGTGATGGACGGCGACGGCAATGAACTGGCAATGGGCCGTGACCTGGGAAAGTTGCAGGACGAACTGGGCCAAATCGCACGATTGGCGTTTCAGGGCAGCGACGGTAATTTGACTGCCCCAACCGACATCGAAAAAACGGGACTTACAGCCTGGACCATCGGCACGCTGCCCGACGGCATTCCGGTCAAGCGAGCAGGCCGAATGGTCACTGCATATCCCGCCTGTGTCGATGAGGGCAAGAGCGTAGCTGTACGTTTGTTTGAGACTGCGCGCGAGGCGGAGATTGCCCACCGCCACGGCGTGGTTCGCCTCATTTCGCTGGAACTCAAAACCCAACTGCGCAATTTCGAAAAAGGCCCGAGTGGTTTTAGCCAGACCGCGCTCCAGCTAAAGACCGTGATTGCTACCGACAAACTGCTCGCTGATTTTCTGGAGACGCTCGCGGACCGCGCCATCATCGGCGACGATCCCCTGCCTAGGGATGAGCGCGCCTACCGTGATCAGATTACCCGTGCCAGGCAACGCATTCCCGTCGTGGCCGAAGCGCTCGGCCGCACGCTGACGCAAGTGGCGGAGGCATACGCTGCATTGCAATTCAGCTTACGGGCTGCCGGGCCGCGAGCTAACCCGGTGTTACCGACGCTCTCGCAGGCGCGGGATCGGCTTGTTTACGCAGGATTTCTAGCGGCTACGCCGTGGGCACAGCACCAGCATCTGCCGCGTTTTCTGCGAGCGCTCGGCAAGCGGGTGGAAAAATTTCTGTCGATGCCTGAGCGTGAACCTCGTCACGGACCGGTCGTTGCGGCGTATTGGGCTCGCTGGCTGGCCGAAAATGAGCGTACTGGGGCTACGGCGAGCGAGGCTCTACTGTCGTTCCGGTGGTTGATTGAGGAATTGCACGTATCGCTGTTTGCCCAGGAGTTGAAGACGCCGTTTCCCGTTTCTGCCAAGCGTTTGGACAAAATTTGGGCCGAGACCGTCGCATCTGCGCCACGCAGCTCAAAAATTACTGGCACTTGACCGATGCGATCGGTATGACGATGTGCTAGATTGAGAGAAGGTGACGGTTTTTGTCACTGCGTCGCTATCGTGTGCGCCCTTGATTTATCTCCCATGATTTCTGTTTGATGTCGTCCGAAGCTTCCTCCCCGACCCTACCAGCGGTCACGATATTCAACGCGTGCCGCGATTTGATGTTGCACCGCTGCAACCTGCAGATGGCGGCGGCGTTTGATCGCCTGTCCGACATCCTGCTCGACAACGCCGCCAAGTCGTATGCGCCGCGCATTGTTGGAACAATTCTCGACGCTAGGTCCAGCCTGTTACGGCTGCGCCCGCAAATCGCAGAGACATTCACCAGTGAACTCACGTTGCGGCTGAACAGCCGCAAACCGTGCTTGATACCCACCGCGCCGACCAAGGCGGGCACGGAACTATCGCTACAAGCGGAAGAAGTGCTCGACGAGTATGTCGCAGCGCGCGGCGTGGCTCGATCCATCGAGAGCACATGCCTGAATGAATTGCCCATCTTTCACCAGAAGATCGCCTACCTGAAGCAGAGTCCGGCGCTCAAGCTTGATGAAGATCCGTTTTCACCGCAATCTGTGGTCAGCGCACTCCTTGAGGCGATGCAGTCGGTTCCAGACACGACGGCCGAGATTCGGCTGCATTGGTTGCGTGGTCTGGCCAGCATCGGCGGTATTGGTTTTAATGATGTTTATTCCGACTTGAATCGTTACCTGACCGATGTCGGCGTTGCGATTCAAAAACCGAGAGCGCCGTCTCGTCCAGGGCAAAACCAGCACGGTTATCCCGGTTACCCTGGGCACCCCCTTCAGTCAGGCGGTCCAGGCGGCGCGGGCGGACCTGGTGTCAGCGTCGGAAACGCAGGCTACGAACAAAGCTACGCGCAGCCTTACGGACAGCCGCAGCCATATGGGCAGCCACAGTCGTATGGGCAGCCGCAGCCGTATGGACAGTCGCAGCCGTATGGGCAGCCACAGCCGTATGGGCAGCCACCTTACGGGCATCCGGGTCAGGGCGGGCCTGGGCAAGACGACGCCATGATGGGCGGCCAGGCGGGTGACTTTGGTCAATTCGGACAATTCGGGCAGTTTGCCGGTGGCATGGGCCAGTTCTCGATGCAGCCAGACGCGATTCCGCTGCAACAGCTTGCCGCCAATCTTGTGTCGCTGGTGGATCGGCTTCAACACGTTGTACCTGCTATCTCGGGTGGGCCTGCCGCTGCGGACCCTTCGCTGTCGGCGATGGTGCGCAACAAGGAGGCGATGCAGATCAGCGCGGCACTTGGCTTTGCCGCGAATGGTGCCTTTCGCTCGCCGTTAATCGCGGGTGTTGACCGAAAGCTCTTCGCGTCGTTGACGGATATTCAAGTGCGCGGAGGTCAAGTTGAATATGGCGAAGGCGCACCCGTCGCCCGGACGGTCCTGCGCGAGGTGGTGCCCGGCTATTCGTCGGGCGACATTTCGGTGCTCGATGCGACGACCACCGAACTGGTCGCGATGCTTTTTGATTTTGTTCTCGCGCGAAGGGAGCTGCGCGATGAGATCAAAGTATTGCTCGGACGTTTGCAGATTCCGATGCTTAAAGCGGCGATGGTGGATCGCGGTTTTTTCTCGCGTAAAAATCATCCGGCACGACAACTGCTCAATCGGCTTGCCGATGCGGGCCTGGGCTGGTCGCAGATTGACGGATTGCAGGATCCACTGTTCGAGAAGATCAAGGATGTTGTTGAGCGCATCAACCGCGATTTTGTCGATGATCTTGGTATTTTCATGGAAGCGCTGGTAGGGCTTGAGCAGTTCATCGCGGATCAGGAGCTGGACGCGCGGCCCATCATCGAAGCCGAAACCGCCGAGGCGGTGGAAGCAGATCGCCACATCGCCGCCGTTAAGGAAGCCAAGGACACCGTAGACGCCCGTATCGGCAGCCATGCGCTACCGGAGCAGGTGAAGGAATTCATCGAAGTGGCCTGGCAGCCACATCTGCAGGACGCGCTCCTGGAACAAGGCAAAGACAGCCCCGAATTCTCGAAGGCGGTCGATGCGCTTGATGAGCTAATCTGGAGCGTTTCGCCCAAGGATCAGCCGACCGAGCGCGCACAGCTCAGCCAGCGCGTTCCGTCGCTGGTACGCCGATTGCGTGAAGGGCTCAAGTCGCTGTCAGACGAAACGATTGCGCCGTTTTTTGACAAGCTGTTCGAGGTTCATTCCGGCCTTTTGCGCGGCGCTACGCCCGAGTACGCCGAGCCGGCCGTGGTACCCGAGGCGAGTAATGACACCTCGTTTGATCCGTTCCGCGAATTGGTCAAGGACATAGGTCGCAATCAGTGGATAGAAATGAGCGACGAAAAGGGCGCGCTCACCTTCGCCAAGCTCGCGTGGATCAGCCCTCAGGGCACGACTTATCTCTTCACGACACGGCAAGGCCGCAAGGCTGCGTCGCTGTCTCCCGACGAGCTCGCCGAATGGTTCCGTAGTGACAAAGCCCGCATGATTGAATCCGAGCCCATCGTGGATCGCGCACTCGCGGGCATGTTCCAGACCGCGACCAGGTAAGCCGAAAGCATTCTGTGGGCGCGGGTTCGCTGGGCCTTATTGTCGTGGGTGACTACGCGCTGGCCAGCGGCATGGATCAGCACGTCGCATTTGCGGCGTCGGTGCTTGGCAAATCAAATCAAACCCTGGCGTGGGCGTGGCTCATTCCCTCTGATCGCGTGCAATTGGCAAGTGCCCTGCACGAGGCGTGGCAGCGACCGTACGCCGTGGCGTGTTTTGGCGGGCTGGGAAGCGGCGTTGACGACGCCGTTCGGGTGACAGTCAACGCATTGCAGACCGGGCGCGAACAGGTCGGGCTGGTGCGACATCCGGCGCATGAGGCTGACGGCGTGTTTATCTGCGCCAACGTGGCTTTTTTTTCGGGCCATCCCGTGCGAGCGCATCAGGCGTTCGAGCGCTGGTGGCTTTTGCGTGAGACTGCGCCTGATTTCGGTAGTGGCGGATGCGCATTGGCGAGCGAGCGAATTCGCTGGACGCTGCCGGAATCAACCGAAGCCCTTGCAGCGCGTCGCAAAATCAGGATGGCGTATCCGGCGGTGACGCAGCACCTGACCTCAGCGGGTTCAGCGGGCGAAGGCGAAGTCATGCTCACATTCACTGCGGTGAGCAAAGGCAAAGCGCAGGGCGCTCGCAAGGCGTTGCAGCGCGCCATGAACCCTTAGAGGTGCCGTAAAGCGGCGTCCCTTTAGCGAGATTTAACGCCACGCACCAGCTCGCCGACAAATCCCGGTCCGCGATAAAGCATACCGGTGTATATCTGCACCAGACTCGCCCCAATGTCGAGCTTGCGCTGCGCATCAGCAACCGACATGATGCCGCCGACACCAATCACCGGGACGCGAGCCTTGCTGGCTGCAACGACCCGGGTCAAGACGGCGTCTGCTCGCGCTGTCAATGGCCTGCCGCTCAGGCCTCCGGCTTCTTTCGCGGCGGCGTGATTGGCGACCCCATCACGGCTGATTGTTGTGTTGCTGGAGATGATCGCATCGGCCCCGGCATCGATGATGGCCGACACCACCTCCGCGATGATGGCGTCATCAATATCGGGAGCGATTTTTACGGCGATGGGTTTTCGCTGGTTGTGCTTTTTGGCGAGTGAATTGCCTTCTCGCACAATCGTTGACACCAGCGCTGCCACGGAGTCGGGGGCCTGTAAATCACGCAAATCTTTGGTGTTGGGTGAGGAGATGTTGATCGTCACGTAATCTGCTGTGGCGTACACCGCCCGAAGCGCGATCAGATAGTCGTCCACCGCGCGTTCAATCGGCGTCGCCGCGTTCTTGCCGATGTTGACGCCAACCGGGACGGTCGTATCGCGAGATTGCAGTCGCTTCACCGCATCCGCAACGCCACCGTTGTTGAACCCCAGCCGATTGATTAGCGCCTCATGCTCGGGTAACCGGAACATGCGCGGCGCCGGATTGCCAGGCTGCGGCTTGGGTGTCAGCGTGCCGACCTCGATGAAACCAAATCCCAGCTGAGCCAGCCCGCGCAAATGTTTCGCATCTTTGTCGAGCCCAGCCGCCAGCCCAATCGGATTCGGAAAATCCAGCCCCATGACGCGAATCGGCTTGGGTGCGGGCAATGCGCCGGCCCAAATGCGCGCCAGACCGAGCGCTGCCTGGGCATCGAGCGCGGCGAATGCGGCATGATGAGCGCGTTCCGGATCGAGCGCAAACAGTATCGGACGAAAAAGTGAATAGGCCATGCCGCTATTATCTCTGCCATGTCCCGACCTCTCATCTCCCCGCTGGTATCCATCGTCCTGCTAATCGGTTCAGTCGCTAATTTCGTTCACGCGCAGGACTACAAAGACCGCGCTGAATGGGCCGCGCTCAAAGCCGAACTCGTCACTGAAAATGGGTACGACGCTGCCGCGCTGGATGCCACCATCGCGCGCGTCAAACGGCAGGACAAGGTGATCACCTACATGGATGCGCCGATGCGCGCACCGACGCCGTGGTACATCTACTGGCCGCGCCACATAGGCGGTGATCGCCTGCAACGCGGTTCGGAATTCATGCGTGCCAATCGGCCGAGTTTCGCCAGCGCCGAACAAAATTACGGCGTGCCGGCGCCAGTCGTCGCTGCGATCATTGGCGTGGAAACGGTGTACGGTCGTATGACTGGAAATTTTCGCGTGATAGACGCGCTCGCCACACTCGCCTTCGACTACCCGCGCCGCGCCGAATTTTTCCGCGCGGAGCTAAAGGAGCTTTTGCTGTTGGCACGCGAGCAAAAGCGCTCACCACTCGACTTCATGGGCTCGTTTGCCGGCGCAATGGGCTGGCCGCAATTCATGCCCGGCAGCTATCGCAAATGGGCGGTGGATTTCGACAACGATCAGAAGATCGACCTCTGGAATTCTCCCGCTGATATCGTCGGCTCGGTCGCGTCGTTTTTGGCGGGGCACGGCTGGCAGCGGGGTGCGCCCGTGATGCTGCCCATTGCCATCCCGAGCGCAGAAATCATCGCCAGCATCGATGGTGGCCTGTCGCCACGAAAACCGCTGCGGGAATTTCTGGCTGCGGGCGTCACCATCACCGCCCGCGACGCCGATGTGGTGCTGCCCGCTGATGATGCGTCCGTCGGAATAATCTCGCTCGACAACGCCGATGGGCAGAACGAATACTGGCTGACGTTCGAGAATTTCTACGTGATCACCCGCTACAACCGCTCACGGATGTATGCGTCGTCGGTATGGTCGCTTGCCTATGCGTTGAAGAAGGTCGCGACGGTTCGGTGAGTTTTTTCAATTAAAACTTTTCTAATGTCAACTTTTGGCTTTAAGTCGGGCTAAACATGGGATGGAAGTCGTTTTATAAATAAGTCGACAAACGACTTTTTGCGTGTCTAGCCCAATTGCGGAGGACGTTTCAGAAAAAAGCTGAATGAAAAAAGCGTGGGCGATGGTGCTAGCCGTTTAGCAACGCCTTGAGCGATTCCAGGGTGTCCGCCTCATAGATTGGCTTTTCGTCACGAATGCGCAGCATGCGCGGAAAGCGCACGGCGATGCCGCTTTTGTGGCGCGGGCTCAGGTTGATGCCTTCAAATCCGAGTTCAAACACAAGCGATGGCGCGACGCTGCGCACGGGGCCAAATGAGTTGACGGTGGACTTGCGGATCACAGCGTCGATGCGCTTGAATTCTGCATCCGTCAGCCCGGAATACGCCTTCGCAAACGGCACCAGTTGCAGCTCGCCCGGCGCAAGCCCCGCCTTGATTGCCGCGACGACTGCCTGGGCCTGTTCAGCCGATTGCGGGGCGCGATTCCAGACAGCGAAGGTGTAATCGGTGTAGAGCCCGGCGCGGCGACCGTGGCCTGCCTGCGCATAGATCAGCACGCAGTCGATGGACATGGGGTCAATCTTCCATTTCCACCACGTGCCGTCGTTCTTTGTGCGGCCGCTGCCGTAGCGCGAATCACGCGCCTTGAGCATGAAGCCTTCGACGCGACGGTTGCGACTTTCTTCGCGTAACGTCGCGAGCGCTGGCCAATCCGGTGCGTTGAGGACAGGTGAAAGCGGCCAAGCGCTAGCCGTGCACATGGCTTCGAGTTTTTCACGACGCGCTGCGAGCGTCTCGTCGCGCAAATCAACACCGCCAAATTCCAGCAGATCGTACGCTAGCAAAATCACGGGCACTTCCGCGAGGATTCTTTTGCTGAGTGTTTTGCGTCCGATGCGCTGCTGCAACAGATTGAAAGGCTGCGGCACGTCGTCGCCTTCGCGAATCACCAGAATTTCGCCGTCGAGCACCACGCCGTCCGGCAGCGTCTGGGCGCGGCTGACAATTTCGGGGAAGCGCTCTGTCACCAGTTCTTCACCGCGCGACCAGATCCACACCGCGCCACCTCGCTTGATGAGTTGCGCGCGAATACCGTCATATTTCCATTCGACGATCCAGTCGCCCGGCTTGCCCAGCGTCGCGTCGAACTTTTCCACCGATTCGTTCATCGCGTGCGCAAGAAAAAACGGATACGGAGCGCCGTCTAAACGGGTGGTGCTTTCGGCTTCATCCACCGCCGCAATGAGCGCCCGATACCCAGCTCCCGATGGCTGCGCATTCTTGTCCGTCCATCCCATCAGCCGCAGCGCCATTGTTTTCGGATCAATGCCACTCAATTCAGCCAGCGCGCGAATCACCAGCAGTTTCGACACCCCGACGCGAAAACCGCCACCGATCAATTTAGACAGCAAAAATCGGCGTTCGACATCCAGTGTTTGCCAGTAGCTCTGTAAGGTTGCCGCCGCGTCCTCCGGTGTCGCACCGCGCATCGGTGCCAGGCGCAATTCGATCCACGTCGTCAAACTTTCGTCGTCATCGGCCGTCGGTGGCGCTAACACCAGAGCAATCGTTTCCGCCAGGTCACCGACCGATTGATAACTCTCTTCGAACAGCCATTCAGGCAAACCACTGGCCAGGAGCGCGGCACTACGCAGCACTTTTGTCGGAACACTTTGACGCGGCTTTCCACCGGCGAGAAAGTAAGTTGCCCATGCGGCATCGTCATCGGGCGTAGCTGAAAAATACGCTTTTAGCGCAGCTACCTTTGCGTTCGTCGAAGTCGTCGCATCAATCGCGGCGAAGAGGGCGGCGAAACGCTTCATGCTGCGGTGTCATCCAGCGCATCATCGCCAAATTCCGTCGCAAACGCGCGTGCCGAAAGCCCCTTTTCCTCAAGATAGCGAACCATCACCGGAACCGACCCGTGCGTCACGATCACTTGCTCGCAGCCCGTTGCCGCTATTGCTTCATGCAGACCTGGCCAGTCCGCGTGATCCGACAACACGAAACCACGATCAACACCCCGTCGCCGCCGTGCTCCGCGTAGCAACATCCAGCCGCTCGCAAATGCATCGCGATATTCGCCGAACCGCTTCATCCAGCTCGATCCCGCGATTGAAGGCGGCGCCAGAACCAGCGCTTGTTTAAGTGCGGCCTTATCGCTGATCTCGGTCACCAACCGTGTCTCCGGCAACGCCACGCCGCTCGCGCGATACGCCGCGTTCAGCGTCTGCACAGCGCCGTGCACAACGATGGGTCCAATCGACGCATCAACGCCCGACAAAATCCGCTGCGCCTTGCCAAAACTGTAGCAATACAGCACGCTCGCCACGCCTTGTGCCGCATTCGCCGACCACCACGCGTTGATGTCGGCGAACACCGCCGCGTCGGACGACCAGCGATAGATCGGCAAACCGAATGTGCTCTCGGTGATGAAGGTGTCGCAGGCAACCGCTTCGAACGGCGCACACGTCGCGTCAGGGGCAGTTTTGTAGTCACCGCTGGCCACCCAGACGCGTCCCGCATGTTCAACGCGAACCTGTGCGCTGCCAAGCACATGTCCGGCGGGATGCAGGCTCACGCGCACGTTGTTGATCGTGATGTCCTCGTCATACGCCAACGTCTGCAAGTTAATCGTGCCCAGTCGCGAGCGCAACACATGCTCTGCGTCGCGTGCCGCCAGATAGTGTGTATGCCCGGTGCGCGCATGATCCGCATGCGCATGTGTGATCACAGCGCGATTCACCGGTCGCCATGGATCGATGTAGAAATCACCCGCAGGGCAATACATGCCCTGCGGTCGCAATACGATCAGATCGGTTGCGTTGGCATGAACCTCAGCCATGGTTAGGTCTCGTAACGTTGAATGGGCTTAAACGGCCGCAGGATTGGCCAAACCAAACCGCGTCAAGTCCACGGCTGGCTTGGCCGTCCAGTCCGCCGCTTGATGCTCTGCCACGACGTTCGTGTAGATGCCGCCACGTACGTTCCAGCGCGCTGTGACCCGCGCGAATCGCGGTGAAATGGTGACTACGATCTTGTCCAGCACATCATTGGTGACCTTTTCGTGGAACGCGCCGATGTCGCGGAAGCTCCACATGTACATCTTGAGTGCTTTGAGCTCAATGCAGAGCTCGTCCGCGATGTACTCAATGGTGAAGTGCGCGAAGTCGGGCTGGCCGGTGAGCGGGC
>JAYUWL010000238.1:0-3392 GCA_043753585.1 Burkholderiales bacterium
CAATCGCTGCGATCATGATCAGGTATTTCCAGAGAGGGTAGCGGTTCATAGGCTTAAGCCCTATGCAAAAGATTGGGTGCAGGTTGGGATGATTGGGTTAATCGCAACCGGGGAAAACCTGGGCATCCCGGCGCGCAGGGGGGCTCGCGACGAGCGACCTAAATTTGTTTCAGTGAGCCCTTGGGAAGGAGCGCTGTGATCGCATTGCGTTGAAACGCAATTTCGGTCGAGCCACCTACCTGGAGCGTGACGTAGTTGTCATCCAGCTTGATCACCTTGCCAACGATACCGCCGGCGGTGACGCATTCGTCGCCTTTTTGCAGCGCTTCCATCATTGCTTTTTGCTCTTTCCCACGCTTTTGTTGAGGACGAATCAGCAGGAAGTAGAAAACAACAAAAATGCCCACCATCGGGAGCAGTGACAGGAACTCATTCCCGCCCGCGCCGCCGCCAAAGAAGGATTGCGCGTGTGCAGTACCAAACATGGGAGAAACCCTCGACAAATCAAAAAGTTAACCTTGGATTGTAGCGGGCGGGAGCGTGCAGTGCAGTGCGCGTGAATGCAGCAGCTTTTGGGTGAAAACGTTTGAGATTTAGGGCTGATCAACTTTGCAAGGGAACTCGACTAATGCCGAAATCCAAGCTATCTCATGTAGATAGGTAATTTCACGCAAAAGCTGCTTTGCCTAAACTTCACGAAATCTGAAGAATGGCCGTCCATTGTCACTTCCTGCCCGCTCACCACGTCTTTCACATTTATTGACATTATTCATAGAGCAAAAAATGTACAAAGGCAAAGCGGCACCACCTATCGAGGTGAAGCCATGGGACGTCATTACCGTCCCAACAATGGGCGGAACACTGGATGTGCGCGGATTGGGGATCATACATGCGGGTGCGTTCCTGGCGTCAATTGACGGTGAACGCTTCTACCACTCGAACGCTGACCCCTACATTTTCTTTCTGCAAACAAAGGCCACGCCCGGCAATGCGGCCTCCATCGGAAAGTGGTTTTATCAGCCCAAACGCGAATTTGCGGCAGACGTCAGTGTTGGCGGCGTTGCTGGCGGAGTCATCCGGCGCACATCGGGCACCCATGCTGTCATCAAAACGTTTCTCGATGTTTTTATTGGGGCGATGGCCTGCGCTGGCGGGCCGTTGGCATGGGGGATCACAGGTATGGGTGTTTTCGTGACCGCAGGCAAAGTGATGAAAAACTACGGCGCCTATGAAAATGCGATGGTCGCGATACTGGCCTCGCGCAAACAAATGCGCGACAAGATGCCAGTGTTCTACCGAACGGTGTTGTGGGAGCTGTACTTCGGCGCAATCGAGCAGAAACTTATGAGCCAAAGCAAAGACATGCTCTCTGAGGCCGTTCCTGGCCCTAAGGTCGCAGGCAAGCTCGTTGGCGTCTTGCTGGGGGCGCTCGGTGAGGACAAGTTTCAGCAGCGCTTAACCGCATTAAACGAGCTGTTCTCCGAAGTTCTCCAAAAGGTGGCGAAGCACGCGATGGATGCAAATCAGCCCATCGGTGCGACACAGATTGTGCTTTCCGACGATCAGGTACGCCAACTGGCAAACCTGCACGTCAAGCGCATTCTTGCTACGACCAACATCATCATGCCAACCGCTGCGGAAATGGACGAGATCGTACGCGAAGCCGCGCGCCAATGGACGATGCACTCGACCTTCAAAAAAATGTCGGTCGCAATCGCAGCGCTAGGTTAACGCTGCCTGAGTTTCGTTCATGCGTCGGGACCGACAGCAGAAGCCGCGAGTCGCACCAACGCTCGTACGTCGCCCGCCGTCCCGATCAACCACGCGGCTTCTACGAGTGGACGCAGCGCGCGCTCGCCAAGAACTGGCGTGACGAGTGACGAAAATTTGCGTTCCAGATCGGTGTCAGTTAATGGCCTCTGCAGCGAGCCAATCGCATGCTCGACATGAACCGTCTTCCGTGAACCGTCTTTCATGACAGCGACGGCGCGCACCTCAGCCTCGTCAATCGACGGATCTACGGTGGCGACCACTTTGCGCCGAATCGCGACAACGTCGGCCCGATTGACCAGCGCGTCATCAAATTCCCTCTCGCCCGCCTGCCCGAACAAAAGCCCTGCGGCGCAGCCGTGGTAAACGCTGAACTTCGCCTCCAGTCCGTCTTTCGGCTCCTTCTTGCCAGTGAGTTCGAGCACCAGAGAATGCACCGCGATTTCGATGCGCTCGACGTCCTCCGCCTTAACGCCGGCCTGTCGCAACTGCGTGCAGGCATAAATCGCTGGATGGATCACGATGCCGCAGGCAAAGGGCTTATACGTGTTGAATGAAATTTCAAAGCGCGAACCGAGTTCATCGGTAATTTCGTTCCAGTCGCATTTGGTCGACGCGACCTGCACGAAGCCGCGCGGGGCTTCCAGAGCGCGCGTGCTTGCCGTGAAGCCTTCGCGCGCCAGCAACGCGGCGAGCAGTCCGGCACGCGCGGCAGCACCCGGATGAAACGGTTTGGTCATCGTGCCAAACTGTTCACGCAAACCGACCGGCGTCGAGGCCGCAATGCCGAGCGCCATCTGAGTCTGATCCAAATTCAGCCCCAATAGTCGCGAACACGCCGCAGCTCAAATCGGGTCGTGGCGGAGCCGCTCCTACAAGGTGCCCGCGAGTCTCACAAAATCGCCTGCTGAGAGCACCTGAACGCCGCGCCACGGGTGAAGTTCCAGCAAGTCCCAGTCACCGGTCACAACGAACTCAGCTGCGCCGTCGAGCGCCAGCGCGAGAAATTTATTGTCGTCAGGATCGCGGCAGTCAGTGATGATGGATTGCACAACAACGTGTTTAACGACGCGGCCAATCGTCTTGACCACCTCTTCGCGCTGCGCGTCGAGATGGCCGAAATAGCGAAACAGCTTGGGTCGCTCAATGCGGGTTTCAAACTCGGTCCACGTCGCTTCACTCACCACGATCTCAAATTGCTCAGCCGCCAACGTGAGCGCTTGATTGGAAACAGAATGTTGCAGGATGGCTGCGCTAATCAGGGCATTTGTGTCAAAGACGATGCGCCGCTTACTTTTCATCGAGGATCGTGTTCAGACCGTCCTCGGTTAAGCCCTCGGCTTCAGCGCGCGCCCGCACCGGTGCCAGCACGCGCCCGAGTTCCGCCACGGCTTCGTCCCCGCGCAGTGGAAACATCTCGCTCATCGCGCGGCGATAGGTGTAGTGGTCGATCACATACGCCACCGTGCGACCACGCCGGGTGATGGCCACCGGCTCACGCTGAGCTGAATCAATCAGCTCGCCAAATTTGTTCTGCGCTTGCAGGGATGACAGGGTGAGCATACTTAGCTAACCTTTGTTAATTTACAGCCAATACAGCCAATACAGCCAATACAGCCAAT
>JAYUWL010000239.1:0-10229 GCA_043753585.1 Burkholderiales bacterium
TTTGAAGCGATCCTTGATGATGCGCGTGCGCTCGAACAAATACGCATACTCTTCGGAAGAGAAATCGCTCATTTGCAGGAAGTGACGCACATTGGCCACCGGTGTCGCGGCAACCGCGCGAGCGTGGAGGGCAGTCTTTTGATCGGCGGGCACAGGCATTGCTAATTGCAGCGCTTATAAAGCGGAGAGTTTACCCGCGTTGTTAAAATCGACTTTGTCAGGGATGCGCTGAACAAGTGAGCGATACGGATGCAGTACGAGGCGTGTGGCGCGCAGAAACCATCATTACCGCTCTGGTACATGAGGATTCCGAGCACCACACAACGAAGTAATGCGCCGTCGCATCCACTTGATCAGCGTTTCCCTAGGGCCTTGTCCCGCAAGTGTCCTTTGATCCCTAGGCCAATTCATGACCCTCAGCGCCTCTTCTGCGCTTACCTTTGCCGCGTCCGCGTTCGTCGACAGCGATCTCATCATCAAAGGGATCACGATGGATGGTCAGCAATTTCGTCCGAGCGACTGGTCGGATCGTTTGTGCGGCGTGATGTCAGCCTTCGGCGCAGACGAGCAGTTGCGCTACAGCCCGCTGGTGACGCCCGCTTTGCGTGATGGCTTGCGTTGTGTGATCGTGCGGCGCGAACTGGCCGAGTTGGAGCCGCGACTGTTCCGCTTCTTTTTAAGCTTCGCCGTCGACAATGATTTGCAGATTACATTCAACGCGGATGCGGTAGCGACACTGTTGCCGGAAACGGTGCGGCGTATGTCGCGAGATACTGCGGTTGCAGCACCGCCTGCCGCAGCCAAAAACGAAGACTACTAGCGACAGTAAAAAAAAAGACCCCGAGGGGCCTTTTTAACTCACCGAGATTGCAGCGAAATACTTAAGCGGCTGCCTTTGCGCCCATGCCCTTGACGGCACGAACGAGGTTGCTCTTCACGCGCGAAGCGAGGTTCTTGTGAACGATGCGCTTGTCGGCGATACGGTCGATGATCGACTGTGATTCCTGCATCTGTTTTTGTGCTGCCGGCTGGTCGCCTGCGAGGACGGCCTTTTGCACTTTTTTCACTGCGGTACGAAGCTGCGTGCGAAGCGCTGCGTTGTGGGCGCGCTGTTTGTCGTTTTGACGGGCACGTTTTTTAGCTTGAGCGGAGTTTGCCATGGCGAATGCTTTTATGTGTCGGATCTGGTGAACCCGCTATTCTACGGAGTAAATCCCAGTCCTGCAACTCGCTGCCTCTCAATTGAACCTGTTTAGATCCATCGTCGGCGTCTCCGCCATGACTTCGCTGTCCCGTGTGGCGGGATTAGCGCGCGAAGTGGTGACCGCCAAAGTGTTTGGCGCGGGCGCCGCGAATGATGCTTTTGAAATCGCATTTTTGCTGCCCAATATGATGCGGCGACTCTTTGCGGAGGGCGCCTTCGCGCAGGCCTTCGTACCGCTCATTGCCGAATACAGGGGTCAGCGCGGGGAAGCGGCCACTCACCAACTGATCAATCGCGTTGCTACCTTGCAGCTTTTGGCGCTTCTGGTCGTAACCGCGCTCGGCATTCTTGCCGCACCGTGGCTGATCCCGTTATTTGCCTCCGGATTCGACAAAACACCCGGTAAAACGCTGCTGGCGACCGAGCTTTTGCAGATTATGTTTCCGTATTTGCTCTTCATTTCGCTGACCGCGCTGGCTGGTGGCGTCATGAATATCTGGAAGAAATTCGCGATCCCGGCATTCACGCCGGTGCTTTTAAACGCCTGTATGATCGGCGCCGCGCTCTGGGCTGCGCCGTACTTCAAGCAGCCGATTCATGCGCTGGCGTGGGGCGTGCTGGCCGGCGGCGTCGCGCAACTCGCGTTGCAACTTTGGCCGCTCTACAAACTGGGCATGTTTCCGCGTTTCGATTTTCATTTTCGGGACGATGGCGTTTTGCGCATGCTGAAAACGATGGGTCCGGCGATCTTTGGCGTGTCCGTTGCGCAGGCCAGCCAGCTGATCAACAGCAATTACGCGTCTTTTTTCGGCGATGGTTCGGTGAGCTGGTTGAACAAGGCGGGGCGCTTGATGGAATTACCTACGGCGCTGCTCGGCGTGGCGATTGGCACTGTGATCCTGCCTGCGCTCGGCGTGCTGCGCAATGAGAAAAACGAGCGTGGCTATGGTGAATTGCTTGACTACGGGATGCGCTTTGCGTTGATCGCGACACTGCCCGCGATGGCGGTGATGGGCGTGCTCGCCACGCCGATGGTCGCGACGCTGTTGCAACGCGGCGCGTTTACGGCGGACGATGCTACGAAGACCGGTCCCGCAGTGATAGCTTACGCCGTGGGCATCGTAGCGCTCGTGTGGATCAAGATTCTCGCCCCTGCGTTCTATGCGCAACAGGACACAAAGACGCCGGTGAAGATTGCAATCCGGGTCTTGATCATTACGCAGCTCATCAATTTGCTGTTCGTGCATGTGGTGTTTGAGCGCTACGCACCGGAATATAAGCACGCTGCGCTCGCGCTGTCGATCAGCCTCGGCGCGATCTTGAATGCATGGTGGTTGTATCGCGGCTTGCGGGCGCGCGGCTTGTACGAGCCGCAGGCGGGGTGGTCGCGTTACGGGTGGCAGCTTTTTATTGCAACGCTGTGTACTGCGACCGTAATTTTCTTCGCCAAACCGGCTGATTCGTGGTGGGTGACGACGGCGGAAATCCTGCGCGCATCCATGCTCGGCGCGCTGTTTGCACTAGGCGGGTTTACCTATCTGGGCGTTTTATACTGCTTCGGTTTTCGTCTGCGCGATATTCGTCGCTAAAAGCTTACGAAAACTTCCTCGGCATCCGCTTCTTCTCCGACGCCGGCACCGGAGCCAGCGCGCGAATGTGCAGCACGTGATCGACTAGTTCAAAACCATGATCTTTGACGATTTTGGCGATGAGTTTTTCGATTTGCGCATCGTGAAACTCAACGACCTTGCCGGTATTCACGCAAACGATGTGATCGTGCTTGTCGCCTTCGTTTAATTCGAAAATTGACTTGCCACCCTCGAAGTGATGGCGCTTTAACAGGCCCGCCTGCTCAAACTGTGTCAGCACGCGATAAATCGTCGCCAGGCCGACATCCAGGCCTTCATCCATCAACAGCCGATACACATCCTCGGCCGTCATGTGGCGCACCTTCGATCCCTGGAATAAATCCAGCACTTTCATGCGTGGCAGCGTGGCTTTGAGTCCAGCGTCTTTAAGGTCTTGAGCGTGGGCCATAGTCAAAAAACGTCAAAAGAGAAGGTGAAAACCGTTGTCAAAATCAAGGTCGACCGCAGCGACCAGCGCTGTGCGAGTCGAACTATCGCTTGTCTTGGCTATCATACCCGCCTCACCGTGTCTCCGCCTCGTGCTTCAAGCTTCCCAGATCATGCGCTTATTCAGCTTTATCGCCGCTTCCGCCCTCGCTTTGCTCCTCTCTGGCTGTGGCTTTGTCTACAAAATGGAGATCAATCAGGGAAACTACGTCACCGAGGAAATGGCGGCTAAATTGAAGGAGGGCCAGACGCGGCAACAGGTGCGTCTGGTGCTCGGCTCGCCGACGACTGAGAGCATTTTTCACAAGGATCGCTGGGACTTCGCGTATTCGCTGGAGCGTCGTGGCCGGCAGGTCACCTCGCACAAACTGACTGTTCTTTTCGTTGACGAAAAGGTGAAGAGCTGGACGGTTTCCGGTCTGCCGACTTCACCGGTGGTTGACCGCGATCCGGCCTATGCCAATCTGGAAAAGGACAAAGGATCCGAAGAAGGCGGCCCGAGCTGGTGGTCGCGCCTCGGTACCTGGTGGCGCAAATAGGGCAGACGCGATGCCGGTAACAGCCATCGCTATCGCCGGGGCTTCCGGCAGGATGGGCCGCATGCTGTTTGAGGCCTGCGCTGCCGACTCGGAGACCTCGCTGGTCGCTGCGCTCGATGCGCCGCAGAGCCCCGCCATCGGCGCTTCAGCGAACGCGTTTGGCGGTAACGCTGATGTCCGCGTTGCCGCCGATGCCGCCGACGTTCCGCGCGGTGCAGTGTTGATTGACTTTACGCGGCCCGAGGCCTCGCTCGCCTACCTCCAGGCCTGTGTCGCGGGCGGCGTCGGCATGGTGATCGGCACCACCGGTTTCGATGATGCAGGCAAGGCCAAAATAGCCGAAGCCGCAAAGAAAATCCCCATCGTGTTTTCCCCGAACTTTTCGGTCGGCGTGAACACGGTTTTCAAATTGCTTGAACTTGCTGCCAAATCGCTGAACGCGGGCTACGACATCGAAATCGTTGAGATGCATCACCGCATGAAGGTTGATGCGCCGTCCGGCACCGCGCTCAAACTGGGCGAAATCATCGCCGAGGCGCAGGGCACCCAGCTCGCCGATCGCGCGGTGTATACCCGTGAAGGGCGCACCGGTGAGCGCAAAAACGGCACGATTGGCTTCGCCGCGCTGCGTGGTGGCGACGTCGTCGGCGACCACACGGTCGTCTTCGCTGGCATCGGCGAGCGCATAGAAATCACCCACAAATCGGCAAGCCGCGCCACTTATGCCGTCGGCGCGATTCGTGCGGCAAAGTTCTTGCAGGGGAAATCGAGTGGTTTGTTCGACATGCATGACGTTTTGGGCTTGAACTGACGTTCAGCGATGTGGCAGCTTTATGCTGAAAAATGCAAAGAGCCTGGGTTAGATGCAAAATAGTCCGAATGTCGACTTAAGCCAAAAATAACAGATAGCCCCAGTGCAACGGTGCTTTCGCTTAAAAGTCGTTCGTTGGAAAGACGGGTCACATGGGAACAGTCGGCTTTACGGGAGGCGCAGGGTCGCAGGTCAAAAAACGCACCGATGCACGCTGCCCGCGCTGCTACGACACGTTCCCGTGTGGCGCGGCCGCCGAGTCGTGCTGGTGCCACCGGCTGCCGCCGCTTGACTTGTCGTTGCAGCCAGCTGAATTGGTGGGTAAGGGATGTCTGTGCGCTAGCTGCTTGCGGGCGGCTATTCGTGCGAACGGCGCGGCCTGTGCGCATGACGCCGATTAGGGCTGCTTACTATGGCTATTTTCCTGGTGCGGTACACCGCGCCCGACATCAAGCCCG
Organism: Burkholderiales bacterium; assembly: GCA_043753585.1. Lineage (GTDB taxonomy): Bacteria > Pseudomonadota > Gammaproteobacteria > Burkholderiales > Casimicrobiaceae > Casimicrobium. The sequence continues at coordinate 5,088 of JAYUWL010000239.1, forward strand.
GGATTTGCTACGGCGCGACCCATGTACCGGTGCATGAGGGCGAATTTGCGCGTGTGATGCCGCTGATCGATTCGGCGCTGCCCAAGTCTGCGTTAGTCGTCACCAGTGCGCTGACCCGCTGTCGCCGGTTAGCGGATTTTTTGGCGATCGGGCACAACGGACGGGAAATCATCCTTGACGGTCGCCTGGTGGAGCGCGATCTGGGGCGCTGGACCGGCAAGATGTGGGCGGAGATTCCGCGCGACGAAGCCAGGGCGTTCGCCGCCGACTTTCTGCATCACTGGCCACTCCCCATTGCAACCGATGACGGCCCGGTGCAGCGTGGTCTCGGCGTGGCGCCACGGCTGGTGCGGGCGAGTCAGTGCGATGATCGCCGCGTGGCAGGGGCAACCGCTACAGCAGGGCATTGGCCGTCACCCGGCTGTGGCGACGTGGGGCAGCTTGCGTTTGCCGACGGTCGTCAACGTGCGCTCATAATACGTCCGGCGTCGCCGCCGGCAGGGTCAAACAACTTTTAACTGAAAGCCATGTAACTATGGGTCTAAAGCGGCATACTCGCATTATCCGACTTTAGTGGTTTCCGGCTTGCAGCCCTTATAAAATATAGGTTTTGTAAAAAAGCTTATGTAAACACCCACCCCTTGATCAGGTACACTTAGATCGCTCTAGACACGGGATTTCGCGCGCTTTCAGGATTGTTGAGTCGGCCTTGGTTTCGATGAACGCCAATACTTTCGCGAGCAAAGTCCCGCTACCGCGTAATTGGTACTGACTGTTCATTTCGTTGAACCTCATCAACGACGCACTAGGGCTCGCAAATTAATCGATTGCCGCTCCTCTCCTTGCCGCGGCGGTCTTCGCACAGAGCCTTGAATCATGACGCCACACACGCCCTACAGCAGCCTTACGTCGCTACTGCCATCCTTCACGCCAGCACTTCTGGCGTTAGCTGATGGAACCGTGTTTCGGGGACGCAGCATCGGCGCGACGGGTCAGGCGACAGCTGAGGTCGTGTTTAACACGGCCATCACGGGCTACCAGGAAATCCTGACCGACCCGTCGTACGCGGGTCAATTCGTGACGCTCACTTATCCGCACATCGGCAACGTCGGCGTGAACCCGCAAGACGTCGAATCACACAAGATTTTTGCCTCAGGCCTCATCATTCGCGACCTCTCGATGGTGGTGTCGAGCTTCCGCGCCACGCAGTCGCTCGACGAATACCTGAAAGCTGCGGGTGTCGTCGGCATCTCCGACATCGACACGCGAAAGCTGACGCGCATCCTCCGTGATAAGGGCGCACAAAACGGCTGTATTCAGGCCGGTGAAACTGACGAAACGACGGCGATTGCCGCCGCGCGCGCTGCGCCGAATATGGCCGGGCTCGATCTTGCGAAAGTCGTGAGTTGCATAGAACCGTACGAATGGTCGCAATCGACCTGGGCGCTTGGCGCGGGATACGCAGAGCGCGCCGAAGAGAAATTCCACGTCGTCGCCTACGACTACGGCGTCAAATTCAACATTTTGCGCATGATCAAAGAACGAGGCTGCAAATTGACCGTCGTACCCGCGCAAACCAGCGCCAGGGACGTGCTGGCGATGAAGCCCGATGGCGTGTTTCTTTCGAACGGACCCGGTGATCCGGAGCCTTGCGACTACGCCATCGCGGCGGTCAGAGAAATCGTCGACAGCGGCATGCCTACGTTCGGCATTTGCCTCGGTCATCAGCTGCTGACGCTCGCCAGTGGCGGCAAAACATTGAAGATGAAAACGGGCCATCACGGTGCCAATCATCCGGTGAAAGACCTGGACGATGGTCGCGTGCTCATCACTTCGCAAAACCACGGCTTCGCGGCCGATGCCGCAAGTCTGCCTGCGAATGTGCGGGTAACGCATGTGAGCCTGTTCGACGGCACGCTGCAAGGCATCGCCCGCACCGATAAACCCGCGTTCAGCTTTCAGGGCCACCCCGAAGCGAGTCCCGGTCCTCATGACGTGGCGTACTTGTTCGACCGGTTCATCCAGTTGATGGGCGAGCCATCGTGAGTCTGCTCAAAACGAGGCAGCTGATCCTCGTGCGCCACGGCGAAACCGACTGGAACGCCGAAGGCCGGATTCAGGGCATGCTCGATGTGCCCCTGAACCCGCTCGGCGTGCAGCAGGCGGAAATGGCAGCGGCTGAACTCGCTCGCACAATCGACATGGCTGAACTGGTATCGAGCGATCTGGTGCGCACTCGCGAGACGACCCAACCGATCAATGCAGCCACCGGCTTCGAGCCGCGTTTCGACGCGCGAATTCGCGAGCGCCACTTCGGCGTCTGGCAGGGAAAAACGTACGAGGAATGGCGCGTGCTCGACGCCGTTGGAATGGCTCGCTACAACGCGGGTGATTCTGATTACGGCCCCGAGGGTGGCGAAACGGCGACCCAGTTTCTCGTGCGTTGCGTAAGCGCCGTGTCTGACCTTGTTAGCGCCGGTAAAGAGAAAACGCTTATTCTCGTGACCCACGGCGGCGTGGTCAGCTCCATGGTGCGCCATGCGCAAGGACTCAACCCGCAAAGCGCACGCACCTGGAGCGTGCCCAACGCATCGATCAGCGAATGGCGCGTTGAATATGTCAACGACGAACCCGTTTTTTACGTCGACCGCATCGGTGATGTGGCTCATCTGGAGCTGGCTGAAGCAGCGCTCGACGAAGTAGACAAGTAAAAGAACATGCCAAAACGTACCGACATACAAAGTATCCTCATCATCGGCGCTGGCCCGATCATTATCGGTCAGGCCTGCGAGTTTGATTACTCCGGCGCGCAGGCCTGCAAGGCCCTGCGCGAGGAGGGATACAAGGTCATCCTCGTCAACTCGAACCCTGCGACGATCATGACCGACCCCGAGATGGCGGATGTGACCTACATCGAGCCGATCACGGCTGCCGTCATCGAGCGCATTATCGAGAAGGAAAAGCCCGACGCGCTGTTGCCCACGATGGGCGGCCAGACTGCGCTCAACGCCGCGATGGAGCTGTCAAAAAATGGCGCGCTGAAACGTCACAACGTCGAGCTGATTGGCGCCAACGAAGAAGCGATAGAAAAAGCCGAAGACCGCTGGAAATTCAAGGCAGCGATGACCAAAATAGGTCTCGGCTCCGCTCGCTCAGGTATTGCACATTCCATGGAAGAAGCGCATGCCGTGCAAAAAACGTTGGGCTTCCCGACCGTGATTCGCCCAAGTTTTACGATGGGAGGCAGCGGCGGCGGCATCGCGTACAACCATGAAGAATTCGTCGCCATTTGCAAAAACGGGCTGGAGCTTTCGCCAACGACCGAACTGCTGATTGAAGAGTCCCTGCTCGGCTGGAAAGAGTTCGAGATGGAGGTGGTGCGCGACAAAAAAGATAACTGCATCATCATCTGTTCGATTGAAAACCTCGACCCGATGGGCGTTCATACGGGCGACTCGATCACCGTGGCACCGGCGCAAACGCTTACCGACAAGGAATACCAGATCATGCGGAACGCATCGATCGCGGTATTGCGTGAAATTGGCGTGGACACCGGTGGCTCCAACGTGCAGTTTTCGATCAACCCGAAGGACGGGCGCATGATCGTGATCGAGATGAATCCGCGCGTGTCGCGCTCATCGGCGCTGGCGTCAAAGGCCACGGGTTTTCCAATTGCAAAGGTGGCCGCCAAATTGGCGGTGGGCTACACGCTGGACGAGTTGCGCAACGAAATTACGGGTGGTGCGACCCCGGCGTCATTCGAGCCGACGATTGATTATGTCGTCACCAAAATTCCGCGCTTTGCGTTTGAAAAATTCAAGGAAGCCGACCCGCATCTCACCACGCAAATGAAGAGCGTCGGCGAAGTGATGGCGATTGGCCGCACCTTCCAGGAGTCGCTGCAAAAAGCCCTGCGCGGGTTAGAGGTTGGCGTTGACGGCTTCAATCTGAAATCGGTCGATCCTGACAAGATCAGCGAGCAGTTGTCGAACCCAACGCCGGATCGGCTCTGGTACGTGGCCGATGCATTCGGCGTTGGCATGTCGGTCGCGGAGGTGTTCGAGGACACCGCGATTGATCCGTGGTTTCTGGAGCAGATCAAGCAGATTGTCGACCTTGAGCTTGCGATTGAAAAACGCACGCTGGAATCGATCAGTGTTGATGAAATGCGTCACCTGAAGCGCAAAGGCTTTTCCGATCGTCGCCTTGCCTATTTGTTGAAAACCGATCAGGATGCGCTGCGTACTGTGCGTCATGCGCTGGGCGTGCGCCCGGTTTACAAGCGCGTGGACACCTGCGCCGCTGAGTTCGCGACGAAGACCGCGTACATGTATTCGACGTACGAGGACGAATGCGAAGCGCAGCCTTCGGACAAGAAAAAAATCATGGTGCTCGGCGGCGGGCCAAACCGCATCGGGCAGGGCATCGAGTTCGACTACTGTTGCGTCCATGCCGCGATGGCGTTGCGCGATGATGGCTACGAGACCATTATGGTCAACTGCAATCCCGAGACGGTTTCGACCGATTACGACACCTCGGATCGTTTGTATTTTGAACCGGTGACGCTGGAAGACGTACTCGAAATTGTGCATGTCGAAAAGCCCGTTGGCGTCATCGTGCAGTACGGTGGACAAACACCGCTCAAACTTGCGCGTGATCTCGAGCGCTGCGGCGTGCCGATCATCGGCACCTCACCAGACGCAATCGACGTCGCCGAAGATCGCGAACGCTTCCAGAAACTGCTGCAAGAAATTGGCCTCAAACAGCCACCGAATCGCACTGCCCGTGACGAGGCAAGTGCACTGCGCCTGGCAGACGAAATCGGTTACCCACTCGTCGTGCGCCCGAGCTATGTGCTCGGTGGTCGCGCGATGGAAATCGTTCATGCGCCGGAAGATCTGGAGCGCTACATGCGAGAAGCGGTCAAGGTATCGAACGATTCGCCAGTGCTGCTGGATCGTTATCTGAATGATGCGATTGAGGTCGACGTTGATGCGCTCTGCGATGGCACTGACGTAGTTCTCGGTGGCATCATGGAACACATCGAGCAGGCGGGCGTTCACTCCGGCGACTCAGCGTGTTCACTCCCACCCTATTCATTGTCGGACGAATTACAGGACGAGCTGCGTCGGCAGACGGTGC
>JAYUWL010000240.1:0-10225 GCA_043753585.1 Burkholderiales bacterium
CCCATCGCGCGTGATCGAATTAGGATGCATGGCACATGCACGACGAAAGTACTTCGAATTGCACGCCGCCACCGGCTCACCCATTGCGCTCGAAGCGCTTAACCGGATTGCAAGGCTGTATGCCATTGAACAGCGCTCGAGCAACTGGCCTGTGAGTGATCGGCAGGTGCTGCGCCAACAGGAGGCGGCTCCGATGCTCGAGGCGATGAAGGCGTGGTTGATCGAGACCCGAGGACGCACCGCCAACGGCGGCACACTGGCCAAGGCCATCGACTACAGTCTACGCCGCTGGGAGGCGCTCAGTCGCTACGCGCAAAGCGGTGACTTGCCGATTGACAACAACACCATTGAAAATGCGATTCGCCCGATCGCAATCGGCAAGAAAAACTGGCTCTTCACGGGCAGTGAGCGTGCAGGAAAACGCGCCGCGGCCATTCAAAGTCTGTTTGCAACGGCCAAGCGAAATCAACTTAATCCGGCTGCGTGGCTAACTGACGTCATCGAGAAGCTGCCTGCTTGGCCCAACAGCCGCATCGATGAACTGCTGCCGTTTGCCGACTATCGATTCTCAGCTACACGGTAAGCGAAGCTTTCGTCTAGGTGGCGCGGTTGCACGCTTACGTTACAACGCCCTCCCACGAGGTTCTGGAGCTTTGGTCCATGGCCAGAGAAATTGGCTTGCTATGCAGCGTTGCATGCACAGTACTCATTCTCGTATTTACGGCGCTCAGCGCCGTTTGTGACATTGATGCCTTCACGCTACGGTATGCGAGCGAAATCTCTGCGCGCTCCGCAGGCTCAAGCTGGTCGGAGAGAATGTGACGGAGGTGGTAGTCAACCCCAGTAGTGGTTCGCACCGTGCGTGAGTCGATAACTGCGGTGGCCAAGAGCTTAGGCCGGGGTGATAACTCGTTATCGGCAAAAGACCGCCAATAACATTTGTAGTATTCCACTGGCAGCAGGGGGGTTGGCGCTTTGACCCATTCCTCAAGTTCAGCTGCGTATTCAGGATTGGGCGCTACCTTCATGGTCACCCCGGGGCACGCATGAGTGGGCACATGGGTGTTGATAGCGCCGCACAGAATTTGCAATTCAGGAACGTTGTCGAATGACAGTTCAATGAGGATTTCTGGAAACCCTTGGCGCAGGCCACTCATTCGCTTTTGAATGAAGTCGTCAACATCGACGGTATTGAACCAGTGAGGGTTAAGTTCATCCGAAGCACTTCGCCCGTTGATCCGACCGGTCAGTGCAAGAGTGACAGCCTCCATAAACGTCGATTTCCCAGACTCATTCGCGCCGACGATGAGGTTGAACTTTCGATTCGGTTTAACGATCAGGTCTCTGTGAATGCGGTACCCCTTGATTTTTATTTCGGTAATTGCACTAGCCATTTCAATTCAAAACCTTTTTGGTTTGCCAAAGTTGTTGGGCGGAGTTTCGGCACAACTGAATCGACGAAATAGTTTGCAGAATAGCCGGATTGGGAACGGGGGACTAGGCCTGAGAGCCAGATGCGGTTACCTGCGTGCTTGGTCGGCTATGCTGAACGGCGTGGATACCAGCGAAACCAGAACGTGAAAAATCATGCATGAAATCATTTGCCCACACTGCCGGAAGGCATTCAAGATCGACGAGGCCGGGTACGCCGACATCCTGAAGCAGGTTCGCGACGGTGATTTCGAGCACCAGTTACACGAGCGACTTGAGCTGGCCGAGCAGGACAAGCGGAACGCCATCGAACTTGCCCAGACGAAAGGGGCTGGCGAATTGCAGAAGGCTGCCGCCATCAAGGACGCTGAGATCCAGGCGCTGAAGGTCAGGCTTGAAGCGGGTGAGGTCGCGAAAAAGCACGCCGTAACCGAGGCCCTGAACGCTGTGGAAAAAGAGCGCGACGTACTCGCGAACGAACTTGAGCAAGCGACGCGTGATAAGCGCGCGGCTTCCGAGCTAGCCGAGGCGAAGCTAGTGCACGGTCTGCAGCAGGCGGCTGCGACAAAGGAAGCGGAGATCCAGAGTCTGAATGCCAAGCTCGAGTCCAAAGAGGTTGCGCAGAAACTCGCTGTGACCGAGGCGCTAAGCGCCGTGCAAAAACAGCGTGACGTGCTCGCGAACGAACTTGAGCAAGCGAAGCGCGACAAGCGCGCAGCTTCCGAGCTAACCGAAGCGAAGCTAGTACATGGGCTGCAGCAGGCTGCTGCGACAAAGGACGCGGAGATCCAGAGCCTGAATGCGAAGCTCGAGTCTAAAGAGATGGCGCAGAAGCTTGCGATTACCGAGGCGGTCGGTTTGGTCGCGACGGAGCGCGACAAGCTGCAGAGCAGCCTTGAGCGAGCGGAGCTTGAGAAGCAACTCAGCGAAAAGTCGCTCAAAGACAAGTACGAGACGCAAATCAAGGATCGCGATGATGCGATCGAGCGCCTAAAGGACATGAAGGCTCGCCTGTCGACCAAGATGGTTGGCGAAACTCTTGAGCAGCATTGCGAGATCGAATTCAATCGCATTCGAGCGATGGCGTTTCCGAAGGCCTATTTCGAGAAGGACAACGACGCGAGCACTGGCAGCAAGGGCGACTACATCTTTCGCGACTCGGATGAGCTTGGCACCGAGATTATCTCGATCATGTTCGAAATGAAAAACGAAAGTGACGCAACTGCGACCAAAAAGAGGAACGAGGACTTTCTGAAAGAGCTTGACAGGGACCGTACGGAGAAGGGGTGCGAGTACGCGGTGCTGACCTCCCTTATCGAGCCGGACAACGAGCTTTACAACGCTGGAATTGTCGACGTATCACACCGTTACCCAAAGATGTATGTTGTCCGCCCGCAGTTCTTCATCCCAATCATTACGCTTCTACGCAATGCTGCGATGAACTCGCTGAAGTACAAGTCGGAACTTGCCCTCGTCAAAGCGCAGAACATCGACGTCACGAACTTCGAAACCGAGCTTGACGCGTTCAAGACCGCATTCTCGAGGAATTACGATCTCGCCGCCGGGCACTTCGAAAAGGCGATCAATGAGATCGACAAGTCGATCGACCACCTGCAGAAGACGAGGGAGGCCCTGCTCGGCACCAATAGGAACCTTCGTCTTGCGAACGACAAGGCGCAGGACGTGACGATCAAGAAGCTGACTCGCGGTAACCCGACGATGGCTGCGAAATTCTCCGATCTCAAGAGTGATGGTTCTTCCGATGCTGGATGAGACAGGCCATCGGGGGGCGTGAGGTGCGCGGCCCGATGTGCTTGATCTCCTCGATGGCAGGGCGGCCAGCCTTCTGCCCGAAAGAAAAAAGTTTGTCCACGCAGCAGCAGCTTTTCCGCATATGCCCCATTGCATAAAGGCTAGACTGCAATTTATTTAAAAGTCGGCTTTTGCTTAAAACGCTCGTCAGCTCATATACAGTGGCTGTTACACGAAAAAGGTGAACCGCTGGCTTACAGGTTGCGCGGGTCTCCATTCTTGGGCGTGCCGAGCTTGCGAACGAGGCTGCGCTCAGCGCGCGCCCCGTATTCGATCTGGCATCCAACCGCGCTGTGTTTTGGTGTGTTTTTCAGTAAACGCGTTCCGAAGCGACCTGCGATTCGACGGCAGGTCCCTCAAACATATTACTTGCGACTGGCGGTTGGCCGGCGCACGTTCGCCAGCGATGTCAGCCCCGCGAGCATGAGCCCAATCAATGCATCAAGCCGGACTTGTTATGAGGCCGGCTTTTTTTCGTTTTTGAGAAAGAGCCCCATGCTAAGGACGTCTCGACTAATCTAGTCTGGGGCGTCACGACTAAACTACTTGAGGGAATCAGGTGGCAAGAATGCGCCTTTACATCCGCGTCCCGATCGGAACAGCCCGGCAAGCGGTGATGGTTGCCCAAGCCTCATTCGAATGACAAAGACCCTGAACCCAACGCGAATCGCCGTGGTCGGCGCCGGTTACATCGGCCAGGCACATATGGCCGCGCTTCAGTCCGGCAAGACAGTGTGTTTGAGTGCGATCGGCGATCCGTCGCCGGCGGCGTTTCACATTGCCGCGAAAGCGGGCGTCGCGCTCTATCCGTCGCTCGAAGTGTTGCTTGAGCGCGATCGACCTGAAGCATTGGTACTAGCTACTCCGACTCAAATGCACGTCCAACAAGCGACTTATTGTGTTAACGCCGGGATACCGATACTGCTCGAAAAACCGATCGCCGGCACCGTCGCCGAGGCGGAATCACTGGCGGCGCTGGTCGAGTCCACTCACGCGAAAGTGCTGATCGGCCATCACCGGGCTCACAGCCCGATCATGGCGACGGCCTGTGAGGTGGTGCAATCTGGCAGGCTTGGCCGACTTGTTTCCGTCATGGGCAGCGCGCTCCTCTTCAAGCCCGACCAGTACTTTGTGGATGGCCCGTGGCGCCGCGAACCGGGCGGCGGCCCCGTGCTTTTAAACATGATTCATGAGGTGCACAATCTGCGAATGCTCTGCGGCGATATCGTTGCCGTTCAGGCGTTTTCATCGAATGAGACAAGAGGCTTCGCTGTCGAGGATACGGTTGCGATCAACCTGCGATTTGCCAACGGTACGCTCGGCACGTTCATGTTGTCAGACACCGCTGCATGCGCACGCAGCTGGGAGCAAACGGCGCAGGAAAACAAGGCCTACACCAGCTATGACGATGAGGATTGCTACGTGATCAGCGGCACGGCCGGCACGCTGTCAGTTCCAACAATGCGATTGAAAACCTATGCAACCCGCGAAGATTCATCGTGGTGGAAGCCATTCGAAGTCGGGGTCTTGGACATCGTCCGCGATGATCCGATCAAGCTTCAGATGGAGCACTTTGGGGCGGTCGTGCGCGGCGAGGCGCAACCGATTGTGTCAGCCCGCGACGGGCTTGAAAATTTGCGGGTGACGGAAGCGATTGTGCAAGCCGCGAAGACGGGACAAACCGTTCATATCCTCTCCAGATGAACGATTCAGTTGAAATTCGTGGAGAGGAGGAGGATCGAATTACGACCTCCGCATTGCGAACGCGGCGCTCTGCCAGCTGAGCTACCCACCCGACGATTTTTTATCGTGCCACGGCGTGATGGCAAATTTGCCGTCTCTCCATTCGAGATAGCCGTAGTCTTGCTGCCAGTCCGTCATCACCCAGCGCTCGCGTCCGTCGGGCAGGACGTGATGCGCCGGGCGGTGCGTGTGGCCGTGAATTAACGCTGTCGCTTGATGCGCTTTCATGGCAGCAAGTGCGGCATCCGGGTTCGCGTCCATGATGTTCATCGCGGTCGTTGATTTGTGCGCTTCGCTCTTGCCGCGCAGGGTTTGTGCAATGAAATTCCGCATCGCGGTCGGCAGAGAATTTGCGACGACGCGGAAGGCGTCGGTACGCAAAATTCGGCGAGCACGTTGATAGCGAACATCGTCGACGCAAAGCTCGTCGCCATGCATGATCAGCACGCGTTCGCCGCCAAGATGAATAACGGTTTGTTCATCAAGCAACGTGGCTCCACACGCCGCCACGAACTCGCGACCGATCATAAAGTCCCGATTGCCGCGCGCGATAAATACTTTGGTCCCGGCAGCGCTTGCGGCGGCAAATTGCGCTGCGATGCGTTGTGCGTACGCGTTGCCTGGCAGCATCGCATCACCCAGCCAGACGTGCAGCAAATCACCGAGCACGTAGAGCTCATCAGCGCCCGGAACGGCAGTTTGCATGAACCCGTCAAAGCGCGCCTGAGTTGCTGCGTCAGGTTCGTTTAAATGCAGATCTGAAATGAAAATCGCGCGCATCGAGATCACCTGTTGGACGATCCGAGGCGCGCGATGTGTGCTGCTGCCAGAACGGGCACTGCCAACGCGGCGGTACTTGGCAGCTGCTAGACGATAACCGCCTTGGACACAACGACGTCGTCCACGGGGACGTTCTGGTGGCCGCCGATGGTGCTGGTTTTTACATTCTTGATCTTTTCAAGAATGTCTGTGCCGTCAGAAACTTTGCCGAAAACCGTGTAACCCCAGGAACTGCCACTCGGTGCCTTGAAGTCAAGAAAAGCGTTGTCAGTCACATTGACGAAGAACTGCGATGAACCGGAGTGCGGGTCGTTGGTGCGCGCCATTGCAACGGTGTACAGCGTGTTCTTGAGGCCCGCTGCGCTGGTGGCGACGCCTTCGTGTTCAATCGGCGCGCGACCGGATTTTTGTTTCATGCCGGGTTCAAAGCCGCCGCCCTGAATCATAAAACCATCAATCACGCGATGAAAAATCGTGTTGTTGTAATGTCCGTCTTTGACGTATTGCAAAAAATTAGCGGCCGTTTCTGGCGCATTGACTTCGTCGATGTCGAGCGTGAAGTCGCCGTGGTTGGTGGTGAATTTAACGAGGGCCATGCGGCGTCCTTTATTTCTTTGTAATGAGAGTAACTTTTTCGATAATGATCTGAGTTTGCGGCACATCGCCCGGGAACATGCCACCCGCACCGGTTGGAACTTCCGCCATCTTGTCGACGATCTCCATACCTTGCACTACGCGGCCGAACGCGGTGTAGCCCCAACCGTAGGTTTTGCATTGAGGCGGCGGGGCGTCAGCTTTGCATGGCGCTGGCATGTTTTCGTTCGCTGTTGATGCGTTCAGCATGGTGTTGTCTTTGTAGTTGATGTAGAACTGCGCGGTGGCCGAATGCGGGTCGCCCGTGCGTGCCATCGAGATCGTGGCGCGATCATTTTTGAGACCCGCCTTTTCGGCGACGTCACCTTCGTTAACAACCGGTGGTCGCGTTTCTTTTTGCTTCATCGCCTTGTCAAAGCCACCACCCTGCGCCATGAAGCCCTTGATCACGCGATGAAATACGGTGCCTTCGTAGAAACCGGATTTCACATATTCAAGAAAATTGGCCACTGATTTGGGGGCTGCCTTTGGGTCGAGTTCGATCACGACTGTGCCGAGGCTCGTCTTCATTTCGACGCGCGGCTTGTCTTGCGCGTACGCTGCGGAGAGAGCGAGCACGGAGGCGCTGATTGCGACTGTTTGGATTACGCGAGCTAGATTTTTCATAGGTATAAAGTTAGAAGAAAAGAGTTAGGCCAAGCCCTGGTAGATGATTTGCCAGCGACCGTCAATGAGTTGCCAGAGTTGGCACTTGAGAGTCTAGCCGTTCAAATTACTGCTCTGGTAGTTTTGGTCGAAGGTGATGACTGCCCGATTTTTCTCAACTGGGTATTGCACGGCTTGTCCCACGCGTTCGGGTAGTCCATCGGGAACGCGCCAGCGCTGTAAAAATCAGTCAACTTCTGAGGGGAAAAAGTTCCCGTTACAGCGTATGCACCAAAAGCAGTGCGCTGATCGCCCTCTCGTGCTTTGCCGCCGCCCGCTTTACCGATGGTCGCGTAAAAATCTGCCACGCGTACCAGGCGACCGTTCTGATTCTCGAGCACGCAGAGACGCGACTTATCGACGTCCATCGCCAGGGCGTATTGCCGGGACGCGGGCAAGCGCCTGAAATTTGCAGGGATGAACTCGGGATGAGCAATGTCCTTCTCACGCTGAACGCGCGCGGTGGCTTCCGCACGCAAGCCCGTGAGCTGATCGGCGGTTTCGCTCTTATCGCCCAGGCTCAAAAGCGGCTTTGCCTTGGCACGCCAAAGGTCGCCCTGCACAAGATAAGCGAGCCGAAAGTTGGGATAGCGGGCAAGCAATTCGTCAATGGTTTGACGCGCCGGATCAAGCTTGCTCGATCGAACTTCCCGCAGGGCCTTTAACCGCAGTGTTTCGGCATCGCTGAAACCAATGCCCCCGCCTCCCTGGACGCCGAACGGCAGCGCTACGAACACGCCAGCCAGCGCCACCTGCGCGATGCGCTTGATCACCCGCGAAAAGCGCGGGGGTGCGTCTAGTTTGAAGGGAAAGCGGGTCATACGGATGAAGTTAGCCCACGCGTTCGCGTGTGATCAGCCAGCCCGAACCTTCTTTGACCAGCGTCAGCGTTCTGCGCGAGCTCGTTTGCAATGAATCCGGGTCATAGGCCTGGCGAAAGGTGACTTTCGCTTCGGTTGCCGAGGTCATTTCGACGGTGTCACTTAGCACCTCGACTATGATGCGTCGTGGCGCCGAAACCCGATCACGACGAGCCGCGCTCCAAGCTGCGCGCGACGTTCCATCCTCGGGTTTGAAGGACTTCGAGTAAGCCGCGAGATAGCCGTCCGGATTTTTCCCCGACCACTCAGCCGCCCATTTGTTCACAGCTCGCAAAACCTCCGCGCTACCGTCGGAGTCGCTCGCTGGTGCGAGTGGTGCGGTAGGTGCTGCCTTAGGTGGAACAACCTTGGCCGCGGCAGGCGCTGCAACCGCGGCAAGTGGAGTCGAAGCCGGGGTTGCCTTCAGCGGAGTCGCCGCAGCAACGGCAACTGTGGCGGACGCGCGTGCAGCAGCGGGCGAGGCGAGTGTCGCGGCAGCAGCGATCGACCGTGGGGTGGTATTGGCCTTGGGGTTTGTCGAAAACAAGTCGCGCACCAGGTTCAGCTTGGTCGCGACGACACCGTTTCCCTTGTCGAGCTGAAGCGCTTTGTCGTAGGCTTGACTGGCAAGTTTTGCATAGACGTCGCCCAGATTTTCGTGCGCGGTTGAGTAGGTTGGATGCGTCTGTATCACCAGTTCAAGTGCCACACGCGCTTTCTCAAACTGGCCCTTTGAACTGTGGAGGACCGCGAGATTGTTGTAGGGCTCGGGTAGCTCTGGGTAGTCCTCGGTAAGCGAAGTAAAGGTGGCAATCGCGTCGCTGGTTTTGCCAAGCTCAGCCTGTGCAAGACCGCGGATGAATCGTCCGACGGCATCCTTGGGTTTGCTGGTCAGGTACACGTTGACTTTATCCAGCGCTTGCTGCGATTGCCCGGCCTTCAAAAGCTGGTTGATGTCCTGAAGGTCACTGTTCTGGGCTGCGACTTGAGCCGCGAAGGCCATACTCAAAGCAAGCAGTGCAGAGGCCACTGCGGCGCGCAGTGGCCTTCCAGCAGCGTAATTGCGAAACAGGATCATGTCATTGGCGTCGCTTAAGGTCATCTTAAATTTTAGTACGCATTCGACCGCAATGGTTCCCGGGTGCATTGCCGTATGACGCCAGTGCAGCTCGGGCCCCAATGTTGTTCGCTTCGCCATAGGGCGTCGCGGAACGATCCTATCGTTCGACTCAGGTGCCGCGCAATTTTTGCAACGTGTGATCGATTAGTGCACGGGCAATGGACATGCGCGGAGGCAACTGCGGCAGTTTATCGGCGCTAAACCAGTCGGCCTCTGCGATTTCATGTCCGTTTGGTGTCAGCGCGCCGCCGGCGTACTCGGCCGTATACGCGATCATGAGCGAATGTGGAAAGGGCCACGACTGGGAAGAAAAATATACTGGCTTGCCGACTTCAATGCCAACTTCCTCGCGCACCTCCCGGTGGACTGCGTCTTCGATGCTCTCGCCCGCCTCAAGAAAGCCCGCAAGCGCACTGTAGCGGCCAGGCGGGAAATTCACGTTTCGAGCCAGGAGGATTTCTTTCCCGCGCGTCACGAGGCACATCATGGCGGGTGAGATTCGTGGGTAAGCAGACAGGCCACACGATACACAGCGGCGAGCCCGTTCCCCATGCTGACGCAGCGTGGGCGTCGCACAGCGGCCGCAATAGCGATGGTCGCGATCCCATTGAACCAGTTGCGCCCCGCGCCCGGCAAGGGCAACCAACTCGTCAGGCATTACACCGAAAAGTGCACGCAGGCCAACCCAGCGGGCACCCTCCGGTGTGGCCGTATCGGCAGGCACGACGTTGGCAATGGCAACCAGCTCGCCGAGTCGACCGACAACAAGACCTACGTTACCGAATATGCCCGCCCCGTCAAAGGCGGTGGGCGCGAGGCCTTCCGCATTTACAAGCAGTTCTGAGTCGCGAAACCAGAAATGGATTCGTGCTGATCCGACATTCGAGGGGTCAATCTCAAACAAAGAGGTGAAATTGGGGGGCGTTAACAACATCGGTAGCAAGCAGGCGGAATCAAAACAACAAATATTGTGCAACAAACCAAACCAGCCAGCCGGATCGAATTTTCTCCGATGGCGTGCGGCCGAATAGGCGCATCATGTGACGTATTGCGTCAGCAAGTTGGGTCATGATGATGTCATAACTAGACAGTGTCGTCACGAGATATTGAGCCACAGCACCATGCATCGAATCTGTACGGCAGCGACAAATGAGGACAAAGTTTTGGCGTATCGCGTGGC
>JAYUWL010000241.1:0-3373 GCA_043753585.1 Burkholderiales bacterium
AGCGGTGCGCCTGCGCAAGCGGTGATCGTGCCCGCCGACCCGGCGCAGATCGAACCGCCGCGTGCGATTCCGATGCCGAAGCGCTCATAACGGCGCGCATCAAAAAGCGCGCACCTAAGACCATAGACCATCCATGCCCAAGCCACTGCTCGAAGTTAAAAACCTGCGTATTGAATTTCCGAACCGGCGTGGTTTACTGACTGCCGTTGACGATGTTTCTTTCTCAATTGCGCCAGGCGACGTGCTTGGCGTGGTTGGCGAATCAGGTGCCGGAAAATCGCTCACCGGTGCAGCGATCATCGGCTTGCTGGAACCCCCGGGTCGCATCGCTGGCGGTGAAATTTTGCTCGATGGTCAGCGCATTGACAACCTGCCGTACGAGGCGATGCGAAAGATTCGCGGTCGTCAGATCGGCGCGATTTTTCAGGATCCGTTGACATCGCTCAATCCGCTGTATACGGTCGGACGACAGCTCGTCGAAACGATCACCACGCATCTTGATCTCAGCGAAGCAGCGGCAAAAGATCGCGCCGTCAAATTACTGGAAGAGGTGGGGATTCCGGCCGCGCGTGAACGCGTCGATCACTACCCTCACCAGTTCTCAGGCGGTATGCGTCAGCGGGTCGTGATTGCGCTTGCGCTCGCCGCCGAACCCAAAGTCATCATTGCCGACGAGCCAACCACTGCGCTTGATGTGTCAATTCAGGCACAGATCATTACCTTGCTCAAGGGGCTATGTCGGAACCACGGTACCGCGGTCATGCTGGTGACGCACGACATGGGGGTGATCGCTGAAACGGCAGATCGCGTCGCCGTGATGTACGCCGGTCGCATTGTCGAAATTGGCCCGGTGTCGGATGTGATTCACAGGCCGCAGCACCCGTACACGCTCGGACTGATGGGCTCGATCCCCGAGTTCGAAAGTGATCGTGAACGCCTGATCCAGATCGACGGCGCGATGCCGCGACTGGACGCCATTCCACAAGGGTGCGCCTTTAATCCGCGCTGCACAAAAGTGTTTGACAAGTGCAAAGCAGTTCGCCCGGAACTGATGGCTGCAGCGGCGTCTCTCGCGGCCTGCTGGCTACATGAACCGAGACTTACGCAATGACCATCCCATCATCCGCTCGACCAACAGCTAACGCGTTTGTGCAACTAAAAAACGTCAGCAAGACGTTTGACGTGTCCGCGCCCTGGCTTAATCGGGTGATCGAGCGCAAGCCGCAGAGTTTTTTGCATGCAGTGAGTGATCTCAGTTTCGACATTCAACGCGGCGAAACACTGGCGCTGGTGGGTGAATCTGGATGTGGAAAATCGACGGTCGCGCGGTTGATCGTGGGCCTTTATGCATCGTCAACCGGCAGCGTAACCATCGACGGTCAAGACATGCGAATTGCATTGACATCGAACAACGAAGCCGCGCGTGCGCTACGCCGCAAAGTGCAGATGATTTTTCAGGATCCGTACGCGAGCCTGAACCCGCGCTGGCGTGTGGCAGATATCGTCGCCGAGCCGATTCGCACGCACAAGCTGATTCCAGGCGGCGCTCTCCTCAACAAACGCGTGGCCGAGCTGCTTGGTTTCGTCAAGCTCACGGCGAAAGATGGCGAAAAGTATCCGCATCAATTCTCCGGTGGACAACGTCAACGCATCTCCATTGCACGGGCTTTAGCGAGTAATCCTGAGTTCCTGATTTGTGACGAACCGACGTCCGCGCTTGACGTCTCTGTGCAGGCGCAGGTCTTGAATCTCATGAAAGATTTGCAGCGCGAAATGGGGCTCACTTATCTCTTTATTTCGCACAATCTGCAAGTCGTGCACCACATCGCAGACCGCGTGGGCGTCATGTATCTCGGACGCATCGTCGAGATCGGCGACAAAAAGGAAGTCTTCGGAGCGCCGCAGCATCCCTACACCCGCATGCTGCTCGACGCAATCCCTGACCTCCACATGACCGGAAAAGCGCGTACTCCCGTCGCCGGGGAAGTGCCCAATCCGCTTAACCCGCCGCCTGGCTGCGCGTTTAATCCACGCTGCCCACGCAAGTTCGAGCCGTGCGATAAAGCCCGTCCGGAACTCGTGAGTTTGCAGCAGCGACAAGTCGCGTGTTTTGCGGCAGTGGAAGCGCAGTCTTCACCAGAAAAAATTGCAACAGCTTTTCTCTGAACGCGTTAGTAACTCGCAGCTAAATCCAAAAAATGGCTAAAGTCGATATTTAGCGATACCCGCCTGTAGCCCCAGTAGAGGCTGCAATAGCGCCCAAAGCTGTCAGTGCAAAACCACCTGGCCCGCTCCCGGTGCCAGCCCTGTTTGCAGCGGCGAGGCGTGGTGCACCAGTAGCCGCCAGCCCTGGGGTTCACGCTGAAACACATTGGTGACAAAAACCGGGCCGCGCGGCTGCGGCTCCTCGCCCACGTAAATCCACTGTATCGCGTGCAGCGTCACCATGCCGATAGTGCGGTGCCAGGACTCCTCGCGCATTTCAATTCGCATCCTGGCCGAATTGCGCAGGATGGCTTCCCAGGCTGATCGAACCGCTGCGTAGCCATAGAGGGGAGCAGCCGCAGGATGGGCGCAACAGATGTCCTCTTCTTCGGCCCAGACCGACATCAGCGCCTCGATGTCGGCCTGCGCAAACGCGTCGTAAAACGCGCGAGCGCAGTCGTCCGGTGTTCCAAAAAAAGCTTGTGACTTCATCCCAGTGATTGTAGTGAAGCCGCAGCGGGCCGCGTTGAATGGCGGCGAGCCTTAGCCATATCACTACAATGCAACGCGATGCTACTTGCGCAGTTTTCAACCCTTCCATGACGCGAATCGCGTTATTTCGCAGCGATTTTTTCCGTCGGTCTGACCCCACTCTTTTGACCTGGTGTGGATGGCTGGTGGTCGCCGTAGCCTTTTCGGTGCCACTTGGTAGCGCCCTGTCGAACGTTTTGGGCGGGGCCCTTCTGCTTACGCTGATCGCGACGGGCGGCTATCTGGAACACTGGCAGCGCTGGCGCGTGCACCCCTTCGCGCTGGTCACGCTGATCCTGTTTGCGGTGATTTTTCTCGGGGCAAGCTACAGCAACGCGCCATCGGATGAGATTCGCCGAGCGTTGACCAAATATTCACGGTTGCTTTATGCGCCGATTGCCATCGCGGTTCTCACTGATGCACAGTGGCGTAAGCGGGCGCTTCTGGCCTGGATGTCGGCAATGCTGGTTACGCTAATCTTGTCATACGTACACGTGTTCTGGGCGTTCCCGTTTGGCAAGGCGCGCCTGGCGCATGAGCTCGATGATCACTTTGTGTTCAAGCACCACATTACCCAAAACGTGATGATGTCGGTTTTTTTTGTCGCTGCTTTCGCTGAGGCGTGGCGCTGTCGTAC
>JAYUWL010000242.1:0-10186 GCA_043753585.1 Burkholderiales bacterium
ATAAAATAAGCGTTAGAAGCAAAAGCTGATGCGGTTCATTTTCCCAATAAAACCTTCTTCAACCAAAGCCCACGATCTTTGCGAGCATCGTCGTTCAACATCTCATCCGAATCAAACATTTGCCGCGCTTTGGGTTGCGATGTGGCGCGGTACAAATCCACCTGCTCCAGCGTTTGTACCCAGCCGTCGCTGCTGCCGAACTGAAAATAAACCTTGGCGGGTGCGGCGTATTGGATCCATTTTTCGGGATCCAGCGGCTCAATGGAGGTGAGATAGTCGATCCACGATTCTTTGTCGAACGCCTCGCGGAATTGCTTGGCTTTGGCTTGCTCGGTGACTTGCAGCCAGCCGCTCGGTTTGCCCGGTGGGCTCATCAGAACGAGCGCATCCACGCGTTTGTCGACGCCGGTGACCAGCGCTGCCGCCCACGCACCGAAACGATGGCCGACGATGGCCAGTTTGTCGATATTGAACTCAGGCCGCGTCGCTGCCCAGTCTATCGCGCGCCGGGTATCGATGACGGCGGCTTTGATCGTATCGGCGTCGCCCGCATTATTGTCGGCACGATGAACATACGGTTGCTTGAACGGCAGTTCGACCAATAGCGACGCGATACCGCTCGCCGCGAGCGCCTCGGCCTCCTGCACAAACATCGCGCGTTTCACCTCGTTGCCCTCGCGATGCAGCCAGAGCACGGTTGGGTGACGGCCTTTGCTGATCGGCGCAACCACGGTCAGCTCAATATCGCCGCCGCCCTCTGCGTCGGCCGGGCGCACCAGCTTCCACTCGGTCACGTCGCAGCATTTGGCTTTGCGGAACACACCGCCGGCGATCGCGGGAACGGTTGCAGCAATACTGTAGTCAAAGAGTTTCGCCTGTTCCGGCGGGGCTTTTTGAGCACGAGCCACATCGGTGAAGGCCATAAAAACCAAACTGGGCGCTATTACGTTAATAGCGTTTAACCAGAGTCGACGCATGAAAGGTTTCTCCTTGATTGAACGACACATCTGCAACACAGTCAGGAATTCCACATGTTGATTCGCCGTCCTTCCGACATTTTGCCCTCCGAGATCAATTCGGAGTCCGAGTTCAACGCCCGCCGCGACTGGCTTAAGCACGCCGCGGGTCTCGGACTGATTGCCGGATTGCCCGTGCTCGCTGCGTGTGATGCGCAGGCACAGGGCGCGAAGCTCATGGGCGTGAAGCCGAACCCGACCTACGGCCTGCCGACCGACGGAAAGCTCAATAAATTTGACGAGCTGAAGAGTTATTGCAATTTCTACGAATTCGGCACCGACAAGACCGATCCGCCAGTCATGGCGAAATCGCTCAAGACGCGGCCATGGACGGTCGCGGTTGAAGGCGAAGTGTCGAAACCTCAGGTGTTTGACATTGATGCGCTGTACAAACTCGCGCCGCTCGAAGAGCGCATTTATCGCTTCCGCTGTGTCGAGGCGTGGTCGATGGTAATCCCCTGGGCGGGCTTTCCGCTCTCCGAGCTGATCAAGCGGGTGCAACCCACAGGCAACGCCAAATTCGTTGAATTCATCACGCTCGCGGACAAGGCGCAGATGCCGGGCCTGCGCTCGGGCGTGCTCGACTGGCCGTACACCGAAGGGCTGCGCATGGATGAGGCGATGCATCCGCTGACGCTTTTGACGCTCGGTGCGTTCGGCGAAGTGCTGCCGAACCAGAACGGCGCGCCGATTCGCATGACCATTCCCTGGAAATACGGCTTCAAGGGTGGCAAGTCCATCGTCAAGATTCGCTTCGTCGAGAAAGAGCCGCGCACCGCGTGGGTCAAGGCCGGGCCAAGCGAATACGGTTTTTATTCCAACGTGAATCCGACGGTCGATCATGCGCGCTGGAGTCAGGCGAGCGAGCGTCGTCTGGGTGAATTCAGCAAGCGCAAAACCCTCATGTACAACGGCTACGGCGATCAGGTCGCCTCGATGTACGCCGGGATGGATTTGAAGAAGTATTTTTAGGTTCGGGTCAACCTTGTGATTGAAATTTGCGACGGCATGAAGCGACTGGCGCACGCGGCGGTCACTTCGTCGCGCCAGACTTTCGGGAGCGTGGGATGGCGGCTTAAACGGGTCATCGCCTGCCGCGTAAAGAGCCACAAGAATGCGCGCCTCCGAACTGCCTCTCGTCTATGCCCACCTGGCCACCGTACAGCCGTCTTTTGTGATCGGCACCTACATGATGGTCTAGCGCAAGGGCGGCCCGCTGCATCGCGCGCTCGGCAAAGTCCACATGCTGCTGATGTTTACCACCGCGATCATCACGCTGCTTCTACCCGCCAAACTGCGCCTCACGATCCTGGGTCACTTCGGTTTCATTCATATCGTTAGTGATAGGGTGATTACTCCCGTTCCTCGCGCATATTTCGCGGCTAAAAGTCACCACGTTCGCCGCCGCGTGCAGGCGATGATTGGCGTTTACATCGGCGGCATTTTGGTGGCGGGCAGCCTCGCGCTCGTGCCGGGCCGTATGCTTCACACATGGCGCTTCACCTAGCAAGCTCGAACAGTAGCCCTGTCGCTGCGCGTACCTGGAAAAATCCCGGCACGCCCGTGGTGCAGCGCGTCAAATGGGCGCTGATCCTGCTCGGAATGTTGCCGCTGCTGCGGCTCGTGGCCGGTTATTTCACCAATCAGCTCGGCGCTAATCCCATCGAACTGATCACGCGCTCCACCGGCACCTGGACGCTGGTCGGGCTCGCCGTCACGCTCTCGATCACGCCGCTGAAGAAGCTCCTGAACTGGCCGTGGCTCATTCGCCTGCGCCGCACAGCGGGACTTCTGGCGTTTTTCTACGTCTGCCTGCACTTCACGACCTACATCTGGTTCGACCGCTTTTTTGATGTACAAGACATCATCAAGGATGTGATCAAGCGGCCTTTCATCACGGTGGGTTTTGCAGCGTTTTTGCTGTTTATTCCGCTCGCAGTGACGTCGAACAACACGATCATCAAAAAGCTCGGCGCGAAGCTTTGGCAGCGCATTCACTACCTTGTGTATCTCATTGCTATTCTTGGCGTCGTGCACTACTGGTGGCTGGTGAAAAAAGATCTGACGCAGCCCATCATTTACGCCTGTGTGTTTGCAGTGTTGCTTGGGCTGCGGGTTTTATGGAAGTTGCGTCCAACAGCAGTCGCGAGAACGCCGGCAGTCACAAAGCTAACATCCAATTGAAGTACCCTCAACATCTTCCTCGGCGGCTTAGACATCTCAAATGGCCGCGGTCAACTGCAAGTCCTATGAAAATTTGTTCGGCATCCATGGCCTTTCGTGTGGGCACCCTTGTGATTGCATCGGTGCTTTGGGTGACGCCGGTGTCGATGGTCGGCGCACAGGAGATGGAGGACTGGGGCGCAAAATTCCAAAGCACGTACGTTGCGCAGAGCAAACGCCCGTTCGCAGCGGCGTACACGGGACCAAACAGCCTGGTTCCGCAAAGGGAATATAGTTATTCGTTCACCGCTACTGCTGCGCTTGGTTTTCGTCCGTGGTCGGGCGCGGAAATTTATCTTAACCCCGAACTGTCGCAGGGTGTAGCGCTTTCTGGCTTGACGGGGCTTGGCGGGTTTCCAAACGGTGAACTGGCGCGAACCTCGGGTCCTTCGCTTACGCTCTACCGCGCCCGCTCGTTTCTCCGTCAGACGTGGGGGCTCGGCGGCGAAAAAGAGAAAGTCGAAAGTGACTTTAATCAGCTCGCTGGCACATCGGACAAACGGCGGTTCGTGCTGACATTGGGCACAGTGTCAGTCCAGGACATCTTTGACGACAACGCCTATAGCCACGATCCGCGTACGCAATTTTTGAATTGGGCCCTGATTACGCACGGCGCGTATGATTTCGCAGCCGATGCGCGCGGATACACGACAGGCGCGGCGCTCGAGTATTTCGACGATGATTGGGCTATCCGATTTGGCCGCTTCGCCATGCCTAAAGAGCCAAATCAACAGGCGCTGGACGACCGCCTGTTCAAAAACTATGGCGATCAAATTGAGCTGGAGCGCGCTCACACGTTATTGCAGCAACCTGGAAAGCTTCGTTTGCTCGCGTTTCGTAACGTGGCGAAGATGTCGCGCTACAACGATGCGCTTTTGCTTGCGGCACAAACTCGCTCTACGCCTGATCTCAACGCGGTGCGCACGGGTCAGCGCGTAAAGTATGGATTTGGCGTAAACGTTGAGCAAGCTATCACCGCCGATGTCGGCATTTTTGCGCGTGCGATGTGGGCCGACGGCAACACCGAAACCTACGCCTACACCGAGGTGGATCGTTCGTACTCGCTGGGCGCGCTGTCTAAAGGCAGCGCCTGGGGCCGCGTGCAGGACACAATGGGTGTTGCGCTCGCTGTAAACGGTTTGTCCGGACCACACCGGCGGTATTTGGAGCGGGGCGGCATCGGTTTTTTTATCGGTGACGGTGCGCTAAGTTATCGACCGGAAATAATTCTCGAATCTTTCTATAGCGCGAACGTGTTTAAGGGCTTCTGGGTCAGCGCCAACGCGCAATACATCCGAAACCCCGCGTACAACGCAGATCGCGGCCCGGTAAAGATCGGCACGGTACGCCTGCACGCGGAGTTCTAGGGTCATGCCCGTTCCGCATTGATGCAAGTTTTGCATCGGCAGTCGCTGGCTTTAAGGCACGATTCTTTCTAGCATTCACGGTATCAGTCGCCACAAGCGATGCATTTAGCGGTCAATAGCTCATGAAGCGTGTTCTAGTTTTAGGTGCCGGCATTCTCGGTGTTCATACGGCCTATTTTTTGCGGCAGCGCGGCTATGAGGTCACGGTCGTTGACCGTCAGCCCGGTGCGGCGCTGGAAACGAGCTTCGCCAACGGCAGCCAGATTTCGGTCAGCCAGTCCGATCCGTGGGCCAGTCCGCATGCACCGTTCAAAATCTTGAAGTGGCTCGGCAAGGAAGATGCGCCGCTTCTGTTCCGGTTGCGCATGGATGTGAACCAATGGCGCTGGGGGCTGCGTTTTCTCTACGAATGTTTGCCGAGTCGCGCCGAGCACAACACGCTGCAGGCCATGCGCCTGTCTGAATACAGCCGCCGCATGCTGCAAGCGCTTCGCCACGAAACCGGCATTCAGTACGACCACGCCGAAGCCGGCATCATGATGATTCACTCGAACCGGAAGAGTTTTGACGACGCGGCGGAGGCCGCGCAATTGCTGATTCGCAATGGTGAGCGGCGGGACGTGCTGTCAGTGGCGGAAGCGGTAAAGATTGAGCCCGCCTTAAGCCACACTGCGCCAACCCTGGCTGGGGCGATTTATGCACCGAATGATGAGTCGGGGGATGCTTATAAGTTCACGATCGCGCTGGCGGAGCGCGCGGCCGCGATGGGAGTTGAATTTCTGTACAACACCGCTATCGAGAGTATCGAGCGTACAGGGGACACAGTGAGCGGCGTTTGGACCTCAATGGATGCCACGATTGCCAGGGGATCGGCTGCCGGGCGTAACGACCGTAAGTTAACGGCTGACGCGTATGTCGTCGCACTGGGCTCGTACTCCACCGCGATGCTCGCAGGAGCTGGCGTCGACGCGCTGATCTACCCCGCCAAAGGCTACAGCGCTACGCTACCCATTGTGAACAAACCCGGTGCACCACTCGGCAGCATCACCGACGACGAAATGAAAATTGTGTTCACCACCATTGGTGATCGTCTGCGCATTGCGGGGACGGCAGAACTGAACGGTTTCGACACGACGCTAAACCCGGTGCGCTGCGAAGCCTTGACCCGACGTGCGAAGCATCACTTTCCCGATCTCTGCGATTGGGGCGCGGTTGAATACTGGACGGGTTTGCGTCCCGCCACACCGTCCAATCTGCCGATCATCGGGCAGTCAAAGCTGAAGAATCTTTATCTCAACACGGGGCATGGAACCCTGGGCTGGACCGAAGGCGCGGGCTCGGCAAAAGCGCTGGTCGACATCATCGCTGGAACCCGGCCCGAGGTGGATTATGAATTCCTTGGCCAGCGGCGCGCCTAGCCATTCAGTCCCAAAAGTATCGACCTCGTAAAATTAGTATTCTTTCGACACAGATCGCGCCCAAGTGAATTCTCGTACCCTGATTTTTTCGATGACCGCCGCCACAGTCCTGGCGGTGTCGTCGTTACTGGCATTGGCTCAAACGCCTGCGCCGACCGCAGCCCCTGCCACGACTGCAACCGCCCCCGTAGCCGCTGACATCCCGGTCCCCGCCGTAAGCGCGCCTGTTTATCTGGTCGTGGAAGCGACCAGCGGACAGGTGCTCGCCGAAAACAACTCGTGGCAGAAGCGAGACCCGGCGTCCCTTACAAAACTGATGACGGCGTATCTGGTGTTCGATGCGCTGCATCAAAAGCAGATCAGTTTGAGCCAGCGCGTACAGGTTCCGGAGCGCGCGTGGAAAGCCGAGGGCTCGCGCATGTTCGTCGCCCCCGGCGTGGAGGTTACGACTGAGGACATGCTTCGTGGGCTCATCATTCAATCGGGCAACGACGCTGCAATTGCGCTGGCGATAGCGGTGGCGGGCAACGAAGGCGAGTTTGTTGCGAGGATGAATCGGCAGGCGAAAAAGCTGGGCATGGCTGATACCCAATTCGTGAACCCGACCGGTCTGACGCAACAGGGGCATTACTCGACCGGACGCGACCTGGCCGTGCTCTCGCTCGCCCTCATGCGCGACTTTCCGCAATACATAAAGTTCTACGCCGAGAAGTCGTTCACGTTCAACAAAATCACGCAAGAGAATCGCAATCGCCTGCTGTTTCTTGATCCCACGGTGGATGGCCTGAAAACGGGTCACACCGACGCCGCTGGCTGGTGCCTGATCTCCACAGTCAATCGCCCGCCGCGCAAACTGCTGGCTTTGGTTCTGGGCGCACCGTCGGAGGCTGCGCGCATCAGCGAATCGCGCAAATTGATCGACTGGGCGTTCACTGCGTTTGAAGGCAAGCGCCTGTACGAAGCGAAAAAGCCGATCCAGCAATTGACTGTGTGGAAAGCCACCGTTGACTCGATTCCCATTGGCTTCAACGACGATGTGACCGCCGTCACCACGACCGGGAAGAGCTGGGACATCACCACTGAATTGACCATTGTTGAGCCGAAATTCGGCCCCATCGCGGCGGGCGATACGGTCGGGTTGCTTAAGGTCAAACGCGCTGGCAATCTGATCTACGAACGAAACGTGATCGCGATGGAAGCTGCGCCGGTTGCCCCGATGTGGAAGCGGATGTGGCATTCCGTCGTGCTGTTCTTTAAAGGGTTGGTGAAATGATTTTTTTGAACGGCGCATGGATGCCGATTGAGGACGCCAAGGTCAGCGTGCTGGACCGTGGTTTCATTTACGGTGATGGCGTTTACGAATATGTCCCCGTGATCAAAGGCAAGCCCTATCGACTTGAAGGGCACCTGGTTCGCCTGAATAATTCATGCAAGGAAATTGGCCTGACCAATCCGTATTCGAACGCCGAATGGAAGCAGCTGGTGCACGACATCGTTGAGAAAAATGGCGCTCACGATCAAGCGGTGTACTGGCAAATCACCCGTGGTGTGGCCAAGCGCGATCATAGTTTTCCGGTTGGCGTGACGCCCACTGTGTTCATGATGTCGAATCCGTTGCCGAAGCTTTCGCAGGAGCAAATCGACAACGGCGTGCCGTGCTACACCTTCCCGGACACGCGCTGGCATCGCTGTCACATCAAGAGCATTTCGCTGCTCGGAAACGTGCTCGCGAAGCAACACGCCAGCGAGCAGGGCGGTGCGGAGGTTGTGATGTTGCGCGATGGCTTTCTTACCGAGGCGTCATCGTCGAACGTTTTTTGTGTATTCGGCGACACCATCGTTTCAGCGCCCAAGGACAATCACATTCTGGGTGGCATCACGCTGGATGCAGTGTTCGATCTCGCGAAAAAGGCAGGCATGAAGCTCGAAGTTCGCCCGGTGTCGGAAGCAGAGATGTGGGCAGCCGACGAGATGTGGTTGTCGTCTTCCAGCAAAGGCGTGTTGGCGATCACGACCCTCGATGACAAACCGATTGGCAATGCTGCGCACAAAGGCAAGCCGGGGCCGGTGTTCAGGAAAATGTTTGCTCTGGTTCAGGAGGACTTGTACGGCCATGACTGACCCCACTCGTCCTGCACAGACCCCCGCCAAAGTCGCGGCCTACAAGGACACGCTGTTCGAGTTTCCGACGGAATATCCGCTCAAAGTCGCCGGTAAAAACGTCCCCGGATTTGAGAAAACGGTCATCGAGATCGTTAGTCGTCACGTGCTCGATTTTGACCACGCTACGGTCACTGCGCGCGAATCAACGGGCGGCAAATATCTGGCTGTATCAGTGAGCTTCGTTGCGCAATCCAAGCCGCAACTCGACGCGCTGTATCAGGATCTCACCGACCACGTAGACATCGTCTGGGCGCTGTAGTTTCCTTGTTTGGTCCATGATTATTCGCTCTTTGGGTCGCGTCGACTACCAGCAGACATGGGAAAAGATGCGTGCATTCACCGACGCTCGCACGCCAGAAACTGAGGACGAGCTCTGGGTTTGCGAACACTCAGCAGTGTTCACGCAAGGCGTCGCCGGGAAGCCGGAACATCTGCTGTTCAACCCAACCAATATCCCCGTCATCAAAACAGATCGCGGCGGCCAGATCACTTATCACGGGCCAGGGCAGGCGATGATGTATGTGCTGCTTAACCTCAAACGCGCAGGTTATGGCGTGCGCGAGATGGTGATGCGGATTGAGAATGCGGTGATTGCGTTGTTGGCCGCACACGGGATTCAGGCGTACGGCAAACGTGATGCCCCAGGCGTGTACGTTCGGTTCGACCCCCTCTCCCGCAGCGGGGGAGAGGGTTGGGGTGAGGGCGGTGATCAGCAGAAGCATCTACGCATAAATCCCGCCGCTCAGCGGCCGGAAGACCTAAAGCATTACGCAAGAGAAATGCGCGCAAGCGCCACAGATGCCGAAGCACTGATGTGGAGCCTCGTTCGCGACAGGCGTCTGCTAGGGCTCAAGTTTCGAAGACAACACACCGTCGGTTGTTACATCCTTGATTTCTATTGCGACGAGTTGCAGCTCGCAGTTGAACTGGACGGCGGGCAGCATCAGGAGCAGGTAAGTTATGACAATGAGCGAACAGGGTGGTTTGAGAAACAGGGCATTCGTGTTCTGCGATTCTGGAATAGCGATGTGATGATGCAGACTGACGGTGTGATGACGGATTTGTTCAACAAGATTCAATCTTTGCAACGGCCCGCACCCCAACCCCTTCGCACACTTGCGCCAGTTGGCGCAGGCGTGCTGCGGGAGAAGGGGCCGAACCAGGAAGCAAAGATCGCGGCCCTTGGACTGAAAGTAAGAAATGGCCACACCTATCACGGTCTTGCCTTCAATGTGAACATGGACCTGACGCCGTTTTCCTTCATTAATCCTTGCGGCTACGACGGCCTGCGCGTCACCCATCTACAGGAGCTGGGCGTTGATCTCTCGCTGGAGGCAGCTGGAATGAGTCTCGCCGAAGAATTGCGTCGACAGTTAACCGCGCCTGCCAAGTGAGAAAATAGCCGCATGGACTCGCTCACCACCACCGCCCCCGAAGTTTCGACACTGATCAACACTCCTGAGACCGCCACGAACGCCGCTGGAACTGCCACGAACGCCGTTGGAACTGCCACGAACGCTGTTGGCGTTAAGCACAAAGGCGAAGGCAAAACCGCCCGCATCCCGATCAAGGTTGTGTCGGCACCGATGCTGCGCAAACCCGACTGGATTCGTGTCAAGGCACCGACCGGTGAGGCCGCCGCACGTTTTACCGAGATCAAGAAAATCCTGCGCAAGCACAATCTGCATTCGGTGTGTGAGGAGGCGAGCTGCCCGAACATTGGCGAATGTTTCGGCAAGGGCACCGCGACCTTCATGATCATGGGCGACATCTGCACGCGGCGCTGCCCGTTTTGCGACGTCGGTCATGGTCGTCCGAATCCGCTGGATGTGGACGAGCCGAAAAATCTTGCCAAAACCATCGCGGCGCTCCGCCTGAAATACGTGGTGATCACCAGCGTCGATCGCGACGATTTGCGCGACGGTGGTGCCGGGCATTTTGTGGACTGCATCAGGCAGGTTCGTGAGCTGTCGCCGCAGACGCAGATCGAAGTGCTGGT
>JAYUWL010000243.1:0-10139 GCA_043753585.1 Burkholderiales bacterium
GTTCACTGGCCGCAAATTCCGTAGTGGCGCGAGTATTTGCTCGCTGAACCGCTGCTTCAGCGACTGCCATCTGTTCGGTCGGCGGCGGCACGCTGGCACATCCCGTTGAAAGCACAGCGATGATTGATGCAAGAAATAACGTCCCGTTAGTGCGGTGTGGCGGTGTCGGAGCGGAGGTGCAGGTTGATGGGATGGGGCTCATAGCAATTTTTTGGGAGGTAAGTGTTACAGTCGCATGGAGCGATCGGCGTAACCATGACATCTCGCAATCGCTGTAACAGTTCGCGAAGCTTGACCCTTCCTGCTGTTCCCGTCTGTGTGGAAGCATACGCTACATACCCGGATTCAAAATTGGTGGGTGAAGGATGGGTGGAGGCTTCGGTTCTTGGCCAAGCCGCCCCCGACAAATGACCGCTGCAATTAGGCCAAACGGATTACGGTGCGCTGGCTCACAGACAGGCTGCTTAAGAGCGTCTGTAGTTCATTATTCGAAAAGCGTGTATTTGATGTAGGGCCTATCTAGGCCGACAAAGGGAAGTTACGTCCGTTTGACGCTCGCGAGAGGTGCCACGGGGTGCAGCGTTGATTTCGCTCTGTATTTGATTTCAGGCCATTCGCTCGCGAGTTTCTAATGCTCCAGGATAGGATGATGGTGGGTGGGAAAGGGTGGCTTTGTCGCATCCAACCCTCTTCAGTTCAACTGGAGACGAGCACGCGTGCACCGCTCGTAGCTGTGTGGATTCCGCCCCTTCCGCGCGTGGTACGCTGCATAGAATCAAAGCACAATAGCCCTCACCTGCGCGCCTGCATTGGGATTGAGGGTTCGCTGCGACACTGCGCGTCCGTTGCGCCCCACACACGAACTTTAGAGGCGTCCCTCAATGAACGAAAAAATCTCACAAATTCTTTCACGCATGGCTACACTGGAAGACGAACTGCGAAGTGCGATGCAACAGCAGGAACACAAAATGTTCTTTGAGGTCAAAGGCAAGCGAGTCGAGTTCGAGCGCTCGGTGAAGGCGGCGCACAAAAAGCTTAAACGTAGCTTTTTCGACTGGTTGATCACTGATCGTCCTCAAAACCTGATTACCGGGCCGATCATTTACACGATGGTCATTCCGCTGTTGATGCTGGACGCCTGCGTGAGTTTTTATCAAGCGGTCTGTTTTCCGATTTATCGCATTGCGAAAGTGCGGCGAAGCGACTACATCGTGTTTGACCGCAGACACTTGAGCTATCTGAATTTCATGGAGAAATTCCACTGCACTTACTGCGAGTACGGCAATGGGTTGATGGGCTATATGGGTGAGATTCTGGCGAGAACCGAGCAGTATTTTTGTCCGATCAAACATGCTCACAAAATTCTCGGTACACACTCGCGTTACAACCGTTTTCTGGATTACGGCGAAGCCGATGCCTATGAGGCAAAGCTTGAAGAATTTCGGGTCGCGCTGGGACCTTCGCGACTCGGGGGTTGACACAACAGTCCCGTCAAGAGCCGCCGTATTGCACATGTCGTCGTTCCTCCATGGGCGAACAATCGACAGCGCTACGTCGTGCATAAAACTGTTGTGGAGATGCTCTTTGCGATGAGTTTGATCGTAATCGCATATCTCACGACGACCGAACTGGTTAAGCCATTCGTCATTAGCAGGCCCGCAGATTGGCAAAACCGGCAGTACGCGCAAAAATTTAATTTGTACTGGTTACGTCAGCGCACAGACCCATACTCGCCGTGGACACGCGCAACGGGTGGCCCGATGGACGCAAAGATTACACGCGCCAGCAGACGCTTGATTCGCGATGATCGAGCGTTCACGGTTGCCCCACGTAAATCGCGATCTTGCCCACCGCATGACCGGTCTCGGACAGCGCGTGGGCTCTTGCAATGTCCTTCAGTGCGAATTCTGCACAGATCACAGGTCGCAGCGTGCCGCTGTCCACCATCGCCGCCAATTGGTCAAGCACCGGCGCGTTGGGCTGAATGAACAAAAACGTGCCACGCATCCCAGGGTGGCGTGCTGCGCCAGCCGCGGGATCGCTGGCGATGGAAACCAACATGCCACCTGGAACCATCACTTGCCAGGAGGCTTCTTGTGTTTCTCCGCCCATTGTGTCCAACACCAAATCAACATTACTTGCTGCGTTCGCAAGCCGCTGCGTCTCGTAGTCAATGAATTCATTTACGCCGAGCGATTCCAACAGTGATCGATGCTTTTCCGATGCCGTGGCGATGACGTGTGCGCCAAACGACTTGGCGATCTGCACTGCCAGTGAGCCTACGCCGCCAGCGGCCGCGTGAATAAGCACGCGCTGACCCGACGAGATCTGACCGATGGTGACCAAAGCTTCCCAGGCGGTGATGCCTGCCAAAGGAAGCACCCCAGCTTCAATGTGCGACACGGTACGCGGCTTCATCGCGACTTCAGTTTCTCGCACTGCCACAAACTCAGCGTAGGTGCCGTCCCTTGCAATACTGGGTCGCGAAAAAACCGCATCGCCGACCGCGAATCGTTCAGCCTCAGCGCCCACGGCATGCACTACGCCCGAAACGTCCCAACCGGGGATGAACGGCATCGTGTACTTCTGAATGCTCTGCAGATGTCCCTCACGAATTTTCCAGTCTACCGGGTTCACCGAGCTACCGATCACCCGGATCAGCACTTCGTCTGCTGCGCAGGCGGGCATGGGCGCGTCTTCATACCGCAGCACTTTGCTGCTGCCGTATTCGTGGATGCGTATTGCTTTCATGAGGTTCCGTGGGGTGTGGAGGGAGGACATGCTCGTCGAAGCTATCAGGAATATGTCCGGCAGACCGTTCGACAGCGCACAGACGACGCGGTCAGGCGTAGGCATGATTCGACAGCTTATTCCAGTTGTAGCGCCGGTAGTCAATAGTGGAGAAAAAGATGCAGCACGGAATGATTGATACGGACGTCGTGAACTGGATACCGCAAGGCACGCTGGATCAGGTGCGGTACTCGACATGTCGGGAATTCCGTGATTACGCATGGATAGAGCAATTGCATTAAGGCGCAGAATGAATCCCAATATGAAGAAACTGCGCGACGTGGGGCAGAGCATTTGGCTCGACAATATTAGCCGCGAAATTCTGACGGACGGCACGCTGGCGCGATACATTTCCGACTGGTCGGTGACCGGCTTGACGTCGAACCCCACGATCTTTGAGCATGCGATTGCACACGGCAATTTCTACGACGAAGCGATGGGACATTTTGCTCGTCTCGGGCAGTCTGGTGAGGAGCTTTTCTTCAGCCTCGCGCTGCAGGATTTGACGGCGGCTGCTGATATGTTTCGTCCTGTTTTCGATGCCACTTGCGGGGTCGACGGCTGGGTTTCACTGGAGGTTTCGCCACTCCTTGTGAATGACAGTTCAAGGACAATCCAGGCGGCGTCCGCGCTACATGAAGCGGCTGATCGCCGCAACCTTTTTATCAAGATTCCGGGCACACCGGCGGGTATTAAAGCGATTGAGGAGTCGATCTTCAACGGCGTCCCCGTCAACGTCACCTTACTGTTCTCGCGCGAGCATTATGTCGCCGCAGCCGAGGCTTACTTGAGGGGCATCGAGCGCCGCATCGCCGTGGGTATGGACCCAAAAGTGGAGTCGGTCGCTTCGCTTTTCATTAGCCGTTGGGATGTAGCAGTGAACCCGGATACTTCGCCGGTCTATCAAAATCGTCTCGGTATCGCCATCGCCATGCGCACCTATAAGGCGTATTGCGACCTGCTCGCATCAACGCGCTGGGAAGAGCTCGCGAAGGCGGGCGCACATCCACAGCGGCTCTTGTGGGCAAGCACTGGCAGCAAAGACCCAAAACAACCCGACACGTTGTATGTCGAAGCACTCGCCGCATCCGACACCATCAACACCATTCCCGAAAAGACACTCGCGGCTTTCGCAGATCACGGTAAGGTAGCCGTTGTATTGCCCAGCGATGGCGGCTATGCAGAGGCGGTCGTCGAAGAGTTCAGGCGAGAAGGTGTTGACGATGAGGCGTTGGCAACGCGCCTGCAACGCGAGGGTGCTGAGGCGTTCGGCGCATCGTGGCGTGCCTTGATGCAACGCATCAAGGAGAAGAGTGCGCAATTCACAGCTTAGTGGGAGCGCGTTCAATGTTGTTGCGTTCAAGGAGAGGTAGCGTGCGGTGGCTGACAGACACACGTTGCGTCGCCGCACACGCTGAATGTGTTGAGATCAGCATAAAAAGCGCGAATGATTACTCGAAGAAATGTTCTGCCGGGCATCGGCGCCGGTGTAATGTTTGTTCCAACGCTTATGACATGCACGTCGAGTGTTAGCGAACAAGAAGCTGCGCGTGCGCTGCGAAACCCCCTAACGACCGGCACAAGCGACAGGCCTCAGTTGATGCCGGAACTGATGCGTTACGCGACGCTTGCTTCGTCGACTCACAACACGCAGTGCTGGCGGTTTAAGATGTTCGAAAAATCGATTCGATCACGCCCGATGTATCACGGCGTTGCCCTGCCGGCGACCCGGACCACCATCACATGTTTGTGTCAATGGGCTGCGCTACCGAAAATGTGGCTCAGGCCGCTTTGGCGAATGGGCTCCAGGCCGACGCGCGATTCGACCCAACTGGAACAGGGCGCATCGCAGGCAACCTTGACTCTACCAAGCGGCCAGATGCGCCGTCTCCTGTTTCAGGCGATTACCGACCGGCAATGTGCTCGCGGCGATTACGATGGACAGCCAATTTCACCGACAGAGCTTCGACTGCTCGAAAAGGCTGGAACGGGCAATGGAGTTGGCGTTCAGTTGTTGACCGCGCATCCAATGATGGAACGCGCGGTGGACTACGTCGTTGAAGGCAACGTTTCACAGATGAACGATAGCGCGTTGTTAACGAACCCAAGTTATAGGTTCGCTTTAGTGCGGACGAAGCGCTGCGCAGCGGCGACGGACGCTTCTCAGGTGCATCGGGTGTCCCCTTGATGCCACGCTGGCTGGGTAGCCCGGTAATGAGCCTTTTCTTTACGGCGAAGTCGGAGAATGAACGCTATTCAAGACAAATTCGTAACTCCGCTGACATTGCGGTTTTCATCTCCGACGCGAACGACAAAGCGCACTGCATCGAGGCCGGGCGTTGCTATGAACGCTTCTCGCTACACGCTACGACATTGGGCATACGCAACGCATTTTTGAATCAGTCCGTAGAAGTGACGGCTATTCGCCCACAGTTCGCATCATGGTTGGATCTGGGTCCGACAGCGCGCCCCAACCTCGTCGTACGCTTAGGGCGCGGTCGGACGATGCCGCTATTAATGCGGCGACCGGTGCAGTATGTTTTGGTTTAAATGTTTGCGCAACGCAAAGAAGCAAAAGTTATGACCTGGATTGCCTGGATCGCGCTCGGGGTTGGGGTCCTACTCGTCGCCGTTGTTGCCCTGGTCTTGATCGGCAACGTTCGATGGGCGAGCTCAACAACGCTGCTCGAAGCCGCCCGAATGCCTGCACCTGCGGGGCGCTACAACGCGCGCGAGATCAACCTCCTGCCCCCAGCAGTTCAGCGGTATTTCCGAGCAGTGTTGAAGGACGGACAGCCCCTTATTGCCACAGCAACGTTCGAGCTCGCTGGCACCATCAACATGTCGACCACCGGCGAGAACTGGAAACCGTTCACGTCGTGGCAGCGTGCAGTCGTCCACCGCCCAGGCTTTCTGTGGAACGGTCGAGTGGCGATGCTGCCCGGATTTGCAGCGTATGTTCACGACAGCTATATCGCAGGCGAGCGCACGCTGCATGCGGCGATGCTGGGTCTGTTTACCGTGGCCGAGGTGCAGGGCGGCGGCGAGATCGCGCGTGGTGAACTCATGCGCTACTTTGCTGAGACAGCGTAGTATCCGACCGCGCTGCTGCCCAGCCAGGGCGTGCGCTGGACGGCGGTGGACGATCGTTCGGCCAAAGCCACACTGGTGGAAGGCTCGATCAGCTCGACCCTGCTGTTCCGCTTCGACGACGCTGGGCTGATTGCGTCAGTACATGCCGACGAGCGCGGCTCTGGGGTGGGCAAAGACATGGTCATGCTCCCCTGGGGTTGCAGCGTCTCGAACTACCAGCTACCCCACGGCATGATGGTGCCGACCCGCGGCGAAGCCCTCAAAGGGGGCAAGCCCTACTTCGTGGGTGACCTGACTTCATTGGTCTACGAATTCGCGCCGTGAATTCCGCGTGAAAACACAGACGCGTCGTACCGTTACGCTTGCTTTGATCCTGGCATTGATCGGTGCGGGATTGATGGTTACCTCGCGGTTCGAAAGCGACCTGCGGCGCGCCCTCGCCCACGCCGCCCAAGGCAGCGTGCTGCTGGCCACACGCTGCGGCCTAATCGAATATCAGGAGCGTGGCACGGGCGTACCGTTGTTGGCCGTGCACGGCAGCGGTGGCGGTCACGACCAGGGAATGGCGTTCGCCTTTGGGTTGGCCTCAGAGGGCATTCGCGTCATCGCCATGTCCCGTTTTGGCTACCTGCGCACACCCATGCCGGGCGATGCGTCGGCAGCGGCGCAGGCAGACGCTCATGTTTGCCTGCTTGACGCGTTGGGTATCCCGAAGGCCGCGATCATGGGCGGCTCGGCAGGCGCGCCCTCGGCGATACAGATGGCTATCCGCCACCCGGATCGCGTCAGCGCGCTGGTGCTGTTGGTACCGTTGACCTACAAGCCCCAAACGCAGGCTGATTCCGCACCGCAGTCGCCGCCATGGGTCGAGGCCGCAGTGATGCAGGTGATTGGATCGGACTTCCTGTTCTGGGTCGCGCTGCACGTAGGGCGCGACCAAGTAATCAATTGGGTGCTCGCGACACCGCCCGAACTTCTGGTGCACGCCAGTCCGCAAGAACGTGCGCGAATCGATGCAATGGTCAACAACATCCTGCCGGTGTCCCTGCGCGCGGAGGGCTTACGCAGCGATACGGCCGCTAGCAAGCACCTGTCGCCATCCCCGTTGGCCTCAATACATGCGCCGACGCTGATCATCAGCGCGCGCGACGACCGCTACGGCACTTATGCCAGCGCGAGTTACACGGCCAGCCAGATTCCTGGCGCAACGTTCCTCGGTTTCGACGAAGGCGGACACACGTGGGTCGGTCATAACGACGAAGTGCTTGCGGCTATCGTTGGCTTACTCGTTACGGAGGCACGACCGTAGTTCCGATGAGAGTAAACTTCTCAATCCGCGACAGCAGTTGATCGGTCAGTCGGACTTTTAGATCTTTCGCGGGGGTCATGGCGTCAACGAGACCTTGAGCACACCGTCCCGCTGGTGGCTGAACAGGTCATAGGCCTCCACGATGTCATCGAGCTTAAAGCGGTGGGTGACCATCGCACCCAAGTCCACGCGGCCAGCCTCGATGACCGACATGAGCCGCCGCATGCGTTCCTTGCCGCCGGGGCACAGCGTTGTGATGATGCGATGGTCGCCCAGACCGGCGGCTAAAGCGCCGAGAGGAATCGTCAGGTCAGTGGAATACACACCCAGGCTCGACAACGTGCCGCCGGGGCGCAGCACGCGAAGCGCGGCCTCGAAGGTTGCCTGCGTGCCCAGCGCCTCGATGGCGACATCGACGCCGCGGCCGCCGGTCAGGCGAAGGATCTCCTCGACCGGGTCGATCTTGCTACTGTCGACCATATGGTCAGCGCCCATCCTGCCCGACATCGCCAGACGGTCAGGCAGCCTGTCTACACCAATGACCACGCTGGCACCGCTTAGCTTGGCACCCGCGGTAGCGCAGAGGCCGATTGGACCTTGTGCGAACACAGCCACGACGTCTCCGATGCGGATGCGGGCACTCTCGGCACCGCTGAATCCGGTGGACATGATGTCCGGGCACATCAACACCTGTTCGTCGCTCAGGCCGTCGGGTACGGGGGCGAGGTTAGCCATTGCGTCGGGCACCAGCACGTATTCGGCCTGACAACCGTCGATCGTATTGCCAAACTTCCAGCCACCCATCGACTTGAATCCGTGTGCCGTGCCCGCGCCGTCCTGCGAACCCTGGCCGCACAGGCAGGCGTTGCTCCAGCCGCTGGGCGTGATGGCACCCGCGATGACGCGTTGGCCTTCGCGATAACCGGTAACCGAAGAACCGAGCTTCTCGATCACGCCCACCGGCTCGTGGCCGATGGTGAGCCCCTTGGCGACCGGGTACTCGCCTTTAAGTATGTGCACATCGGTGCCACAGATCGTGGTGGTCGTTACACGCATCAAAGCGTCAAGCGGGCCGACCGGCGGGATCGGTTTGTCGTCGATCTCGATGCGTCCAGGTTCCACGAATACGGCGGCTTTCATCTTGGTCATACGGTTCTCCAGTTGATCGACATTCGACCGGAGGTGTTCTCCGGGTTCGTCGGGTTGGTCAAGAATACGGGACTAAGGGGCGCACAGCGATCAACGGTCGGTGCACTCGCCATGAATTTCATTTGCGATGGCCCGCAGCACGTTTTACTCATGCCGCAACGCCTCAATCGGATCCATCCTCGCCGCACGTCGCGCTGGAAAGTAGCCGAACACCACGCCCGGTCACGCTGACCAGCATGATGTTCATGACGCCGTGATGAAGCTCGGCCGCGATTTGACAACGTCCTTGGTTGCCCCGCGCAAGACGAGTTTTCCGTTTTCGTTTTGGGTTTGCCACACCGGGATGGCGACATCGTGCCTGCCCAAAAGGATAAAACCACCTGCACCAACGATTGCGTACGATACGTTGCGATCAGGCGAAATGATCAGGTCTTCGACCGTGCCTACCTTTTGTCCCTGATCGTTGTAGACCGTTTTCCCAAGGATGGTTATTTTGACTCTCCAGCCCATTGCAAGCTTTGTCGATTCTTCAACTGAACTGCCTATCGTGGTGGTGCTTCCCGCAACCTGCGCCTGAGTCGTTCCAGCGGTCGTAAAGTACCAGGGCTCGCCAGAGCTGCGACCAATGCGATGCTTTTCATATGTGGTTTTCTTGATGAGTCGATGTGCCGGGATCAGCACCGGATCGTTTATACCCAGCGCCACACGCAGTGTCTGTCCGGCAACGTACACGGCAGTAAGAATATTAAAGCAACGTAAGTACTCTTCCGGTTCAAGGCTCTTCTGTGCGCTTACCCACAGACCGCGCGCACGGGCTCGCTTGAGCTAAGGCGGTATGTATGGAGTAAGTTAAGTTTGGAAAACGTTGCGGACATCCTCCTTCTGTTGGTAGCCGTGGTCATTTCCGACGTTATCACTCGGTTGATCCCCTTTGATATTCCGCGACCGCTGATCCAGATAGCGCTGGGCGCGATCCACGAAGTTTCCGGTCAGCTCGGTTTAGCGCTTGATCCGCAAATCTTTTTTCTGTTGTTTCTGCCGCCACAGTTATTCATAGATGGATGGCGAATACCGTCAGAGGAATTAATTAAGGACAAAGGCACGGTCTTGCAGCTGGCATTCGGGCTGGTGATATTCACAATTGTCGGCATGGGCTTTTTCATTCACTGGCTGCTACCCCCATGCCGCTGCCAGTTGCGTTCGCGCTTGCCGCAAAGCTTTCACCGACCGACCCGATTGCGGTTTCAGCGATTGCCAGGCGGATTCCGATGTCACGATGGATGATGCGCATCCTCGAAGGCGAATCGTTGCTGAACGATGCGTCCGGGCTCGTTTGTTTTCGCTTCGCCGTAGCTGCGATGATGACGGGGGTATTTTCATTCTGGGGGGCTGCGCTTGATTTCGTATGGGTCTCGTTAGGCGGTATCGCCGTCGGCATAACCCTCACCTTAGCACTCACCTGGATCAAAAATGTCGTATCGCAGCGGCTCGGCGAGCAATTGCATGGCGTCGCATCCCGTGCCACCGACACAGTCCAGCTCACGGGGCACACGCACCCCAGCTGGTTGGCTGGTTATGTGATCGCAATTACACTTGGTCTTGCAACGCTGCGTTTTGCATGGCTGTTTGTATCGCTACGTTTGGCATTGTTTCACGGTCGTGTTGCAACCAATGAGCCGACCGCTACATCGGCGCTTACGCTAGGGAAACACAGATTTAATCACTAGCTTCTCTTTATATTCTTTGGTAGAATATGCATATGATAAGTAGTCAACTCAGCTTCGCCCAAGCGGAGTAC
>JAYUWL010000244.1:0-3315 GCA_043753585.1 Burkholderiales bacterium
GCCGCATGCGCAAAAGCGCTCGCATACAAAACGAAAACAGCACTGCCCAAGGCGCGACCGCAACCAAACCAAGAAGAAGCTAGATTCATGACTACCGCCCTCAATCCGAGTTGATCCCAACTATAGCGAAACTAATTACGCAGCACCTTTTTTAAAGTGGCGTAAACCGCCCGAACATCTGTCTACATCGGCGTGTGCCAACGACCGCACACGTCTAGTTACTGCTAACCGCAACGAAATATTCCACGCCACTGGCTGGCGTGAAAATTCTCGGCGACTGACTTTGCTCCGGCAGGGCGGGCACACGCTTCTCCCATTTCGCAGCGAGATCAGATCGTGTGATCTGGCCTGTCTTGTACGAATCACCGCGGCCGTCACACACGGCATCAAGCAACACTTTCGCGAACACACCGTGCCCCGATTCGCGAACCACTCAAAGCGCGGATGGCAATCAGGCTTTGACGACCGCGTACTTGCGGGTTGCATAATCGTCGCAGATCAGCTGCAGCGAATTATCTTTCGGTGTTTCGCAAGCAATCTGTTCAAGAAGGGCAAGCCGTTCGCCGTTCCAATGACGCCATTCGCAGTGTGAGATTACGCTGCCGTTCAGGGTACGCATGGCCCCTATTTCGCTCGACTTTGCTCAATTCAATTTGCGTGGTGACCCGCATAGAAAAACAAAGATAATCGAGTTGACTCATACGATCTTACAGGTTCAATGTAACTGGACCTCACGTGCAATAGTCGAAGAGACGCGCCAATTTTCCGTTCCCGGTAACACGTTGTACCCTGCACCATGCGCCATCTTCCCTATTGCGAAGGGCACGCGCTACCTGTGAGCTTCCTATGGAACCAGAATCACCCCGCCCACAGTCTTTCGCGCTTCCAGATCCCGATGCGCCTGAGCGGCATCGGCTAAAGAATAAGTCTGGCGTGCAGCGAGATCAAGTTTGCCGTCCTTCATGAGCGTGAACACGTTGTTCGCCATCTCCTCCATTGTTGCTCGGTCAGAGGTATAGGTCATGAGCGTTTGCCGCGTAACGGACAGCGAGCCTTTCGGACCCAGGATGCCAAGATCAACACCTGTCACCGGCCCGGAGGAATTGCCAAAGCTCACCATCAACCCCCGAGGTTGCAGGCAATCAAGGGAGGCGGGCCAGGTATCTTTGCCGACGCTGTCGTAAACCACGGGCACCTTTTTGCCGCCGGTGATTTCCTTGACGCGCTCAACGAAATTCTCGGTGTTGTAGTTGATAACGTGCGCGGCGCCGTGCTCCATCGCGAGCTTGCCTTTTTCCGCGCTACCGACCGTGCCGATCAGCGTGACGCCGAGCGTCTTTGCCCATTGGCAGGCAATCAGGCCCACGCCGCCCGCTGCCGCGTGAAACAGGATCGTGTCGCCCGCCTTGCATTTGAACGTGCGGTTGAGCAGATATTCAACCGTCATCGCCCGCAAAAAACCTGCCGCAATGTGCTGCTCGCTGATGTATTGCGGCAGCTTGACGAGCACATTCGCAGGCATGTTGCGTTCGCTCGAATAGCTGCCAAGCGGTCCGTCGCAATAGACCACGCGATCACCCGGCTGGACCATCGTAACGCCCTCGCCGACGGCTTCAACAAGGCCGGCGCCTTCTTTGCCGATCGGTGACGGCAGCGGCATTTTGTAGAGTCCGCTGCGGTGATAGGTGTCGATGAAATTGACACCGATAGCGCTATGGCGAACACGCGCTTCGCCGGGACCGGGCGGAGGCAGTTCGACCGATTCAATTTTCAGAACTTCGGGGCCACCGGTTTCATGGAAGCGTATTTGTTGAGTCATGATTCAGCCATTTAAAAATCGTAGAAAGTTGCGGATTTTCACACGCTCACGACCGAGCGATAGAGCGAGATTCCAATTGCAGTCAACCCGAGAGACGCAACCAGATGCAGCGTCGCCAGCCCCATCCCGCGCAATAACTGCCCGTCCAGCAACAGCGTTGTTACCTCACCACTGAATGCAGAAAACGTCGTCAGCGCGCCGAGAAATCCAGTCACAAAAAACAACCGCCACAACGGCGAAATATCACTGCGCGCCGAAAAGTGCGCTATCGCCAGGCCAACCAGCAAACCACCAATTGCGTTCGCGGCAAACGTGCCCCAGGGCAGCCAGCTGCGGCCATTGAGCGCGATCCCGAGTCCGTAGCGCGCCCACGCCCCAAGCACCGCGCCAACAGCAATCGCCGCAAGCGTCGTCCCCATCATCGAACGAATTGCTTGACGTAGTCTCCGCCCAAACCGACCGCGTCGTAGTGCGCTTCGCACATTTCAATCTTGGTCCACACGTCCTCGTATCCGGTCTGCTCACCGGCCTCATTCAGGTAGATCATTGCGCCCTGAATGTTGAAAAAAGTGATCATCTCGGCGCAATCCGCTGGCACCTCCAGCGTGTGAATTTCGCCCGGCGGTTCGTAGACAAAGCTTCCCTCGGTCGCGACCCAATCATGCTCACGGTAAAACCACTTGCCTTTGATCACGTAACCGACAACGGCCATCGGATGCCGATGCCGCGACAGCACACCGCTCTTGCGGACGCGCAGAAGATTGCACCAGCCACCGGAGACCGTGTTCATCAACAAAGGACGAAACCAGACGTCGGGCGCCTGCGGCACCCAAACGCGCTCATCTTCTGGAATTGCGGCTACAGCGATTTCGGGCTGGATCATCATCGGTGTCATTTTCCTAAAGCAGCGGTCCACACCGCATCCACCACCTCACGCTGCGCCCCGCGCTCGCGATACAGGCGAATCTCCATCGTGCCCGTCCAGTGCGCATCGCCGCAACGCGCAAGGCGCTTGGCCTTTACTTCGCGCACGACTGCACTCTCAGGCAACCACGCGAGGCCGTGCCCCTCCATCGCCATGACCTTCAACGCCTCGGACATGTCGTTTTCGTAAACGCAGTCGAGATGCGCCCTGAGCGGCGATTGCTGCAAGATCAATTCGACCATGCGACCAAGATAAGCCTGCGGTGTGTACGACAGATAAGGAATTTTTTTCGCATCACTTCCGGGCAGCGCGAACAGCGCACGACCTTCGCTATCGGTCTTTGAAAACGGCGCAATCGTCTCGGTGCCGAGCACGATCATTTCGTAGCGCGCTTCGTCCAGCTGCACCGGCTGATTCGTGTGGTGATAGCAAAGCAACAAGTCGCAGTTGCCCTCCACCAGGCTCATCACGGCATCATGCACATTGGCCGCGAGCAACTTGGCCTTCACGCGCCCAAGCTTCTTCTCGAGCACTGTCAACCAGGTCGGGAAAAATGTCAGCGACAGCGTGT
>JAYUWL010000245.1:0-10026 GCA_043753585.1 Burkholderiales bacterium
TGCCACGGCGGGCGTCGAGCAAAACAGGCCGAGATTGACACCGCTGGTGGCGAACTTCGCCGAGCGTGCGGCGATCGCCAGATCGCACGCGGCAACCAGCTGGCAGCCCGCAGCCGTCGCAATCCCCTGCACCCGGGCGATCACGGGCTGCGGCAGATTGGCCAGCGCCAGCATGACGTGGCTACATTGATCGAACAGTGCGCGCTGCGAGCCAGCGTCAGCATGAGCCTGCATTTCACGCAAATCATGACCCGCACAAAACGCTTTGCCCGCCCCGGCGATCACAACAACACGAGTGCCCGCATCGCCCGCGACGTCATCCAGCTCGCCCTGCAGCGCTGCCAACATGGCGCTGGAGAGCGCGTTGTACTGCTGCGGCCGGTTCAGCGTCAGCGTAGTTACCCCACCACGTTGGTGGCGTGTGATCAGGGCATATTCCCAGTTCGCCGCTCGATGTTCTTCTAAACTTGCGTTCATTACTATCCACTCACTGCTTTAGCAGCTATTTTATGGGCCACCGTTTAACCAAGATTACAACGAAAACCGGTGACGCAGGCTCGACGGGCCTCGGAGACGGTTCGCGCGTGCCGAAAACGCATCCGCGCGTCGCTGCGATGGGCGATATCGACGAACTGAACTGCGTCGTCGGCCTGTTGCTGACTGAAGCAATGCCCGACCCACTGCGCGAAGCGTTGACCGATGTGCAGCATGATTTGTTTGATCTCGGTGGCGAAATGTCGATTCCTGGATACTTTGCCATGAAGGTTGCGCATATCGCGCGGCTGGAGGCATTGACCGAATCGCTTAACGCTGATTTGCCGATGCTTAAAGACTTCATTTTGCCCGGTGGATCGCGCGCCTCGGCGTATGCGCATCTAGTGCGTACCGTGGGGCGCCGCGCCGAGCGTTCGTTGCTGAACCTTGCAGAGAACGATTCAGGCGTCTCGTCGGAGTCTCGCATTTATCTCAATCGCCTGAGTGACATGGCGTTTGTGTTGTCGCGCGTGTTAAACCGCGCGAATGGTCAGCCTGATGTGCTTTGGCATAAGGGCCGCAGCGCAAGTGCTTCACCAGAGTCCAGCGCAAGTGCTGCACCAGAGTCCGGCGCAAGTGCTGCACCAGAGTCCAGCGCGGGTGCTGCACCAGAGTCTGTCGCTACAGAATAGTTCTTGAAAGAACAATGAACATGAACAACAACCCACTTCTTGCTGTATGGAACACGCCGTACGCTTTGCCGCCGTTCGACCTGGTCACAGCTGCGCACTTTTCGCCCGCCTTTGACGTGGCCCTGAACGAACATCGCACCGAGATTGACGCCCTGGCGACTGCTGCCGATGCGCCAACGTTCGAAAATACGCTGGTGCCATTCGACAAGAGCGGTCGTCTGCTCGCTCGCGTGCGTGAACTTTTTTTCAATTTGACAGCGGCTGAAACGTCTCCGGCGTTGCAAAAGGTGGAGATGGAACTGGCGCCAAAACTGTCCGAACACAACAGCGCGATTTATATGAACGATGCGCTGTTCGCGCGGATCGATGCCGTACATGCACAAGCGGGAGAACTGGGCCTTTCGCAAGAGCAGCAACGCTTGCTTGATCGTGTTCATCTTGATTTTGTGCGCGCTGGGGCCAAGCTGGTCGACGAGGCAAAAGCGCGCTACGCGAAAGTAGTCGCCAAACTGGCTGAACTCACCACGCAGTTTTCGCAAAATGTGCTGGCCGATGAGGCAAGCTATCAACTCGTGTTGAGTACAGAGGCTGACCTTGCGGGCCTGCCGCCGTTTCTGCGCAACGCCGCGAAAGAGTCCGCTGAAGCACGCGGCCTCAAAGGCACACACATAATTACGTTGTCACGCTCGCTCATCGTGCCCTTCCTGACGTTTTCGGAGCGTCGCGACCTTCGCGAACAGGCGCTCACTGCGTGGACGTCGCGTGGCGAGCATGTCGGGGCCAGCGACAACCGTGCAATCGCGGTCGAGATTCTCAAGCTGCGCAAGGAGCAGGCCGCGCTTCATGGCTACGCGTCGTTCGCGGACTACGCACTGGTTGATCGCATGGCGGGAAAGCCGTCGGCTGTTCAGGAACTGCTAGCGAAAGTATGGGAACCGGCAAAACGCCGCGCAAACGCTGAGCTCGACGCCATCAAGGCAACGGCGCTCGCCAGCGGACATACGGACGCCATTGAGAAATGGGACTGGCGCTATTTCGCTGAAAAAGTGCGTCAGACGCGCTATCAGCTAGATGACGCCGAGAC
Organism: Burkholderiales bacterium; assembly: GCA_043753585.1. Classification (GTDB taxonomy): domain Bacteria; phylum Pseudomonadota; class Gammaproteobacteria; order Burkholderiales; family Casimicrobiaceae; genus Casimicrobium. The sequence continues at coordinate 2,251 of JAYUWL010000245.1, forward strand.
CAAACCCTACTTCGAATTGAACGCGATGATCGGCGCGATGTTTGATTGCGCGGGCAAACTCTTCGGCCTCACCTTCGAGGAGAAGAAGGGCGTCCCGCTGTATCACCCGGACGTGCGTGCGTTCGAGGTTCGCAATGCTGCGGGCGCATTGTCAGGAATTTTTCTCTCGGACAATTTCGCTCGCGCATCGAAGAGTGGCGGCGCATGGATGAGCGCCTATCGCCTGCAATCCCGCATCGGAGACTCAGGCCAAACCGACATCATTCCAATCATCGCCAATCACAATAATTTTGCGAAGGCCCCAGCGGGCGAGCCAACGCTATTGAGCCTTGACGACGTGCGCACGCTGTTTCACGAATTCGGTCACGGTCTGCACGGGCTGTTGTCGAACGTGACGTATGAGCGCCTGTCCGGTACTAACGTGTTGCAGGACTACGTGGAGTTGCCGTCGCAACTGTACGAGCACTGGGCGATGGAACCGATCGTTCTCGAAAAGCATGCGCGTCACTACAAAACCGGCGAAGCGATGCCACAGAGTTTGCGTGAGCGGATCGAAGCTGCTCGCCTGTTCAACAAGGGTTTTGAGACAGTTCAGTACACGTCCTCCGCGCTCGTTGATATGGCCGCGCACGCACTGAGCGACTACGACAGCTTCGAGCTGATCACGTTTGAGAATGCGGAGCTAGAGCGTCTCGGCATGCCGTCCGCCATTCCGATGATGCATCGGCTCACGCACTTTCGTCACCTGTTTGCGGGCGACAGTTATGCCGCCGGTTACTACGTTTACATGTGGGCCGAAGTGCTCGATGCCGACGCGTTCGATGCGTTCGTTGAAGTGGGCGATCCGTTCGACGCTGCCACCGCCGAGCGCTTGCATCGCTATGTTTATTCTGCGGGTAACACGATCGAGCCGCGTGACGGCTACGCCGCGTTCCGTGGGCGAGCGGCAAGTGTCGATCCGATGCTGAAAAAGAAAGGTTTGCTGGAGTCGGCATAGCAACGTAGGGTGGAACGCTTGCGGTTCGGCCTTGCACACTCGCAGCCAACATTATTTGTCTCCAACGGTGTATGTCCCGATCTGACTCCATGCCAGACGTCAACGCGATACCCGGCACGCTGTCTGCGGCAGAGGTTGGCTTGCTGACCAACAAAACGCTCGGCGCAAATATTTCAGTGGTGAATTGCGACTATCGGCGGCGCTACGTGAGCTAATACTATGCGACGTTGTGCGCCACAACGCAGAACAAACTGATCGGGCTCTCGTTGTTTGACTTCGCGCTGTTGCTGATTGATCTGGACGGATTCAAACCGATCAACGATGCCCATGGTCACGCCGTGGGCGACGAAGTGTTGTGTGAAGTCGCTCGTCGATTGACTGATCTCGCGCTCGGCGCAGACACGGTTGCCCGAATTGGCGGCGACGAGTTTGTGCTGCTGCTGAGGGGCGAAACATTGTGCGAGCGCAACCAATGGCTGCCGGAGTTCGCGGCACGCATCATGCATTCGCTTGAGGCCCCGTACGCGGTTGGTAATTCGCGACTGCAACTATCGGCATCAATCGGCGTCGCGCAGTGCATACCCGTTGTCCCTAATGCGGTCGCACTGATCCGCATGGCTGACATGGCGATGTACGAGGCAAAATGGCAGGCGACGCACGGGTGCACTTTGCGCAGAGTCAAGTCATGGGCAAGTGATCTGCCAACACGCGTATCGCATGTTTCGCTTCACGCGCCGCACCATCATGAATCTGATGACGGCAACTGGTGCCATCGGCAACGACAATCGCGTCCGGAGCCCTGCGGATCGCGGGTAGCAGCGACAGCTCGGCCATCTGCATCGACACGTCGTAATGCTTCGCGTCATAGCCGAACGCGCCCGCCATGCCGCAACATGAGGACTCGATCAGGCTGGGTTTTGCGTCTGGAATGAGACCAAGAACGGCGAGCGTTGGTGTGATTTCGGCGAACGCTTTTTGATGGCAGTGACCATGAACAAGAATCGGCGCTGTCGCACGTCTTAGCCGCGATACCAGCGACGCTAACTTTCCCGCTTTTGCTTCGCGTTCCAGAAACGTTTCAATCATCATCGCGTGTTTAGCGACGACATCGGCATCCTCGCCTAACCGCATCGAAAGGATTTCGTCTTTCATCGTGAACAGACAGCTCGGCTCCAGCCCGACGATGTCGATGCCCGCCTCCGCGATGGGCGTCAGCGCGGAAAGTAAATATTGCGCCTGCCGCTTCGCCTCATCCACCATGCCAACTGCCAGGAAGGTACGACCGCAGCACAGATTTCGATGATCGCGGTCCCCTTCCGGTAACCAGCGCGGTACGTACACCCGATAACCTGCGGCTTCAAGCACGTTGATCGCGGCGCTGACGTTTTCACGTTCGAACGCACCGTTAAACGTGTCGACGAAAAGCGCGACGCACGGCTCATTGCGCGCCTTCGCCTCAAGAAATTGCTTCAACGATTTGCGCGGGCCCAACTCGCTCCACGCTGTGTCCGCGCGCCATGTCGGAAGCGAGCGCTTCACCGAAAAGCCAAACAGTTTTTCACCCAGCTTCGCAAGCAATGGCGACCGGTTGCGCAGGTTAAAAAGACGTGGCCACTTGGGCGCGAATGACGCCGTAATTGGGAGTCGGGCAATCAGATTGTCGCGAATCGAAAATCCATGTTTCGCCTTGTACTGATGCAAGTGCTCGATCTTCATCTTCGCCATGTCGACACCCGTGGGGCAATCGCGCTTGCAGCCCTTGCAGCTAACGCACAGATCGAGCGCTTCATGCACTTCTTCCGACGCGATTCCGTCTGTGCCTAGCTGCCCCGAGATGGCCATGCGCAAGGTATTGGCGCGACCGCGGGTGCTGTTGATTTCGTCCCGCGTTACGCGATAGCTCGGGCACATCGTTCCCGCGTCAAACTTGCGGCAATGACCGTTGTTGTTGCACATCTCCACGGCCTTGCCGAAGCCTTCCGCCGCATCGCCCCCTGTTCCCGGCGCGGTCGTCGATTCGGTTGCCGGGTCGTTCTGTACGTTCCACGCGCTCCAATCGAGCGCGGTTTTGATCGGAATGGTTTCATACCGGGTTGCGAGGGACGTCGGTTTAAAGCGGAAGAGGGACGCGTCGTCCATTTTCGGCGCATCAATCATCTTGCCGGGATTGAATAAATTGTCCGGATCGAACGCCTGCTTGATTTCGCGGAACGCACCAGAAATTGCGGGGCCAAATTGCCACGAAACCCATTCGCCGCGACAGAGACCATCGCCGTGTTCTCCGCTGTAAGCCCCCTTGAATTTGCGTACCAGCGCGCTCGCCTCTTCGGCGATCGCGCGCATCTTCGTCGCGTCACCGCGCCGCATGTCGAGGATCGGTCGCACATGTAGCGTACCCACGCTCGCATGCGCGTACCAGGTTCCGCGCGTGCCGTGGCGCGCGAAAATTTCAGTGAGATTGGCCGTGTATTCCGCGAGGTGTTCGAGCGGTACCGCGCAGTCCTCGATAAAGCTCACGGGCTTGCCGTCACCCTTCAAACTCATCATGATGTTGAGGCCGGCCTTCCTCACTTCCCACAGGTTCTTCTGCGGCGCATCTTCTGTCATTTCCACGACAGCATCCGGCAGCCCGAGCGAGGCAATCAGATCGACGAGAAGTGTCAATTGACGCTTGAGTGCATCCTTGCCGTCGCCAGAAAATTCAACAAGCAAAATCGCGTCGGGTTGCCCAACGAGCGCAGTGCGAACGGTGGGCGCGAAGGCCGGATTCGACAGCGCCAGATCAATCATCGTGCGATCAACCAGCTCCACCGCAGTCGGCCCCAGCTTGACAATATGTTGCGCCGATTCCATTGCTTGATGAAATGTCGGGAAGTTCACCACGCCCAGCACTTTTGCCTTTGGCAGCGGGCATAGCGCGAGCGTTAGCGATTTGGTGAAAGCGAGCGTGCCTTCGGATCCCACGAGCAGATGCGACAGATTGACGCTGCCGTCTGTCGTGTACGGGCGCTCGCTCTGATTGCAGAAAATGTCGAGGTTGTAGCCGCCGACGCGGCGCATGACGGTCGGCCACACGCGCTCGATTTCGGCCTGATGTTTCGTCGCCAGTGATTGCGCGAGATCGCCAATAAGCTTCGCTCGTCCCACCGCCTGCGACTGTTCGCCAAAATTCGCAATGCTGCCATCCGCCAGCCAGGCCTCGGCGCCCAACACGTTATGCACCATGTTGCCGTACGCAATCGAGCGCGAGCCGCAGGAGTTGTTGCCCGCCATGCCACCCAGCGTCGCCTGAGCGCTAGTGGACACGTCCACCGGAAACCACAAGCCATGCGGTTTCACTGTCGCGTTCAAGTGATCTAGTACGACGCCAGGTTCAACCGTAACGGTGCGCTTTTCAACGTTGAAATCGAGCACGTTGCGAACATATTTCGAGCTATCAATCACCAGCGCAACGCCGGTCGTTTGTCCGCATTGACTGGTGCCACCGCCCCGCGCCAGAACAGGCACCTTCAGATCGCGGGCAATGTCGATAGCGTTCTGAATATCATCAGTCGTTTTCGGAACAAACACGCCGACAGGAATCTGTTGATAGATCGAAGCGTCGGTCGCGTAGCGCGCACGGTCAGCATCGGTGAAGAGGATTTCCCCTTGAGTGTTGTCGCGAAGCCGTTGGGCGAGTGAAGTAATGTCCTGCATATTGTGAGCGTAGCAGCGTTGGCTATCGCTTCCGGTGCGTCAGCTTAATTCCCGTCGTAGCAAGCGCTGTCGAGCCGTTCACGGATTAAGAAAATTGACCCGCAGCAAAAATGGCCCCGCACGGCGCATGCGAAAATGTTTTGAACTTTTCGATGAAGCCCCTAAATGCTGCAACTCAATTTCCACCGTTCAGGCCGACACCAGTTGGCGATCCCGGGCCCATCGCCCGTTCCCGACCGCGTCGCCCGCGCGATTAGCCTGCCGACCATTGACCATCGCGGTCCCGAATTTGCCGGGCTTGGCCTCAAGGTGCTCTCGGGCATCAGGGCCATCTTCAAAACCAGGCAACCCGTCATCATCTACCCGTCGTCGGGCACCGGTGCGTGGGAGGCCGCGCTGGTGAACACGCTGTCGCCGGGCGATCACGTGTTGATGTACGAGACGGGCCAGTTCGCGACGTTGTGGAAAAAAATTGCGGACCGTTTGGACGTCAAGACCGAGTTCATCGGGCCTCCAAACGACGCCGGCTGGCGGCATGGCATTGATGCCAATTTGATCGAAGCTCGCCTTCGCGCGGACGGGGCTCACGCGATCAAAGCGGTCTGCGTAGTTCACAACGAAACCTCCACTGGCGTGACAAGCAACATCAAGGCGGTGCGCGACGCTATTGACCGTGCGGGTCACCCGGCGCTCTTGTTGGTGGACACGGTTTCCGGCCTTGGCGGTGCTGACTACGAACATGACGCCTGGGGCGTGGACGTGTCCATTGCCGGTTCGCAAAAAGGCCTCATGTTGCCGCCCGGGCTCGGCTTCAACGCGCTCTCGCAAAAAGCCATCGTTGCCAGCAAAACCGCGAAGTTACACAAGGCGTACTGGGCCTGGGACGAAATGCTGGAGATGAACACAACCGGCTACTTTCCGTCGACGCCTGCGACCAATCTGCTCTACGGTTTGCACGAAGTGCTCGACATGATCGCCACCGAAGGGCTGGACACCGTGTTCGCCCGCCATCAGCGGCTTGCCGCTGCGTGTCGCGCTGCAGTTGGCGCGTGGGGGCTGGAAATTCAGTGCCTCGACAACACATGCCACTCGCCGATTTTGACTGGCGTGGTGATGCCCGCCGGCATCGACGCTGACGCCGTGCGCAAGATTGCGCAGGACGAGTACGATACCTCGCTTGGGCAGGGCCTCGGTAAAGTGAAAGGAAAAATTTTCCGCATCGGGCACTTGGGCGAATGCAATGACGTGTCACTCATGGGCACGATCTGTATCGTTGAGATGAGTCTCGCCAAGGCGGGCGTCAAGCTCAGAGGCAGCGGGGCGGTGGCGGCGATGGACGTGCTGAAAAATCGCGCTTAAGGACAGTGCTCCCCAAATCGTTTTTGAACTTAGATGGGGCATATCAATTCGCACGGCATCGGCCCGGCGTTGAACCCGAAAGTGCCGTACAACACTGACACCGATTTCTCGCCGCTGACGCTTGTTGGCGTCGCGCCTAACGTGTTGATCTGTCACCCGAACGCACCCGCAAAAACAGTCAAGGACATCGTCGCACTGGCGAAGGCAAAACCGGGCGTTGTCGTTTGGCTCCGCTGGTAGTGGTAGCGCGCAACATCTGGCGTTGGATCCTTTCAAGGTGGCGGCAGGCGTTAATATGCTGCACGTCCCGTACAAGGGCAGCGCACGGCTGTTGACCGACTTGATGGGCGGAAAGATCAACTATTCGTTTGCGTCGATGGCAATGACTTGAAATCCGCGCTGCAGCTAAATTCCGCGAATCCCGGTGTTGCACTTCTGGGTTGAAACCGCCCTTCAAGACATGAGCTCATGTGAGCACAAATAGCAACACACCTTTATCCGGAAACAACTAAAACTTTTTCCTTTACGCCATTTTTTCAAGACACCTCATGATTAAGCAATTTGGCAAAAACACCGCCCTCGTCGTCATTGACGCCCAAGTCGGCGTGAACGACTTAAAGCACTGGGGTGGCCCCAATGGGCGGCGCAACAACCCGGATTGCGAGGCCAACATCGCCTCCTTGCTCGCGGCTTGGCGCAAAGCGGAGCTGCCGGTCATCTTCACCCAACACGACTCACGCCAACAAGTCTCCCCACTCAAAGTGGGCCAGCCCGGCGGTGCGTTTCTGGAAGGCCTGGGGCCGGTGGGCGATGAGTTGGTGGTGCGCAAAGACGTGAACAGCGGTTTCATGGGCACGCGCCTCGAGTTGGAGCTGCGTAGGCGCAACATTACGCGCTTGCTGTGCGTGGGCTACTTCACCAATTTTTGCGTCGAGACTACGGTGCGCATGGCCGGCAATATGGGCTACGACACCTATCTTGTACACGACGCTTGTGCCACCTCGAATCGCGTCGACATTCAGGGTGTCGACCATCCACCAGAGTTGGTACACGATCTGTCCGTGGCCAGCATGCACGGCGAGTTTTGCACGGCCATGACAACGATTCAAGCGCTGGCCCTACAGCGGGCCGACGCCACGAACATGCGCCGAGAACAGCGCAACGAGTGAGCCTTAACCCCGGTATCCGCAAAGTCTTCCAGCGGAATTCCAGGAAATTTAAACGCCTTTTTTCAGGAATTCTGAACGTATCCGGTGACACACGAGTGGTCTAACGTGCGCCTATCCGCTGAAAACTCGCCGTTTTTTCAGCCTCGCTGACAATTTGCGTTCGGAGCACGCACAGCATTTTACGGTGCGGTTAAGATAATTAGCTTCTCTCGAAAACCTATATTACATATGGGCTAGCGCGTATTTACGCTAAAAGTCGATAAATTCCGATTAGAGCATCTACCCCATGCTCAATATGGCTTAGACGAAAAAGCTGATGGCTTCGACGCAGGGCTGATCGACTCGAACACCCTGGTCGTGGGCGAGCGAATTGGTGTGACTGATGACGCCTGTTGCCAGGGTGCTTGGCGCCTCGCCGATGCGCGCGCTGACATGACTCACTGTGCACGCGGCGACGCCTTGCTGCTGCAGGATTTCGAGTCCTGCGATTCCGGCGTTGTCGAGGCCAATCCCTGCGTCGTTGAAGACAACGAACGCGGGTGGATAGGCCAATGC
>JAYUWL010000246.1:0-3310 GCA_043753585.1 Burkholderiales bacterium
TTCTTAGGCGAAATTTACTCATCGTTGAAACTAGCCCCACCTGAACCGCAAAGCGACCATTGCGGCAGCTGCACCGCCTGCATCGATGTCTGCCCCACAAAAGCCATCACCGGCCCACACCGGCTCGACGCCCGCAAATGCATCAGCTACCTGACGATTGAACTAAAAACCGCGATTCCCGTAGAGTTCCGCAAAGCCATCGGCAACCGCATCTACGGCTGCGACGACTGCCAGCTGATCTGCCCTTGGAACAAGTTTGCGCGCAAGGCCACCGTGCCTGATTTTGAGCCGAGAAATGGGCTGGATTCAGCGACGCTGGTTGAGCTTTTTGCGTGGACGGAAGCGGACTTCAACGAACGGCTGCAGGGCAGCCCGATTCGCCGGATCGGGCATGAGCGTTGGTTACGCAATGTTGCGGTGGCGTTGGGAAATGCGCAGCCGTCGACCGTTGTCGCGGAGGCACTGCAATCGCGCGCTGAACACCCGAATGCGATGGTACGAGAACACGTGAGATGGGCGCTGGAGCGTTAATTTCGTCCACGCAGATTCAGTTCGTACCAATATCCGCTTGATCGTTGCGCGCTTTTGCCCCCTTCATGTCAAGCGTTGAGGCAGGAAAAATACGCGAAAGGCGTAACAATCGGTGCCTCCTCGTCTGTCACATTGACGAAGTAATCCAATGCGCCTGTTCGGACAAGCCTTTTGCCTTAGGCGCGGACCTGGCCGCGCTTTCGTGAGCCTGACCGACGCCAAGTCGTCGCCTACAACCAGCGCTGCACGTCGGCCCGCTGGCGGCTACGCCCTTGTACTCATCCCGGCTCGTAGAATGCAGTCCTTACAAAGGATTTCGTTATGTCTCGTGCCCCATTTCGCCGCAAGAGCGGTGCCCGTGAAGCCAATCAACTGGTGCGTCTCGCCGAGGGCCTGGCCTCCTCGAAGAGTCGCGCTGAAGACGTGTATTGGGAGCGCGAGCTTGAGACTGCGGTGATGCAGCAGCTGGAGAACAACGACGAGGATGCGATCAACCGCGCGCTGGACAAGGCGCATGATGCGCCGGACGCCACGTTTGACGCGCTTGCCGACATGGTGGAGTCGCTCACCGAATCGATCATGCTGGATTCAGAGCATGGGCCGCAGCGGGTGACGCTGTTTTGCGCGCCGATTCTGGTGTGGGGGCGCAATCAGATCCCGGCGAAAACGATCCCCAAAGCGCAGTTGCAAAACATAGCGGTGCAGTTGTCGGCGCATGTGTTTTCGTCGAAGGCGAAGATTGCGCTCGCGGATTTTATGTTTGCCCCAGACCAGCTGCCGCACAGCTACAGCCAGTCGCGGGAGTTGCTACAAAACCTCAGCACCGCGATTCGCGAGCGCGGGCATTTGACGATTGACCCGAAAACGGTGGAAGACGCGCCGGACGTGGTCTGCGACATGCGCATGATCGTCGGCGCATTTCAGGTGACCGAAGGCGCGCCGTTTTACGCCTGGCAGGAAACGACCACGCCGGTGGAAGAAGCGCGGCAAAACTGCCTCGGCATCTGGCGTTCGCAGGGCGGCAACGCGATCAAGCCGTTGCTGGTGGGCTTTCCGCACGAACTCACTTTGCCACGTTCGTTCTTCTCCGCGTGCCGCGATGCCGACATGGCGTCGCGCGCTTATTCGATTGGTGCTTCGGTGCAGTATCTTGAAGCCGTGACACACACGACGCCGGACAAATTGACGGCGGTGATTGGCGGTTGCTGGGGCAACGGGCTGGAGGAATATCGAATCGGTTTCGCGATTGGCGACGACGACGATGTGGTGCACGGCTGCGTGTGGCCGCTGGTGTCTGACGAAGGGGACGACACGCCGGTGGTGGAGGAAATCGAGGCGCTCTTGCGAGCGGCGAATGTGGGCACCATCATCCTGCTGGAAGAGCAATTGCCGCTGGAGTTCTGCGATGACTGCGGCGCACCGCATTTCCCGAATCGTGAGGGCGAGATGCTACATGCGCATTTGCCGGAGGACGCGGAAACTGGAGCGGTGCATTTGCACTGACCGGTTTTTGATTCAGCTTTTTCTTTAAAGCGCGTTTTTTGAGGGCTGGAGCCCTATTCTTCTCATAGTCGACTTTGTCACTTTCGTCCCGCTAGCCCCTGTGCAGCGAACGTTTGACGAAAAAGGTAGTTTGCATCCATGCCGGTCATTTCCCGCCGCGAGTTAGGGTTATTTGTCGCCGTTGTGATTCTGTGGGGTGTCAATTGGCCAATGATGAAAATGGCGCTGGCGGAGCTGGACTTCTGGGTATTCCGCACCTATTGCGTTGCCGCCGGTATCGTGTGGTTCGTTGGCTACAACCTGAAGGCCGGCATCACGCTCAATTTGCCGCGTGAATATTGGGGCCGCATGTTGCTGTGCGCTCTATGCAATGTGGCGGGCTGGAACATTTTGTCCGCGGCCGGCCTTGCGATGCTGCCGTCGGGACGCGCCGGAATCCTTGCTTACACAATGCCGCTGTGGGTGGTGCTGTTGTCGCGATTCATGATGAATGAGTCGTTAACCAGGCTGCGCCTGATCGCGATCACGCTCGGCATGAGCGGGATTCTCCTGCTGTTGGTCGATGAGTTTCAGACGCTGAAAGGCGCGCCGATTGGTGCTTTATTGATGGTCGGCTCGGGGCTTGTCTGGGCGATCGGCATCGTCATGTTCAAGGGCTTTCCAAAATCCATTGCGACCACCACTTTGATGATCTGGAGCTTTGTGCTTGGCGGCTGGCCCATTGTGCTTGGCCTGATTGCGTTCAGCGAGGGGCCGTGGCTGCCCGTCTCAACGTCAGCCTGGGCGGGCCTGTTGTTTAACGTGGTGATCGTATTTGGTTTTTGCTGGTTCGCCTGGAACGAGCTGGTGCGTGCCCTGCCCGCGCAGGTGGCGGGCATCAGTTCACTTGCAGTGCCAATTGTTGGCTTTGGTAGCGCAATGTTGTTGCTGGGCGAGAAGCCGCGCCCGTTTGACTACGTGGCCTTACTGGCGATTGTGGCGGCGGTTTCGCTGGTGCTCAAACCGCAACGCGCGAAATGAGTGCTCAACGAGTGCGGCGCCCCATAAATTTCGAGACATAGAAGCACCGCCTTTCCGCGTCATGCGTCGTTGCAAATGCTCACAATAGCTTGCTATTGTTGTGCTTTGCGCCTAGTCTGACGCAAAAATTCGGCACTCTTCCTGCCCGCAATTGACGTGTCGACGTACTGGTGCTGCGCGTTGTCGCGACTGCTTGCGAAGCGCGCTGGCAAGCCGCGCTAATTCAAGGGCTGCGCCGCAGTCTCTTCCTCATCCG